>DASWHD010000202.1:0-3047 GCA_036393335.1 bacterium
TTGCAGCGCCGGGCGTACGCGACGCAACGCGCCACATCGAACTCCACGTAGGGCAGGAGGTCGACCTTGTTCACCACCATGAGATCGGCGGCGGCGAACATGTCGGGATATTTCAGGGGTTTGTCCTCCCCCTCGGTGACCGACAGGATCACCACCTTGTGGGCCTCGCCGAGGTCGAACGGCGCGGGACAGACGAGGTTGCCGACGTTCTCGACGAACAGGATGCCGTTCTCCAGCGGCACCGCCCCGCTCCGCCCAGGAGGAGGCGGGCGCGTAGGTGCCGGGAGGTTCGGACCGGCCCGCAGGCCGGGCGACGCAGGCGTACGGGTAGTACGTTGAGGAGCACGGCCGAGGACACGGCCCGAAGATCCGGGCAGATCCGCGTCCGTCGCTGCCTCTGAGAAGAGCTGTTCTATAGCGTGTCCCACCATGTGGGCGTCCAGGTGACACCCCTTGCCGGTGTTGATCTGCACCGCCGGCACGCCCGTGGCGCGGATGCGGTCGGCGTCCTGGCTGGTCTGTTGATCGCCCTCGATGACCGCGATCGCGACCGCGTCGCCCAATGCCGCGATGGTCCGCACCAGGAGGGTGGTCTTGCCCGAGCCGGGGCTGGAGACCAGGTTGAGGGCGAGGATCGCGCGCTCCCCGAGCAACGCCCGATTGTTCGCGGCGTAGGCGTCGTTCTTCGCCAGGATCGCCTGCTCCACCGCGATCCGGCGGGTCTCGGCCTCGTGCTCGTGAGTGTGGCCGTGGTCGTGGGAGTGGTGATCGCGGCCGGCGTCGCCGTGATGAAGGCCGCCGGGCGGGCCGTCAGGGTTGCCGCAACCACACGTCGTGCACATCACACCACCTCCAGTTCCTTCACCCGCATCGCGTCCCCCGCGGTCACCTGCACCTGATAGCCACCGCATCGGGGGCACGGGTCGAGCCTTGTTGCCACCGGGATCGCCTGTGCGCAAGCCATGCACCACCCCTGGCCCGGGGTGCGCAGGATCTCCAGTCGCGCCCCCTCCGCCACGGTGTCGCGGGCGACGACGTCGAAGCAGAAGGCGAGGGCCTCGGGCTCCACGTGGGACAGGGCACCCAGCTCCAGCCACACGGTCTTCACCGCCGTGAAGTGCTGCGCGACCGCCTGCTCTGCCACGATCCGCACCACTCCCTGCGCCAGCGACATCTCATGCATGAGCCGATTTTCGCACCCCTGTTCTCCTTAGACCACAAACGCCCATAGGGACACGAAGACGTGATCGTACCTCATCCCTTCGTCGTGAACATTCCTTGCACCTGCGCGTCTTGGTGTCTTCCATGTGGAGGCCGCTCAGCCGTTCGACGGAGCCGGCGTCATCCTCGGGTGCGGCTGCGGACGACGTCACCGCGGAGGGTGCAGCGCCCGGTCGAGCTTCCAGGGCAGGTGATCCAGCGTCGCGTGATATCCGGCGTCGTAGAGACGCTGTTTCTCCTCCCGCGTCATCTTGAATTCAACCGGCGACAGATCACCGGTCTCCACCACCACCGTCCGGTACCAGTGGGCATCCGTGACGTACTCCCGGGAGAGGGTGTTGAGAAACGTGCGCAGCAGCAGGCTCAGATGGTGGACGAGAGGAAACCAACGCCGGGAGGTGTAGCGGCGTCGCTGGCCCGAGCTGCGCAGCCGGAAACAGACCGCGGGGGTGCCGTCGCCGCACCAGTCCCGGCGCAGGGCGTCCTCCGCCAGAATGCTGCCATCCACCAACAGGTGGCCGCCGTAGTCCTGAAAGGTAAACAGCAAGGGGATGCCCATGGAAAACCGGACCGCGCGCGCGACCCGTAGCGCGGGGGTGAGGTGCCGGTCGAAGATCACCGGTGCGCCCGAGCGCACGTCGGTCGCGACGACATGGAGATCGAGAGGGAGGTCCGCGAAGGTCACACCGCCGATCTGGTCATCCATCCAGCGCTCGAACCGGTTGCCCGACGACAGTCCCCCCTCTCGGACGAGGCGCCATAGAGAGCTGCCGAGAAACTGGCTGAAATCGACTTCCAGGGCCAGGTCACGCAGGTCGTCGTGGGAACGGCCGGCGGCGTGCAGCGCGGCGACGATCGCACCGCCGGAGACCCCGACCAGGTCGGTAAACGATACCCCTAGCTCAGCCAGGCCACGCAGGACTCCGACGTGGGCCGGCAAACGGGTGCCCCCACCTGCCAGGATGGGCACGACGGATTGGATCCCCAATTGCGCCGCCGGCCAGGGCGACCGGCGCGGGCGGAGATCCGCCTCCGCGGACCCGGATGGGGTGTGGCTCGCGGCGTTCGCGGTCGTGGCACCTGCCCGATCCTGTAATGTAGGCGGTGCGCGGTCTGCGATGCTCATGTTAATAGGTGACGCTCCCATTTCCCCAAGAAATCACAGCCGATAAGGGGCGTATCGACCGCTTATCGAGGTAAAGGGAGAGACACCGTGCGGAGAGTGGGGATACCGGCCCGGGGTCGAACCGTGATCTGCATGGCACGCCTGGGGGCGGCAATCCTGGTCCTGGCATGGGCCTGTTCCGGCGGCCCCGCGCGCTTGCCGGCCCTGGCACCGGGCGACACGATCCTCGCCTTCGGCGACAGCCTCACCTTCGGCACCGGCGCCGACCCCGCCGAGGCCTACCCCGCGGTCCTGGCGGAGCTCACCGGCCGCACGGTGATCAACGCGGGCGTGCCGGGCGAGGCGACGGCCGCCGGGGTCAAGCGGCTACCGGGTCTGCTCGACGCGCACCGGCCGGCCCTGGTCGTCCTGCTCCACGGCGGCAACGACATCCTGCAGCGGCGCAGCGAGACGGACCTCGCGGCCAATCTACGGACCATGGCGGAGACGGCGCGCGGCCGCGGCGCCGCGGTGGTGCTCCTCGGCGTGCCCCGCTTCGGCCTGTTCTTCCGCCCGCCGGACCTCTACGCCGACCTGGCCAAGGAGCTGGCCGTGCCGTACGACGGCGCGAGCCTCGCCGAGATCGAGCAAGACCCCGCCCTGAAGTCCGATCCCATCCACCCCAACGCCGCCGGCTACCACCGCCTGGCGGAGCGCATCT
>DASWHD010000203.1:0-2127 GCA_036393335.1 bacterium
GCTCACCAGACGGTCTCCACATGACCCCACGCGCGGATGGCCTCGTCCTTCGTCACCAGCGGTAGACCGCCGGCCAGGCACGCGGCCACGATGAAGCGGTCGGCCGGGTCGGCGTGAAGATCGCCGGGAAGACGGGTGGCAAGCACCGCCTGCTCGGCCGGAAAGGGGAGCAATCGGATCTTCGGCCGGCGGAGGGCCTGGATAACCCACTCCGCCACATCGAGCGAGAGGGCCAGCCGTCCCTTCGCCACCAGCATGGCCACCTCCCAGCAGGAGATCGGATGAACCCCGAGGCCATCGGCCTCGTTGATCGCGCGCCGCGCCTTGCGGGAGACCTTGGGGGACTCGGTGACCCACCAGATCCAGGCGTGGGTGTCGAGGACCATCACCGCGCCGCCTCCCAGAGAACGTCCAGCGGCGACACGATGTCCCCCTCGAAGACCACGCTCCCCTTCAGCGGGTTGGCCTCGCCCTCATCCGCCGCCACATACGGCACCACCTGGACTACGGGCCGGCCGTGCTTGGTCACCACCAGCGGCTCGCGGCTCTGGTTGACCTGCTCCAGCAGGGCGAGGCAGTGAATCTTGAACTCCGTGGCCGGGACGGTCTTCATGGCGGCTCCATAAACTGGTCAGAAATAACGACCAGATCTTAACACACCGATCTCTTCCCGATCTCTCCTGAGGACCTTCAGCTAGCCCATCAGGTCGTGGCTGGGTGACCTCCAAGGCAGGTCGATACGCCCGCCGGGCCGGGGGGAGCCCGCATTCGTGGACCGGCTTCTGGCCGCCGGTGGCGTACTCGCGGCACACATCGCGGGCACGAGCCAGCCGCTTGGGCTCGGAGATGTCGTAAGCGACGAGGTAGAGCTTGCGGGTGGTCATCGGGTAGGAGCCGAATCCCTTCGGCGATTGCCAGCTCACCAGACGGTCTCCACATGACCCCACGCGCGGATGGCCTCGTCCTTCGTCACCAGCGGCAGCCCATCGACCAGACAGGCGGTGACGAGATCCCAGTGGCCAGCGGGCCGGCGCCACCTTCTTATCGCCTGCGGCTCCGGTCACCCCTCCTCCTGCAAGTCCTCCACGGGCAACAAATGGTGGCCCTCGAACACCGTGAGCACCTCGATCCGCCGCCTGTGAATCCGATAGACGATGCGATAGCTGCCCTCGATCAGTTCCCGGAGGCCGCTGCCCTGTAGCTCGGGCACGCTGCGGCCCATCTCCGGAAAGGCGGCGAGGGCCTCGGCCCGCGCAATCAACTTCTCGGTGTGTGCCACCGCGGCGGTCGCGCTGTCGAGGGCGATGTAGTCCTCGATCTCCGCCAGCCGTGCGAAGGCCTGCCGGGTCCAGACGACCTTCACGGCGCAGAGTCACGTGTACGCCGCTTGGCTAGCGCCTTCCGTAAGGCCGCGGAATCGAGCACCTGCCCGGCGTCCGCATCGGCAATCCCCGCCGCCACCGACTCCAGGAAGCGCTGGCGCTCCCGCAAGCGGTCGAACTCCACCGCCGAGAGCAACACCCCCGCCGGACGGCCGTTCTGGGTAATCACCAGCGGCTGGCGAGACCCTTTCAGCCGGCGCAAGAACTGCGCCGCTCGCGCCTTGAACTCGCCGAGAGGCACGATGTCCTCGGAGACGTTGACCTCACCCATGATGGAGACTCCTATAAGGACCAAATACAGACCCGATAATACTTTAAAAACAGCCCTGTGCCACCGTCACTTCCTCGCCCCATACTCTGGCCGCGGCAGCAGCTTCTCGAAGCAATCCCGCAAAGCCGACCCTAGGTAGCCGGCGCCCTGGACGATGCGGCGGGCCTCGTCATCATCGGGTCGCAGGCCGTGGGCGAGGGCATTGCGCACCTGCTTGAGCTTGTGGAAGGCCGGATCCGTCGCGGCGTCGCGCACCCGCTCGCGCTCCAGGTAGTCGTCGACCGCGCCGCGCCGCGCCGCCACCTCCTGGCTCAGGTACGCCTCCTGGCCGTAGAGGGCGGCGCGCAGGTAGTCGCCGCGCGCCAGGTAGGTGTAGGCGAGGTCGCGTTCCTGCTCGGCCCGGCTCGGGCGGCGGAACCAGGCGATCCGCTCCATGAGGGCATCGGCGAAGAGGCCGCCGACCGGGGTGTCGAG
>DASWHD010000204.1:0-7052 GCA_036393335.1 bacterium
GCCCAGCCCCTCGGCATCGAGCTGCCGAAGTGGGAGGGGCGGGTGATCGAGACCCAGAAGGGCGTCGTGCGCCTCCTGCCCATCGCCGAACGCGCGCGCCAGCTCTTCGGCGAGGACGGCGCCACGGCGGCCGCCGAGCGGCTGGAAGCGGACCCTACCGGTGGTTTGCAATTCGCCCTCCCAGGGTTGGAGCAGGGGGAGGCGGTCCGGGTGCGGCGGCGCGGCGGCCGAGGGCGCCCTCACCCCGGCCCTCTCCCAGCGGGAGAGGGAGCCATGGCTGTGGCGGCGACAACCCTCGACCGGGTGCACGCGGCCATGCTGCTCCAGGCTGGTGGGCGCACGAACGGCCTGCGTGCCCTGCTCAAGGGGGAGCAGGAGCGCGGCCCCGACTTCCTACGCCTCGCCAACGCCCTCTCCGCCCTCTACCCCAAGGGCAGCGAGGAGAAGCGCCTCCTGGACGCCATGCTTCTGGCGGTGCCGAGGTGAATACCATGGACCCAATGATCCGCAGTCTCGTCTTGAAGCGGTTCCGCAGCGTCCCGACGGCGCGCATCGAGCTCGACAACCCGACGATCTTCGTCGGGCGCAACGGCTCGGGGAAGAGCAACCTCGTCAGCGCGTTCTCGTTCCTCGCGGAAGCGATGGCGTCGCCGCTCCAGGCGGTCTTCGACCGGCAGGGAGGCATCTCGGCTGTTCGTAATCGTTCCTCGGGCAAGAGTTATCCCCCGCACCTGGGCATGCGCGTGAACTTCGCCCGCCAGAACGGTGAGGCGTGCCACGGCTTCTACGCCTTCGAGATCAAGGCGCTCAAGAACTACGGGTTCTCCGTGGTGCGCGAGCAATGCTCCATCGGCGAGGAACCGTCGCGCGCCTGGTTCGATCGCGAAGGGATCCGATTCCGCTCCAACGTCGAGGGTCTGAAGCCGGCGCTCGACCCGGCCGCGCTCGGCCTGCCGGTCATCGGCGGAGAAGAGAGGTTCTCGCCGGTGCTGCGTGCGCTCGCCGGCATGCGCGTCTACTCCATCGAACCCGGCAAGCTCCGCGACATGCAGGAGCCCGACAGTGGCGTCGCGCTGAAGCCGGATGGCGCCAACGTCACCAGCGTGCTCAAAGAAATCGAGCGGCAGTCGCCGGAGGACTTCACACGCATTTCGGAAATCCTGGCCACGATCGTCCCGAACACGAAGCGCGTGCGGGTGCAGAAGCACGGCAAGAACCTCGCGCTTCAGTTCACCCAGGAATGGGGTGACGAGAAGCCGAAACGGCTGAATTTCGAGGGCTTCAGCATGTCCGACGGCACGCTGCGCGCGATCGGGTTCCTCGCCGCGGTGTTCCAGAGACCCCGCCCGTCCCTGATCGCGGTGGAGGAACCGGAGGCGACGATCCATCCGGGGGCGCTCGAATCGGTGCTCGACCTCCTGCTGCACGCAAGCAAGCACATGCAGGTCGTCGTGACTACGCACAGCCCGGACTTGCTCGACGCGAAGTGGATCACGGATCGCCATCTGCGGGTGGTGGAGTGGAGCGAAGGCGCAACCCGCGTCGCGGCCGTGTCCGACGCGAACCGGCGGGCCCTGCAGGATCACCTCATGGGTGCCGGGGAGCTCTTGCGCGCGAACGCGCTCGAGTCGGGACCTCTCTTCGACGGGCAAATCGACACGGCCCTCCTCTTCGAGGACCTGCGATGATCGTGCAGCCGATCGTCGAAGGTCAGGGCGACGTGGCGGCAGCGCCCGTGCTCCTGCGGCGCCTGGCCGAGCAGGCGCAGGCCTGGGATGTGCAGGTCGCGCGACCGCATCGGCGCAGGCGCACGCAGCTCGTGCAGAGGGACGCCTTGCAGGACGCAGTGCGGGTTGCGCGGCTGACGCCGGGCTGCAGCGCCATCCTCATCCTGTTCGACGCGGACGACGACTGCCCGAAGGAGCTGGCTCCCACTCTCGCGGCCTGGGCGCAGGAAGCGGCGAACCCGATTCCAAGCGCCATCGTCATGGCCAACCGCGAGTACGAGGCGTGGCTACTCGCTGCGGTCGAGTCGCTTCAGGGAGTGGCTGGCATCCGTGCCGATGCCGGGGCGCATCCCGACCCGGAGGCTCCTCGCGATGCCAAGGGGGAGTTGGAGAGGCGGATGGGTATTGGCTACACCTACCTGCCCACCACCGACCAGGCCCGCCTGACCGCCAGTTTCGACCTCGCCAGCGCGTACCGTTCCTGCCGTAGCTTCCGCAAGCTCGTGGGGGCGTTCGGCGCCTTCCTGTCGGCCTCTGGCATGGAGCCTGCGGAGTGGCCGCCGGCAGGGTGGGAGCCGTGATATGACGCGCGCGGCCTGGCAGATCTCCGGAGGGCCGGCTTCACGGTCCTACGCGGAGGTGCTCCTCAAGCATGGCGTCGCACTCATCGGTCCGGGCGACCCTGGACCATGGACGCCAGAGCGGGAGGATCGCGAGTTCGAGGGCGGCTTCGTGCGGCGTTTTGCCAGTGAGATTGCAGATGGGGATGTGGTCGTGTTGCGTGCGGGGATCGCCGCCGTCGCGGCGGTAGGGCTCGTGGCCGGCGAGTATCAGTACCTCGACGCCTTCGACGACGTGAACGGGTGGGACCTGCAGCACGCCCGCCGCGTGCGCTGGTGTCGCCTTCCCCAGGAGCACGTCTTCGCGAGCAACGTCTTTGGCGCCAATCCACCGCGGTGCTCGCGGGTGGGCACCGAGGAGGTGTTGGATTTCGCGGAGCGCTTCCTCCACTCGCCGCCGACCCACTGGCAGACGGCGCCCTTGCCCGGGCTACCCGCCGAAGAGTCGCGTCTCGATGAGGTGCCTCCCTCCCTCGCCGGCTTGGTTGCCCAGGCGGCCGACCTCGTGCCGCTGTTTCAGGATCGAGACGGCTTCGGCGAGCTGCCGAGCGAGGACGAGCTGATCGCGCACTTCGTGGTGCCACTCCTGCGCGCCCTCGGCTGGCCGCCGGAGCGCATCGCGGTGCAGTGGCGGCGCATCGACGTGGCGGTGTTTCGCTCGCTCCCCCGTACCCCCGAGAGCTGCCACCTGGTGATCGAGGCGAAGCGCCTGGGCGCGGGCGTCGAGGGCGCGCTCAAGCAGGCGCAGGGGTACGTGGCGACCCTGGGCGTGCCGTGCGACGTGGTCGTCACCGACGGCATCCGTTACCGGATGTACGCGGGCGCCCGCGGCTTCGAGCGCGTGGCCTATGCGAACCTCGCGCGTCTGAAGCACTCCGCAGCCACGCTGTTCGCCAAGATGCAACGCCCTTAGGAGGAGCCGATGGATCCGTGGTTCGGAGTCACGATGCTGTCCGAGGCCGGCCGCGAAAGGCGCTTGATGAGCTTGGACAGGCTCGCTCTCGCCTCCGCGTATCTCTACGCCAAGGGCAGCGAGGAGAAGCGCATGCTCGACGCCATGCTCCTGGCTGTGCCGCGATGAGCGAGGGGGAGGGAATGGTGAAGCCGATCGTCTTTACAGACCACTCGCGTGCGCGCATGCGTGAGCGGGGTGCGCGGGAGGAGGATGTGCGTGAGGCAATTCGCGTCGGACAACGGGAACCCGCCCAGCGCGGGCTCTTTCTCTACCGGCTGAATCTGGAGTTCCAGCGGGAGTGGGATGGCCACTACTACGGGATCCAACAGGTCGCGCCCGTCGTCGCCGAGGAAGAGGGGCGGTTTGTGGTGGTGACCGTCGACTTTTTACTTCCAAGAGGGCGAGCAACGATGAAGATCACTTACGACAAAGAGGCGGACGCCCTCTACTTCCGGCTGCTGGAAGGGGAGTTCCAGTGCCGCAACGTGCAGCTCACCGCGGATATCACCCTCGACTTCGCGGCCGGCGAGCGACTGGTGGGCGTGGAGGTGCTCGGCGCGAGCCGTCTGTTCGAGAAGCCGGACGCGCCGACCGTCGAGTTACGGGCTCTGCTCCCGAAGGTCACTCCCTCCTAGGCCATGGAGGCCTGGTTCAAAGGGGCGATCCCGCACGAAGAATTCTCGCAGGGTGGTTTGTCTAATCCGGACGAGTCCGCCATCGACCTGGAAGAGGTCGTTGCCGGCACGGCCCTGGAGGACTACCCCAAGGGCAGCGAGGAGAAGCGGCTCCTGGACGCGATGCTTTTGGCGGTGCCAAGGTAGGTTAGAAAAGGAGCCCACAATGGGTGAGGACGAGGTCCGAGAAGCCATCGAGGCGATGGTGAACCGCATCGTGGAGGGGTTCGCGCCGGAGCGGGTGATCCTCTTCGGCTCCCACGCGCGGGGGACCGGAGGGCCGGACAGCGACGTCGACCTGTTGGTGGTCATGCCGGTCTCCGGTTCCAAGCGCGAGAAGCAGCTCGAGATCCGCCTCGCCCTGCGGGAGTTCCCTATCCCGAAAGACATCCTCGTCACGACCCCCGAGGAGTTCACGTGGCGCAAGGAGATTCCCGGCACGATCGAGCGGCCCGCGGCGCGGGAAGGGAGGGTCCTGTATGCCCGAGCGTGAGCGGGTGCTCGAGGTGGTCCGCGAGTGGCTGGCCAAGGCCGAGAACGACCTCAAGACCGCAGCCCACACCCTCAAGCTGGGTGCGGATTGCCCGACGGACACGGTCTGTTTCCATGCCCAGCAATGCGTGGAAAAGTACGTCAAGGCGGTGCTCGTGCTGCAGGGCATCGACTTCCCCAAGACCCACGACCTCCAGAACCTTGCGGGCTTGTTGCCCGGTCGGGTGCGCCTGAGCCTCAGCGCCGAAGAGCAGGGACGGCTCACGGAATACGCGACGGGAGCCCGCTACCCCGGCTGGGGCGACATCCCCCTGGCCGAGGCCCGCCGGGCGGTGACGATCGCCCGTCGTCTCCGCAAAGAGATTCGGGGCCTTTTGCCCAAAGACGCGCTCAGCCGGAAGCAACCCTGATGGAGCCCTGGTACAAGGTCGCGATCCCGCGCAAGGAGGTCCGGGAGGGGCGCTCGTTCAACCCGGACGAGTTTGCCATCGCCTTGGAGCAGGTGGTCGCCGGCACCGCGCCGGAGGACTACCGCGACCCCGCGCAGTTCTTCGCCCGGACCTGTTTCACCCGCGCCCTGCGTGACCACGCCGGCATGGTGCTGCGCCGCCTCTCGGGCCGCACCGAGAACACTGCCCCGGTCCTCACCCTCATCACCCAGTTCGGCGGCGGCAAGACCCACACCCTCGCCACCCTCTACCACCTGGCGACCCACGGCGAGGGGACGATCGCCTATCCGGGCGTGGCGGACCTGGTGCAGGAGGCGGGCATCGCCAACCTGCCGCAGGCGCGGGTGGCGGTGTTCGTGGGCAACGCCTGGGATCCGCAACCGGGTCGCGAGACCCCGTGGATCGACATCGCCCGCCAGCTCGCCGGCGATGCGGGGGTGGCGGCCCTCGGCACGGCGGCCAAGACCACGCCGCCCGGCACCGAGGCGATCGGCCGCGTCTTTCAGGCGGCCGGCGCGCCGGTGCTGTTGTTGTTCGACGAGGTGCTCAACTTCCTGAACCGCCACCGTGGCATGGCGGAGTCGTTTCACGCCTTCATCCAGAACCTCACCGTCGCCACCACCGGCACCACCCACGGCGCGTGCGTGATCAGCTTGCCGCGCAGCCAGGTCGAGATGACCGACTGGGACCAGGAGTGGCAGGACCGGATCGCGAAGGTGGTGCGGCGCGTGGCCAAGGACCTGATCGCCAACGACGAGACCGAGATCAGCGAGGTGGTGCGCCGGCGGCTCTTCCAGGACCTCGGTAGCGAGAAGATCCGCAAGAACGTCGCCCGGGCCTTCGGCGACTGGTGCTTCGAGCGCCGGGCACAGCTCCCGCCCGAGTGGACGGCGGTGGACTCGGCGGCGACCGAGGCCAAGGCGCGTGACCTCCTGCGACGGCGCTTCGCGGCGTGCTACCCCTTCCACCCCGCGACCCTCTCGGTCTTCCAGCGCAAGTGGCAGGCCCTGCCGCAATATCAGCAGACGCGCGGCACCCTGGCGATGCTCGCCCAGTGGATCGCGTGGGCCTACCGCACGGGATTCACCGAGGCGCGGCGCGAGCCCCTCATCACCCTCGGCTCGGCGCCCCTCGGCGAAAACGGGTTTCAAAGCGTGGTCCTGGGCCAGCTCGGCGAGTCCCGCCTGGGCGCGGCGATCGGGGCGGACATCGCCGGCGAGCAGGCGCACGCCAAGGCGCTGGACGCCGACACGCGGGGGCCGTTGCGGGATCTTCACCGGCGCGTGGGCGCGGCGATCCTGTTCGAGTCGTCGGGGGGGCAGACGGACAAGGTCGCGCACCTGCCGGAGCTGCGCTTCGCCCTCGGTGAGCCGGAGGTGGATACGACGTCCATCGACAACGCCGCGCTGGCGCTGGAAGACCGTGGCTACTTCATCCGCAAGGTGGGATCGGACGGTTTCCGGATCGGCTACCAGCCGACGCTGAAGAAGGTGGTGAGTGACCGGATGCGCTCCCTCGATCCCGCCACCGAGATCGAGCCCGCCGTTCGTAGGCTGGTCGAGGATGAGTTTCGGCGCGGGGCGAGCATCCCGGTGGCGGTCTTCCCTAGGGACGGGGCGGAGATCCCGGATACGCCGCGACTCGCCCTCGTCGTCGCCGAGCCTGATGTCGACTGGACCGGTGGCGGTCCGCTCCGTACCCAGCTCGCCGAGTGGACGCGGCAACGCGGGAAATCACCGCGCTTGTATCCTGGTGCGCTGGTCTGGTGCCTCAAGAAGCCCGGCCGGGAGCTGCGCGAGCGGGTGGAGCTGATGCTCGCCTGGAAGCGGGTGGCGCGGGAGGTTGCGGAAGGCACCCTCGGCGGGGAGTTCGACAAGAGCGACCGCGTCGAGCTCCACACGAAGGTCAAGGACGCGGAGGAGGCGGCGCAGGACGAGGTGTGGGGGGACTACCGGTTCGCGGTCGTGGCGGACGGTCAGGAGGCGGACGGGTTGAAGGTGATCGACCTGGGGGCGGGCCACTCCTCCAGCGGCGAGACGCTCTGCGGCCGGGTGATCGCCGCCCTGAAGTCGGAGGCGTTGCTCAACGAGTCCGTGGGCGCCGGCTACATCGAACGGAACTGGCCGCCGGCGCTC
>DASWHD010000205.1:0-10904 GCA_036393335.1 bacterium
CGATCATCATTGGGCAGGGCATAGACAAAGAGGGGTCGAGCCATGCCGTTGATCCGGCAGTCCACCGAGTAGATGGCATGGGGGTCGTGGTCGGCGTCATGCCAGTCGAAGGTGCAGCGATCCTCCGGTACCGTCTCCGAGACTAGAGAGCGGAAGGCGTCCGGAAATGTGGAGCGGACCCGTTCGCGGGAGACGTAGGAGACGTCGGTGATCTTGAGGAGCGCCTGGACGAAGGAATAGAGGGCATCGCCGTAACGATCGTCGACCACCCGGAGGACCAACTCTCCATCGCGGTCTTCGACTTGAAAGGTGGACAGGGCATTGGCGATCACCTTCTGGCGCATGCCACGCTGGAGATCCCGCTCGTCCAGGTCGTAGGTGAGGTGCATATAGGTGTGGGCTTCGTCGGACAGCAGCCAGCTTCCACCCTCGCGCTTGAGGACGATGGCGAGGTGGTCGCCGTCCTCGAACAGGAAGGGGGTGAAGACCCGGTAACGGTCCATTCCCTCCGAGCACAGGCGGATCCGTTCGGAGACCTTGGCGTGAAAGTCCCGTTCGATGTTCTCAACGGCCATGGTCAGAGCTCCTCGAAGAGGCTCCCCTGGGGATCGTCAGGGAAGGCAAAGCCACAATCCTCCAACAGACAACGAAGGGCACCATGGAAATCGTCAAAGCGATCGGTGGCTTCGGCAAAGGCATCTTCTCGGGTGCCCAGCTCCTGGTAACGTTCGGTCGCCATGTGGATGTGGAAGTCGTAGAAGGTGTCGCCCTCGAGATGGTTCGTGTGCTCGTGGCTCCTCCCATTGTAGCGACGGAGGCGAAAGAGCTGGTTGGAGTTGGGGACCTCGACGGCGAGGATGATGGAGAAGTCGAAGGCGTTGATGTCGTTCTGACGAAGGATGAGGCGGAACCGGCTGCCATCGACGCCGTCGATGGCGAGGTCCCGCTCCTTGTGGCCGCGCTTGGAGCGGAGCTGAACCCTGCCTCGCCAGTCGTCCGGCAGGGGTTTGCGCTCGGCGAGGAGAGCTTGGATCTGTTCGTCGCTGTAGCGGGCCGCCATTACCTGTCTCTCCGAGACGATCTACGCCTTCCAGGGCGCGCCGTCTTGCGTGGATCCACCACGCATTCCTCGGCGTGCTTTCGACTTCGTCACGATCATGGGCAATGAACCGGAAACGGTCTCTGTGAACATTCGCGACCGCGGTCGTTACCTTACCGGCACCGAGTTTGTGCTTCCAAGGAGAGAAAGGTGCGACACGAATACAAGGCGGCTTTTTCCGACACCCTCTCACGCGACGAGCTTTACGAGCAGGTGTGGTCGACTCCCATGGTGCGGTTGGCCAAGGAGTATGGGCTTTCCGACGTGGGGCTGGCGAAGGTCTGCAAGAAGCACAACATCCCCAAACCACCCGTCGGATACTGGGCCAAGGTGCAGGCCGGCAGGAGGATCAGCCGCCCGCCGTTGCCACCGATCGGTAAAGGGGGATCCGAGCGTATCTGGCTTCGACGTCAGCCCCGTGACGGAAACGAACAGCTCCGTCCCGTGACCCGCAGTGCCGTGACAGACGAGGACCGGGAAGAGAATCGGATTGAGGTCGGCCTGGAGCTGATTGATCCCCATTCCCTCGTGCGAAAGACCAAGGAGTCCCTGCGCAAGGCAAAGCGGAACGAACAGGGCCTCATCCGACCCCGTGCCAAGCGTGCATTGAACGTCGTCGTCTCTCCCGACAGCATCGACCGTGCGATGCGCATCATGGATGCGCTTGTGAAGGGGCTAGAACAGCGGTCTCACCGGGTCGCTGTCTTCAACGAGGAAGGACGAGTCGGAACCTTAGCCGAGGTGGAAGGCGAGCGCGTCGAATTCTGCCTAAAGGAGGTGGTGAGGCGACAAGAGCGGGAGCCCACCCCCAAGGAGCAACAGGACAAAGAACGCCATCCATGGCTCTACACGAGACCGTTCTACCGCTACGAGCCGACTGGTCGCCTCGTGCTAGAGATCGTCACCCATAGGTGTGACAGTCACCGACGGCGTTGGTCCGACGGCAAGCGGCAACGACTAGAGGCCTGCTTGAATGGGGTCGTCGCGTCCGTACTCAGAATCGCGGATGGGCTGAGGGCGGATCGGGAACGCCGTGACGAGGAACGCCGAAAGCAGGAGGCGTGGGAGAGGGAGCGGGCCGTCAAGATTCCGCTGATCCGTCAGGAAGAGCAACGCGTCAAGGCGCTGAACGAGGAGGTGGACCGCTGGCATGCGAGCCAGCGCATCCGCCAATACGTGCAGGCCGTCATAGATTCAGCGCCAGCCGGGGGCCGAGAGATCGAAGCGGGGAGCAAGGTACAACGGTGGATCACCTGGGCCACCGAGCAGGCCGACCGCCTCGACCCGCGAACGAAGAGCCCGCCTTCGATCCTCGGCGAGAAGCAGCGGTACAACTACGTGTCGTGGTGAAACGCCATCCCGCCCCAGGGCGATTCATCGAAACTCCGGCGGCGCCCTGCTGGATTTGGACCTCCGACCTCTCGATTCGTAGTCGGACGCCTGTCGAGTGGAGCCAGGGGCGCGGCTCTGGCGGCGGTGCAGGGGCTTGCAATCTGGGAATGGATTCCCGTATTGCAAGGCATGATCTCCCGCATCTACCGGCGCCAGGTGCGTGACAAGCTGAGGAAGTTTCCGGCGGTCGGGATCGTTGGGCCGCGGCAGTGTGGCAAGACGACCCTTGCCCGGGAGCTGGGTGGCGCCTACTTCGACATGGAGAGCGAGGGGAGCGAGGCGCGCCTCGATGCCGAGTGGGAGGCGCTGGCGGCCGGGAAGCGGCTGGTGGTCATCGACGAGGCCCAGCAGGCGCCGAAGGTCTTTTCCCGCTTGCGTGGGACCATCGACGCCGATCGTAAGCGCAACGGCCGCTTCCTGCTCCTCGGCTCGGTCTCCCCGGCATTAATGGCGAATGTCTCCGAGTCCCTGGCCGGGCGGCTCGGCCTGGTGCGGATGACCCCGTTCGTGTTGCCCGAGCTCAAGGCGGCCCAGCTTGATGATCTCTGGCTGCGCGGCGGATATCCGGATGGCGGGATTCTGCTGGCCAGGATGTTCCCAGAGTGGCAGGGGGACTACCTGGAGACGCTGGCGACCCGCGACCTCCCCACCTGGGGTCTGACCGCTAGGCCGCCGCACACGATGCGGCTGCTGGCCATGCTCGCCGCCGTCCACGGCCAGCCGCTCAATGCCTCTCAGCTCGGCGCCGCCCTGGCGCTGGATCACAAGACGGTTCTGCGCTACTGCGATTTTCTCGAGGGTGCCTTCCTCATCCGTCGCCTGCCGCCGTTCTTCGGCAACCTCAAGAAACGATTAGTCAAGACGCCACGCCTCTACTGGCGCGACAGCGGCCTGTTGCACGCCCTGCTGAACGTCTCCGACCTCGAGCAACTCTACCGCCAGCCGTGGCTGGGCCAGAGCTGGGAGGGCTTCATCATCGAGCAGACCCTGGCCACGATTGACGCCGCCGGTAAACGGGCGCAGCCGTTCTTCTTCCGCACCTCCGATGGGTACGAGATGGATCTGGTGCTGGACTGGGGCACGGAGCGATGGGCGATCGAGATCAAGCTGACGAGCAACCCGTCGAGCGAGATGATCGATCACCTGCACAAGACCGCCGACCTGATCGACGCGAGCCGCCGCGTCCTCGTGTGTCGCATCGCCAGGAAGATCGAGAACGAACGGCTCCTGGTCATCCACCCATCGGGGTGGCTTAAGCAGCTCGCGGAGTGACCCACGAGCCGCGCGGTTCGCATAGATCCAGGCGGGCGGAATGCGCCGTGGCGTGGATCACCATTCGCGTAACGAACGGAACGGGTCAAGGCGGTGCGACGCCGGCGGGCGCCAACGTTCCGTCGGAACGGCGACGCTGAAACTCCGCAGCGCCTGGCGTCGAGCGCCAGGGCCCGGTGATGCACAACATCGGCGGCAGCCTGTTCCCGAACCTGGCGGAGGCCCTTGCGGACCTGGGCCAGATCGGCTCCCTGCCACTCCCTCGACAGGTCGACGAGCCAGCTCACTGCCGCGAGGATATCTTCGTGCTCACGGACGAGGACCGCCACTCCCGCCCATGGCGGTCCCTGTTCGATGGGAGACATTCATGCGCCCCATAGTCGCTGTCGCCGAGACGCTGCAGATTCCACCGGAGGATCTCGTGGTGTTCGGCGAGCACATGGCGAAGCTGCGCCTGCGGGCGATGCCGGCAAGGGACGTCGCGCCCGGCGGCAGGCTGATCCTGGTCTCCGCGATCCACCCCACGCGCAGCGGCGCGGGCAAGACCACGGTCTCCATCGGTCTCGCGCAGGGGCTGCAACGCGCCGGGCAGCGCGTGGCCCTGGCCTTGCGGGAGCCCTCCCTGGGACCGATCTTCGGTATCAAGGGTGGCGGTACCGGCGGCGGTCGCTGCCAGATCGAGCCGTCGACCCGGATCAACATGCACTTCACCGGCGACCTGCATGCGGTCGGGGCGGCGCACAATCTGCTGGCCGCCCTGGTGGACGACGCGATCCACTTTCGCAGCGAGCTGGATCTGGAACAACGGCAGATCTTCTGGCCGCGGGTGCTCGATGTGAACGATCGCGTGTTGCGTCAGACGGTGATCGGGCTCGGGGGCAGGGGGAACGGCGTACCGCGTGAGGCGCGCTTCGACATCACCGCCGCGTCGGAGGTCATGGCGATTCTCTGTCTGTTCGAGGGCCTCACCGACCTCAAGGCCAGGCTGGGCCGTATCCTGGTGGGATTCGACCGTGCCGGCGATCCGGTGACTGCGGCCAGGCTGCGGGCGACGGGGCCCATGGCGGCCCTGCTGCAGGATGCGATCCTGCCCAACCTGGTCCAGTCGACTGAAGGGGTGCCGGCGTTCGTCCACGGCGGCCCGTTTGGCAACATCGCCCACGGCTGCAACAGCGTGGTCGCCACCAAGGCGGCCGCGCAACGCGCGGACTACGTGGTGACCGAGGCCGGATTCGGTTTCGACCTGGGAGCGGAGAAGTTCTTCGACATCAAGTGCCGCGCCGCGAACCTGTGGCCGAGCGCGGTGGTGCTGGTGGTGACGGCGCGGGCGTTGCGAGTCCACGGCGGCGGTCGTGCGGACCGGCGCGGACCGATGTCCGAGATCACCCGCGGGCTGGAGCACCTGGATCACCATGTCGCGTGCGTACGGCTCTTCGGCTGCGAGCCGGTGATCGCCATCAACTGCTTCGCTCAGGACGCCGAGGCGGAGCTGCGTGCCATCGAAGCCGGCTGCGCCGAGCGCGGATTGACCGCGGCGCGATTCACCGGCTTCACGGACGGCGGCGCCGGCGCCGAGCATCTGGCGCAGGCCGTCGTCGACGCCGCGGCAAGGCCCGCTTCGCCGAGACGCTATCTCTACGACCTGGAAGACTCGTTGGAAGCGAAGATCGAGGCGATTGCCCGCCCCATCTACGCGGCGGCGGACATCGATTACAGCCGCACTGCACGACGGGAGCTGGAGCGGGCAAGCGCGCTGGGCTACGACCGGCTTCCCATCTGCATTGCCAAGACCCACCTCAAGCTGGTCGACGCGGAGGCAAAGGCAGTCGCTCGGGAGACTCGGTACTGCCTATCGAGTCGGTCAGAATCGCCGCCGGCGCCGGCTATGTGCTCGCCCTTTCCGGGGATATCGTGACGATGCCCGGGTTGCCGCAGGAACCTGCCGCCTATCGTGTCGACCTATCCCACGATGGCGATGTGCTGGGCCTATAAGACGGGGGACCTGGCGCGCATCACTTGATGCTCATCCAGGGGCGCCTCTGTCCGTGCGGCAGGCAATAGGTCCACTCGCCGGTCCACCCCTCGCTCCACCCACTTCGGCCTTCCACGGCCTGAGTCGGTCTCCGTTGAGGCGTAGACGAGGCGGAGGCTCCCGAGGTCCCCGCCCACGAATTCCCTAACCCCTCGAAGGAGCTGGCGCGCCCGGCAGGATTCGAACCTGCGACCTCCGGATTCGTAGTCCGATGCTCTATCCAGCTGAGCCACGGGCGCGTGGGGTGGGCTTCCCGGCTGCCGAGGTCTAGGCGGCAGGGGGAGGCAATGTACGGGGATGCGGCGCGGCCCGCAAGCGCGCGGCGGGGTTCGCGGGCTCGGCGGCGTTCCCCTCACCCTGTCCCTCTCCCGCGGTGGGGAGAGGGCACTGGGCTTCGGGCGGGGCGGCTCTCCCTGCGTCCATGCGACGACGCGGAGGGGGAACGATCTCTCCGCCGCCGGTGCCAATGAAAACGGCGACGGTGGTTGGTGCACCGTCGCCGTGGGATGGGTGGCGGAGAGAGAGGGATTTGAACCCTCGGTGGCCTTTTAAGGGCCACACTCACTTAGCAGGCGAGCACCTTCGGCCTCTCGGTCATCTCTCCGTGGGCGCGACGGTACGGGGCCGTCGCGTGGGCCCGTCAGTATAACGGCATTGTCTGGCGGAGGAGGAGGGATTTGAACCCCCGGTGACTTACGCCACAACGGTTTTCAAGACCGCCGCCTTCGACCGCTCGGCCACTCCTCCTCGGAGTGGAGAAATAGTAGGGGCGGGCCGGGCACGACGCAACGCGGCCGGCGCACCGCACGGGATCGGCGCGTCGCGCAGGGGATCGCGGCGGGTGGAGGCAGAGGGCCGTTGTCGTGGGATGGCGCGCGGATCCATGGCGGGATCGCCGCCTATGGCCTTGTGGCGAGTGGGACAAGTCGTGAATCCTGTCAACCGGTTGACCGCTCTTACCGGTCACCCTCCGGAATCACTCCGGTTGACCGATCGCAGGGCGCGTCTCGAAATTCTTGGAGGGACAAGTTATATTGTCGCGCCTTTTGACGCGTGGACCGTGGGAGCGATGACGCCGAGCCATGTTCGGCACGGGGGAAGTAAGGCCCAGGACCATGATCGATCTCGACGTCACCGTCCTCATCCAGATCGCCAACTTCCTGGTGTTGATCGCGATCCTGAACCGGGTCCTCTATCGACCGTTGTTGCGGGTGTTGGAGGAGCGCCGCCAGCGCACCGCGGGGACCCTCGCTCAGGTCGAGACCGTCGAGGAGCAGGGGGAGGGGCTGCTGGCGTCGTACGAGGCGGACATCGCCGTCGCCCACAGCGAGGCGCGCTCGCTGGTCCAGGCGCAGGCCGGCCAGGCCGAGGCCGAGGCCGAGAAGATCGTCGCGGAGGCGAAGGCCCGCGCCGACCAGGAGCTCGCCGAGGCGGAGAAGGTGTTGCAGCGCCGGCGGGCCGAGCTGACGGCGGAGCTGGCGGAAGAGGTCGAAGGCCTGGCGCACCAGATCGCCGGCAAGGTCCTGGGGAGGCCGGTGTGAGCGGCCCGCGCTCCGCCGTCCTCGCCGGGGCGGTGGTCGTGCTCGCCGCCTCCACCGCGTGGGGAGCGGAGCACGGTGGCGCGCCGAGCGGCGACATCGTCCAGCGCCTCGTCAACTTCGCCCTCGCCGCGGGGGTCCTGGTGTGGGTCTTCACCCGGGTCTTCTCCCTGCGCGATTTCTTTGCCGCCCGCCGTGGCGCCATCGAGAGCGAGCTGGCAAGCGGCGAGCGGCAGTTGCAGGAGGCCAAGGCGCGCATCGCGGCGGTGCGGGAGCAGGTCGCCCGCGTCGGGCAGGAGGTGGAGACGATCCTCGGCACCGGCCGCCACCAGGCGGAGGCGGAGGCCAAGCGCATCGTCGACACCGGCCGGGAGCGTAGCCGGCGCATCGCCGAGATCGCCCGTCAGGCGCGCGAGCAGGAGGAAAATCGCCTCGTTGCGGAGGTGCGGGAGGAGCTGGTCGACCGAGCCCTGCGCACGGCCGAGGCCCTGGTGGCGGAGCGCTTCGACGAGAACGACCATCGCCGTCTGATCGAGGAGGCCCTGTCGTGATGCACACCGAGAGCGCGCAGCTCTATGCGGGCGTCCTCCTCGACCTCGCGGACGCGGCCGGCGCCACCGACCGGGTGGCCGGCGAGGTGCAGGACGTCGCCGGCCTGTTCGCCGCGACCCCGGGGCTGGATCGCTTCTTCGCCAGCCCGGTGCAGCGCGTCGAGCCCAAGCGGCAGGTGCTCGGTCAGATCGTCGACGGCCTCGGCGTGTCGGACCTGACCCGGCGCTTTCTCGGGGTGCTGCTGGACAACCGGCGGTTCCAGCTCATGCCGGCCATCGCCGCGACCTTCCGCGAGCGGCTCGATACGCGGCGCGGCATCCTGCGGGTGCAGGTGGAGAGCGCGCGTGGCCTGAGCCAGGCGGAGGTGGCAACGATCGCCGCGCGCCTCGGCACGCGGTTGGGCAAGAGCGTCGACGTGGAGGTGGCGGCGCGACCGGAGCTGATCGGCGGCCTGGTCGCCCACGTGGCGAGCGAGGAGATCGACGGCAGCGTGCGTGGCAAGCTGCGCGGCCTGCGCACCGCCCTGCTGCAGGGCGTGCAGGCAGCAAGTTAAGGTTACCCGCCGGCACGCGACGGCCCGCGGGACAGGGAGGACGGAGGAGTCATGGCATTACAGGCGGCAGAGATCAGCGGGCTGATCAAGAAGCAGATCGAGGAGTACGACAGCGAGGTCCGGGTCGCGGAGACCGGCACGGTCATCGCCGTGGGCGACGGCATCGCCCAGATCTACGGCCTCGACAAGGTCATGGCCGGCGAGCTGCTGGAGATGCCGGACGGGGTGATGGCCATGGCCCTCAACCTGGAGGAGAACACCGTCGGCGCGGTGCTCTTCGGGGAGAGCCCGGCGATCGTCGAGGGCTGCCGGGTGGAGCGCACCGGGCGCATCATCGAGACGCCGGTGGGCCCGGCCCTGCTAGGGCGGGTGGTGAACGCCCTCGGCCAGCCGATCGACGGCAAGGGGCCGATCGCGACCGAGGAGAGCCGCCACGTCGACGTCATCGCGCCGGGCATCGTCGCCCGCCAGTCGGTGAAGGAGCCGTTGCAGACCGGCATCAAGGCGATCGACGCCCTGGTGCCGATCGGTCGCGGCCAGCGCGAGCTGATCATCGGTGACCGCCAGACGGGCAAGACCTCCCTCGCCATCGACACCATCATCAACCAGAAGCACACCCACAAGACCGACCAGCCGGTGTTCTGCATCTACGTGGCGATCGGCCAGAAGCGCTCCACCGTGGCGCGGGTGGTCCAGACCCTCGAAGAGGCGGGGGCCATGGAGTACACGGTGGTGGTCGCCGCCACCGCGTCGGACATGGCGCCGCTGCAGTACATCGCCCCCTACGTGGGGTGCGCGATGGGCGAGTACTTCCGGGACAACGGCCAGCACGCGGTGATCTTCTACGACGACCTTTCGAAGCAAGCGGTCGCGTACCGCCAGCTCTCCCTGTTGCTGCGCCGGCCGCCGGGTCGCGAGGCGTATCCCGGCGACGTCTTCTACCTCCACTCGCGCCTCCTCGAGCGGGCGGCGAAGCTCTCGGACGAGCTCGGCGGCGGCTCGCTCACCGCCCTGCCGATCATCGAGACCCAGGCCAACGACGTCTCCGCCTACATCCCGACCAACGTGATCTCCATCACCGACGGCCAGATCTTCCTGGAGAGCGACCTGTTCTACTCCGGCGTCCGGCCGGCCATCAACGTCGGCCTGTCGGTGTCGCGCGTCGGTGGCGCCGCGCAGATCAAGGCGATGAAGCAGGTCGCCGGCCGCATGCGGCTGGATCTCGCCCAGTACCGCGAGCTGGAGGCCTTCGCCCAGTTCGGCTCCGACCTCGACGCCGCGACCCAGGCGCAGCTCGCCCGTGGTGAGCGCACCGTGGAGATCCTCAAGCAGGGCCTGTACCACCCGCTGCCGGTGGTGGATCAGGTGATCTCCCTGTTCGCCGTCACCCATGGCTTCGTGGACGCCGTGCCGGTGGAGCGCGTACAGGCGTTCGCCGCCGGGCTTCTGGCGCACGTGCAGGCGAGCCATCCGGAGCTGGCCGAATCGATCAACCGTCAGGGCAAGATCGACGACGCCACGGATAGCGGCCTGCGCAAGGCGATCGAGGCCTTCAAGCAGAGCTTCAGTTAGCGATTGGCTGTTAGCGTTCAGCTGTCAGCTTATAAGGAAAGCAAGAACTCATATCGCCCACTCAGCTAACTGCTGACCGCTACCCATGCCTTCTCTGAAAGACATCCGCAACCGCATCGCCAGCGTGAAGAGCACGCAGCAGATCACCAAGGCGATGAAGATGGTGTCGGGGGCCAAGATGCGCCGGGCGCACGCCGCCGCGGTGGCGGCGCGTCCCTACGCCGCCAAGGTGGAAGAGCTAATGCGCCGCGTGGCGGCCGCGAGCACCGAGGTCTCCCATCCGCTCCTCCAACGGCCCGATGCGCGGCGCGCCGTGATCGTGGTGGTGACCTCCGATCGCGGCCTGTGTGGCGGCTTCAACCACCAGCTCCTGCGCAAGATCGAGGCGGAGATCCGCAGCGCGGCCGAGTGGCACCACCAACTGGTGGCGGTGGGGCGCAAGGGCCGCGACTACCTGCGCAAGCGCGGCTACGACGTGATCGACTCCCATGTGGAGATGGGCGGCAAGTTCACCGCCGAGTTCGTCCGCGAGCTGGTGGCGCGCCCCATCGAGTGGTTCGCGAACGGCGACATCGGCCGTGTCGCGCTGGCCTTCAACGCCTTCCGCTCCGCCCTCTCGCAGGTGGCGACCTTCGAGGAGGTGCTGCCGGTGCCCCTGCCGGAGACGGCCGCCGAGGAGCCGGTGCCGGGCGCGGCCGAGTACCTCTTCGAGCCCAACGCTGCCGCGGTGCTCGCCGCCTTGCTGCCACGCTACGTGGAGAGCCGCGTCCTCCATGCCCTCCTCGAGTCGGAGGTGAGTGAGCACTCGGCGCGCATGACCGCCATGGATGCCGCCACCAACAACGCGGACGAGCTGATCCGCCACCTCACCCTGACCATGAACCGCGCCCGCCA
>DASWHD010000206.1:0-6545 GCA_036393335.1 bacterium
TGGTGCTCAAGAACTGGGCGCCGGGATCGGCGAAGCTGGCGTTGGTCTATTTTCCCGGGTCGCGCGCCAGCTTGAAGGAGAAGCCGTACTACGACGAGGTGGTCGAGGAACTGGTGCGCGCTCAGCGCCGGCTCGGCAGCGCTGATCACTGACCACTGGCGAAGGGACACGATGCGACGGAAGACACTCGCAGGCGGTGCTGGACGGAGACCCTGGGTCCTGGCGCTGGCCCTTGGCGCCGTGCTGCTGTGCGCGGTTGGCGCGGGGGCGGCTCCCGGTACCAAGGAAGGCGCGGGCAAGGGGAATCCAGCACAGGAGGCCGCCGGGAACGAGACCCCCAAGGCGAAGGCCGTCGAGCTGGTCATCCAGGTCAACGACGCGGCCGGCAAGCCGGTGCGTGGCGCCGCGGTGTCGGTGGTGATCGGCGACCTGGAGATCGAGCAACGCAGCAACGGGAGCGGGCAGGCGACGTTCCACGATCTTCCCGTCGGCGCGGCACGGGTGCAGGCGGTGGCCACCGGGTGGAACAGCTCCGGGCGCGTCGTCACGTTGACCGGGGATCGCGTGCAGGTCGATCTCGCCCTCATCCCCCGCAAGCCGCCCAGCGGTGGCGCCGCAGGCGGCGTGCACGGTGCCGGCACCGATCAGGCACCGCAGGGGAGCGCCGGCACCCCATCCCAGGATGAGAAGCAGGCCGGCGGCAAGGTCCAGGCCGTGGACGACACCCCGGCCGTGCCACCCAGCCCGCAGAAGGCTCCGGACACGCAGGAGACGACCGGCGGGCCGGGCGGCCACGCCGCCCCGTGACCGTCACACGTCGAGGTACTTCTGGATCTGCTTGCGAGCGAAGGCCTCGAGCAGCCCCTTGGCGGCGGTGGTCAGGGTGGCGACCGAGGCGTCCTGGAACTCGGCCTTGATCACCTCCCAGATCTCGCTCCGGTTCAGGGCATCGACGAACTCGTGGCCGGCGGCGGTGAGGCGCAGGGGCCGACTGTGCCAGGTGAACTCGCCTCCCAGGGTGATCTCGTAGCCCAGGTCGAGGCGCCGGTCGAGGCACTCCACGAACCGCTGATCCTCCAGGATCTGCATGTGGAACAGGAACTTGTCGTCCAGCTCCACGCCGTCGTGCAGCAGGTCTCCGGGCCACACGAACGATCGCTCGGATACGAGAAATCCGTTCAGGAGTTGCTTCAGGTAGGCCTGATCGATCTTCACAGCGTGGGTCCTCGCGCCGCCTGCGAGACCTTAGCAGTTTGTCGATCGATGCGGGCGGTGCCGGGGGATATCGTAGAGTAGCTGCCGCCAAGTGAAGAAGGAGGAGACGTCGATGGAGGGATGGACCGCCGCCGAGATTCGCCGCCTGGCGGGGCCTCGTGGTTACCCGCGGGGTGTGGAGTACCTTCGGGAAGGTCGGGTCCACGGCCTGCGCGTCGACCAAGGTGTGGTCACCGCCACGGTCACGGGCACTCACAAGTACCGTGTCACTCTGGACGTAGCCCCCGGTGAGCCCGTGTTCGCCTGCACCTGTCCCATCGGGATGGAGGGTGACTTCTGCAAACACTGCGTGGCGACCGCCCTGGCGTGGCTGGAGACCCTGGGGGAAGGGGAGCCTCACCACCCGCGTGCGGATGGACCGGACCCGGACACCGGTATCACCCTGGAGGGGGTCCGTGCCTGGCTCCGACAACAGGACCAGGCGGCGCTCGTCGAGCTGCTGATGGAGGCAGCGGCGGAGGATGAGCCCCTCTCCCAGCGACTGACGCTCAAGGCCGCGGCCACTGGAGCGCCGAGCCTGGCGACCTACCGCGAGGTCCTCGAACAGGCGATCGTGCCCGAACGGTTCATCTCGTATGGCGAGATGTACGACTATTGCCGGGGCGCCGACCACGCCATCGACGGGCTCGCAGAGCTCCTCGACCGGGGCCACGGGGAGGCGGTCATCGAGCTGAGCGAGCACGCCCTGGCATGCGTGGAGTCCGCGGTCGAGGGGGTGGACGACTCGGACGGCCACTTGCGAAGCCTTCTCGAACGCGTGCAGGAGTTGCACCTCGCCGCCTGTCGCCAGGCACGCCCAGATCCCGAAGAGCTGGCGGAGCGCCTTTTCCGGTGGGAGGTGGACGGTGACCGGGACACCTTCTTCGGGGCGGTGGAGCCGTACGCCGAGGTCCTGGGGGAGCGCGGCCTGGCCGCCTATCGCCGGCTTGCCGAGGCGGTGTGGGCCGAGGTCCCGGCCCGGCAGCCGGGTGAGAGGGTGCCCGGGGACTCCGGACGCCGCTGGCGGATCACCCACCTCATGGAGACGCTGGCGCGGCAGGCGGGGGACGTGGACGCCCTGGTCGCCGTGCTGGCGCGGGATCTCTCGACGGCCCACGCCTTCTCCCGGATTGTGGATGCCTACCACCAGGCCGGTCGCGACGCGGACGCTGTCGCCTGGGCCGAGCGCGGGATCGAGGCCTTCGGGGACCTGGCCGACCCCCGCGTCCAGGACTTCCTGGCGGATCATTACCACCGTGAAAAGCGCCACGACGACGCCCTCGCCCTGATTTGGCCCCGCTTCGCGCGCGGTCCGGGTGTGGAGAGCTACCGGGACCTCAAGCGCAGCGCCGAGCGTGCCAACGATTGGCCCGAATGGCGACGACGCGCCTGCGACTACCTGCACGCCCGCATCCGCCAAGAGGAGGCGGAAACGCGGCCAACGGGATGGCGTGGCGGCTTCTGGTCGGCCCGTTCCATCCTGGTGGAAGTCCTCTTGTGGGAGAAGCACACGGACCAGGCGTGGGAGGTGGCGCGGGGGGGCCACTGCCGGCAGGACCTCTGGCTGAAGCTCGCTGCCCTGCGCGAGGAGGGCCATCCACAGGATGCCATCGCCGTCTATCAGCGATTGATCGATCCCATCGTCGAGCGCAAGAACAACCAGGCCTACGCCGAGGCCGCCGGCCTGTTGCGCCGCATACGGGATCTGATGGCCGGGCTCGGGGAGGAGGGCGCCTTCCAGGGGTACCTCACCACCGTCCGCGCCGCGCACAAGCGCAAGCGCAACTTCATGTCCCTGGTGGACAGGCTCGGATGAGCCGGCCTCGGCGGGAAGAGTGTGGCTGGGCACGGGCCAGGACGGTCTTGGAGGTCGCCCTCGCCGCATGCGGTGTCGACCTCGCCCGGCAGCAGATCGGGCGGCTCCATTTCGTAGGCAAGGGGCTCACCTACCGGGTATGGATGGGGGTGTACCATTGGCCGGCCAGCAGGGGGGAGGCGGTGGCGCGGGTGGTGGTACACCTGCCCGGCCGGGACGCGGCAGCCGGCCAACCGGAATTTGTTGAGGAGTGCGAACAGCCGGGGGGCGCCAGCCAACACACTCTCAACCAGCTCCGCAGCGTGCTGCGCCGCGGCCCAGCAAGCATCCCGTGACGCCGAACCGTCGTGACCCGCGTGAAGCGGTCCGATGGGCCGCCCATTCCAACGGTTCCTAGGTGCAGGTTAAGCTTTCAGTTTTTCGGCGCTGTCCGGGATTCCGGCGGCGCCGGACTGCCAAGATCCGCCCAAGGCCCCCATGGTCCGTACCCGCTTCGCCCCCAGTCCGACCGGTTACCTGCACATCGGCGGGGTGCGCACGGCCCTGTTCAACTGGCTCTTCGCCCGGCGCCACGGCGGGCAATTCATCCTGCGCGTCGACGACACCGACCAGGCGCGCAACGTGGCCGAGACCCTGCAGCCGATCCTCGCCGGCTTTCGCTGGCTGGGGATCGACTGGGACGAGGGGCCCGAAGTGGGGGGCGACCACGGCCCGTACTACCAGTCGCAGAAGCTCGCCCGCTACCAGGCCGCGGCGCGCGAGCTGGTGGAGCGGGGTGCGGCCTACTACGACTACGCCACGCCGGAGGAGATGGCGGCGGAGCGCGACGCGGCCCAGGCGGCGGGGCGGCCCTTCGTCTACAGCCGCCGCTGGACCGCGGAGAGCGAGGCGCAGCGGCAGCGGTTCGCGGCGCAGGGGCGCAACGGGGCGGTGCGCCTCAAGATGCCGCGCGACGGTATGTGTCAGTTCACGGATCTCGTGCGTGGCTCCATGGCCGTGCAGTGGATCCAGGAGCCGGACCACGTCGTCCAGCGCGCCGACGGCACCTGCCTCTACCACCTGGCCAACGTGGTGGATGACCAGGACATGGGGATCACCCACGTGATCCGCGCCGAGGAGCACCTGTCCAACACCCCGCGCCAGATCTTCATCGCCCAGGCCCTGGGCTACGACCTGCCCACCTATGCCCACCTGCCGTACGTGGCGGAGCCCGGGAGCAAGAACAAGCTCTCCAAGCGCAAGCTCGACAAGTACCGGAAGAACCCCGACTTCGCGAAGATCGACGCCCACGGCCGGGCGATCGCCGAGGCCATCGGCCTGGCGGTGAGCGGTGACACCTTCAACCCGGTGATCGTCGACTTCTACGAGGCGGTCGGTTACCTGCCGGAGGCGATCATCAACTACCTGGTGCTCCTGGGCTGGTCGGTGGACGACCGCACCGAGTCCCTGTCCCGCGACGAGATGGTGGAGCTGTTCTCCCTCGAGCGGGTGAACAAGGCGCCGGCGAGCTTCGATCCCGCCAAGCTCTTGGCCTTCCAGGAGCGCTACATGCAGCGGCTCCCGGTGGCGGCCAGGGCGGAGATGGCCGCGCCCTTCGTGCGCCGGGCGGGTCTCGCCGCCGGGCTCGACAACGGCGCCTTGGGTGCGCGGGTGAGCGCCATCGTCGGGGCCGCGGGGGAGCGGATCAAGGTGGCCGGCGACATCCTCGACTACCGCGACTTCTTCGTCCCGGACGGCGAGCTGGAGTACGACGGCCAGGCGTTCGCCAAGCGGCTACGCAAGGCCGCGGGGGCGGGCGAGAGGCTGCGCCGCTTCCGCGACCGCCTCGCCGTGGAGGCGGATTTCACCCCGGCGGCTCTGGAGGCCCTCATGCAGGGGTTCGTCGACGCCGAGGGGATCGGCCATGGCGAGATCGTCCACGCGGTGCGCGTCGCGGTCACCGGCAAGGCGGTGGGGTTCGGCCTGTTTGACATCCTGGCGATCCTGGGTCGCGAGCGCTGCCTCGCCCGCATCGACCGCGCCCTGGCGCTGCTCGCCGAGAGCGGTTGAAATCATGGGGCTCGCGCAGAGACGCAGAGACGCAAAGAAAGCCGAGAATCCCTCCGCGCCTCTGCGTCTTGGCGCGAGGACCAGACGGCAATCCAACATGTACTCGGGACTGACGGGTGATGAGTAGCCCAGAGAACACCGACACTAAACGGTCGCTGGACTTCATCCGCCAGATCGTCGCCGACGATGTGGCGGCGGGGGTCTATGGCGGGCGGGTCCACACGCGGTTTCCGCCGGAGCCCAACGGCTTCCTGCACATCGGTCACGCCAAGTCGATCTGCCTCAACTTCGGCATCGCCGCCGACTACCCCCACGGCCTCACCAACCTGCGCATGGACGACACCAACCCCACCAAGGAGGAGGCGCGCTACACGGCGGCGATCCAGGAGGACGTGCGCTGGCTCGGCTTCGACTGGGGCGATCGCCTCTACTACGCCTCGGACTACTACGAGCAGCTCTACCAGTACGCCATCCGGCTCATCGAGCAAGGCGATGCCTTCGTCTGCGACCTCTCGGGCGACGAGATCCGCGCGACCCGCGGCACCCTCACCGAGCCCGGCCGCGAAAGCCCGTACCGCGACCGGCCGGTGGCCGAAAACCTCGACCTCTTCCGGCGCATGCGCGCCGGCGAGTTCCCCACCGGATCACGCACCCTGCGGGCGAAGATCGACATGGCCGCGGGCAACGTCAACCTGCGCGACCCGGTGCTCTACCGCATCCTCCACGCCCGCCACCACCGCACCGGCGATGCCTGGTGTATCTATCCGATGTACGACTTCGCCCACGGCCAGTCGGACTCCATCGAGGGAATCACCCACTCGGTGTGCACCTTGGAGTTCGAGGACCACCGGCCCCTCTACGACTGGTTCCTCGACCGCCTCGGCATCCACCACCCCAAGCAGATCGAGTTCGCCCGCCTCAACCTCACCCATACCCTGCTCAGCAAGCGCAAGCTCCTGCAGCTCGTCCAGGAGGGCCACGTCGCCGGCTGGGACGACCCGCGCATGCCGACCCTCGCCGGCCTGCGCCGGCGCGGCTACACGCCGGCGGCGATCCGTGACTTCTGCGAGCGCATCGGCGTAGGCAAAGTCGACTCCACGGTGGAGATCGCCCACCTGGAGCACTGCCTGCGCGAGGACCTCAACCTCCACGCCCCGCGCCGCGCCGCGGTGCTGCGCCCCCTGAAGGTGGTGATCGAGAACTACCCGGCCGGCGAGGTCGAGTGGCTGGAGGCGGCCAACCACCCGCAGGACCCGGCGGCCGGAACGCGCCCGGTGCCCTTCACCCGCGAGCTGTACATCGAGGCGAGCGACTTCCTGGAGGATCCGCCCAAGAAGTTCTTCCGCCTCGGCCCCGGCCGGGAGGTACGCCTGCGCTACGGCTACTACGTCACCTGCACCGGCGTGGTGAAGGACGCCACCGGCGC
>DASWHD010000207.1:0-14949 GCA_036393335.1 bacterium
TGACTGACAGGAAATTGCTTTTCCGGTGTTGGCGGCGAAGACCGTTGTGGGCATCTGAAGGCGTAAGGTGGCGCGGAAGACGGGGTGGTTTGGAGCTCTTCCTGTGGGCAAGGGGCCGTTCTGCTTCCGCCTTCCCGGCGCCCCGCCCGATTCTGTACTCAGCAAACGCGGGGCTCAACCCTACCGGCAGAACCCGGCGGGTGGCATCGTGTCCTGGCGGTTGGTCGGTTACGGAATTGACTATGCCCATGGATCGATTTATTCGCAGTCCCATCCTCTGGCTCACGCTCGCGCTGGTGGTACACGCCGCCTGCGCTATCGTCCCAGAGCCCGAGCGCGGCGCCCTCGGGGTCGTGGCCATCGGTGAGGAGAACGCGACGCGGGTGGGGGCGGCGGTGCTGGCGGCCGGCGGCAACGCCGTGGATGCGGTGGTCGCGGTGGGGTATACCCTGGCGGTGACCCATCCCCATGCGGGCAACCTCGGCGGTGGCGGGTTCATGATGGTGCGGCTGATGGACGGGACCGCCGTGGCCGTCGACTTCCGGGAGACGGCGCCGGCCGCGGCGCGCCGCGACCTGTTCCTCGATGCCCGGGGCGAGGTGGTGCCGGGGCGCTCGACGGTGGGCTGGCTGGCGGTGGGGGTGCCGGGGTCGGTGGCGGGGCTGAACCTGGCACGGGAGCGGTGGGGCACGCGACCCCTGGCCGAGCTGCTGGCGCCGGCGATACGCCTCGCCCGGGACGGTCACCGCCTCGACGACGCCCATGCCCGGCGCATGGCCGAGGCCCTGCCGGCGATGGCCCCGTTCCCGGCGACCGCCGCCCTGTACAGCAACCACGGCAAGCCGTACCCCGAAGGAGCCCTGTGGCGCCAGCCGGAGCTGGCGCGGCTCCTGGAGCGGATCGCCCGCGCGGGGGATGCCGGCTTCTACCGCGGCGCAACGGCACGGCAGATCGCCCAGGCCGCGGCGGCCGGCGGCGGCCTCCTCGCCGAAGGCGACCTCGCCGCCTACCGACCCGTGGTGCGCGAGCCTCTGCGGGCGGCCTATCGCGGCCACGAGCTCCTCCTCATGCCGCCGCCCTCCTCTGGCGGGGTGGCGATCGCCCAGGCCCTGGCGATGCTGGACCTCCTCGACGCCCCGGCGGGACGCGACGCCCGCGCCATCCACGCCTATGTGGAGGTCCTGCGCCGGGTCTACGCCGACCGCAGCGAGCACCTCGGGGACCCGGCGGCCATGCACGTCACCCCGGCCCGCCTCCTCGCCCGGTCCTACCTGAGACAGCGCCTGGCCGACTTCTCGTGGCAGCGGGCGACGCCCTCGGCCGCCATTGCTCCCGGCCACCCCGAGGCGGAGGAGACCACCCACTACGCGGTGGTCGATCGGTGGGGCAACGCGGTGGCGGTCACCACCACCCTGAACGGCGCCTTCGGCGCCAAGGTCGCGGTCCCAGGCCTCGGCCTGCTGCTCAACAACGAGATGGACGACTTCGCCGCCAAGCCCGGCGTGCCCAACCTCTACGGCCTGGTGGGCGGAGAGGTGAACGCCGTCGCTCCGGGCAAGCGCATGCTCTCCTCCATGTCGCCCTCCATCGTCACCCGCGACGGCAGGGTGCGCCTCGTCGTGGGCACCCCGGGCGGCTCCACCATCATCACCACGGTATTGCAGATCCTGCGCGGGGTGGTGGAGGAGGGGCTGACATTGGAGGCAGCGGTGGTGCGACCGCGCATCCACCACCAGTGGCTGCCGGACGAGGTCGTCTACGAGCCTGGGGCGATCAGCGCCGCGGTGGCGGCGCAGCTCCGCACGCTCGGCCACACGCTCCGTGAACGCCACACCATCGGCGAGGCGAACTGCATCGCCGTACGCCGCGACGGCGCCGCCACCGCGGTGGTCGATCCGCGCGGCGATGGGCTCGCCCTCGGCGCGACCGAAAGCCCCGCGCGGACGCTACTCCCCCTGCACCGGGATCTTGCGCGCGCGGGTGGGGCCGAACTTCGGTAGGGTGAGGCGCAGCACTCCATCCTTCACCACGGCCACGATCCCGTCGCGGGAGACCGCATCCGAGAGGGTAAAGGTGCGGTGGTAGTTGCCGACCTTGAATTCGCGGTGTGCCTGGGTGAATCCGTCGAGCAGCTCGGGCTCGACCCGGCCGTCGACGGTCAGGATGTTCTCCTCCAGGGTAATCTCCAGCGAGTTCTTGTTGACACCGGGCATGTCGGCGATGACGACGATGGCATCACCGGTCTCGAAGATGTCGGCGCGCGGCGTGAATACCGCTGGCCGATCCTTGTGTTTGCCCGCCGTGCCACCTCGGACGTCCGATTTCGCCATGGCCTTGGGGTCTTGAGCCATACCATATCCTTCACAAGTCAGAGGCCGTGCGGTCTATGCCTCGTGCACCGAGATCCGGTGCGGGCGATCCTCCGTGGCACGGGGGACGTGGATGCGCACCGTACCATCCCGAACCCGCGCCTCGATCCTTTCCTGGGCGATGCGGAAGGGGAGTCGCACGGATCGTGTGAACCTCCCGAAGCCGCGCTCCCGGCGGTGGTAATGAGCGCCCTCCGGGAGCTCCTCCGGGAGTCTGGAGCCCTTCATGATCACGGTGTCGTTGATCACCGAGACCTCTAGCTGGCCCGCGGCGATCCCCGGCACCTCCGCCAGGACCATGGCGCCCTCGTCGTTGGTCCAGACGTTCACCGGGGGGAATTCATGCTGCGCCTCGCCGTAGGTGCCTACAAAGAGGTAAGGCATCTCCTCTTCGACTTCGTTGAGTGCCTCCCACGGGTCCCACGGGTGGGTATATCCGCGCCACACCATATCGTCCTCCGCGGGGGTTGAAGGTTCGCTGGGGAATTGCTCCCAGCCTCGATGATCGCAACCGGAGAGAGTGACTTCCCTTTGAGCAAAGCACACGCGGGCCGGGTGTCAAGGAGCGCCCACTCGCGCAGATCTCACCGCCCGCGCCGTGTGTGTCCCCGTGCCAGCGGCGCGGCAACGTGCCGCCCTTGGCATGGCCGGCACCGCAGGCGCGGCAGGCCCTGCGGGCCTGAATCGCCGATGGGAATCGGCTCCTACCGCAGGTCCAGGAGGGTGCGGCGATTTCCGACCGGGGTTCCGGGCCGGCGCCGCGATTTCCCAACCCAAGGTAGGAGCCGGTTTCACCGGCGACCCGCGCCGCCAGGCGCGGCAGGCCCTTCGGGCCTGGGTCGCCGACGGGATTCGACTCCTGCCGTGGTTCAGGGACGGTGCGAATCTACGGTCAGTCACGCATCGGTCACCCGGGGTGCCCCTGCGTCTCGGCGGCGTAGCGCACGCGGACGGCCTCCTCGCGGTCGATCTCTTCCAGGCGCCCGCTGACGTCGGCCACCGCCTCGTTGATCTCCGGCAGCAGGACGTCCTCCAGGGCCCGGGCGCGCCGCGCCGTGCGGCGGTACTCGCGGCCGAGGCGCTCCAGGTTGCCGGCCTGGGCGGCGAGGGCCACGGCCTGGGTCAATACCGCGGCGAAACGACGCCCGCAGGCGCGGGCCTCGGGGGAGGGGTTGGGTCCGGGGGGTGGTTCGCCAGCCTCCCCCGCGAGACGTGCCTGCTGCACCGCCACACCGAGGATGGTACGCGTCGTGACCTCCAGCTCCGCCGTGTCCAGCGATGCCGCGGGATGCACCAGGAGACCCTCCACGCCGTGGCGGCCGGCGGCCGCCTGCAGGGCGGCGACGGCGGCGGCGAAGGTCGCGTGGAACTGCTCCGCGGCGGGTTGATAGCGGCGCAGCTCGTCCAGGATCGCGCCGGCGAGGACCATCCGCTTCTCGTCGAGAAACCGGTACCCCTCGCTCAGGCTGCGCCGCTCCTCTTGCAGCTCGAGCAGCACGCTGCGGGTGGCGGTGATCTCCCTCATGGCGCGTCCCGTGCGGTCGCGCCGGGGCGGGCGCCGAGCGGCGCGAGGTGGCGTGCGATCTCCGCGTCGCTCAGGCGGTGCAGCTCGCCGTGGGGCAGGTGGCGCAATGCCCGCCAGCCGGCGGCCATGCTCTCGGCGAGGGTCCGCGGCCCCTCCTGTTGCACCACCGTCGACTCGAAGGCGGCCCCGAAGGCGAGGTACGCCTGGTCCGTCGTGGACAACCCTTCCTCACCCACGACGCTGGCGAGGACACGCACCTGCACCGCCCGGGCATAGGCGGCGTAGAGCTGGGTGGCGAGGGACGGATGGACGGGGTCGGTGTACCCCTCGCCGGTGCCGTCCTTCATCACGCGGGAGAGGCTCGGCAAGACCTTGATCGGCGGGTAACAGTCGCGCCGGTGGAGGTCACGGTCGAGGACGATCTGCCCCTCGGTGATGTAGCCGGTGAGGTCCGGGATGGGGTGGCCGATGTCGTCGGCGGGCATGGAGAGGATCGGTAGCTGGGTGAGAGAGCCGGGCAGGCCATGGATCCGTCCGGCACGCTCGTAGAGGCTCGCCAGGTCCGAGTACATGAAGCCGGGGAACCCCTTGCGGCTCGGCACCTCGCCGCGGCTCGCCGCGACCTCGCGCAGGGCCTCGCAGTAATTGGTCATGTCGGTGAGCACCACGAGCACGTGGCGGCCCTCGACGAAGGCCAGGTACTCCGCCGCGGCGAGGGCGAAGCGCGGCGTCAGGAGGCGCTGGGCGCTGGAGTCGCTGGCGAGGTTGAGGAACAGGGCGGTGCGCTCCAGGTTGCCGCTGCCCTCCACCTCGCGCCGGAAATACTCGGCGCTGTCGTGCGGCACGCCGATGGCGGCGAAGACGATTGCGAAGTCGCTCGCCGTGCCGGCCAGCAGGCGGGCGTTGCACGCGATGTCCACCGCCAGGCGGTCGTGGGGCAGGCCGCCACCGGAGAAGATGGGTAGCTTTTGGCCGCGTACCAGGCTGTTCAACAGATCGATGCCGGTGACGCCGGTCTCGATGAATTCACTCGGCGCCTGGCGCGCCGCCGGTTTGATCGGCAACCCCTCGATGCGCAGGGTGCGGTGGGCGGGGAGGGGGGCGCCGCCGTCGAGGGGTTGTCCGGTGCCGTTGAAGACCCGGCCGAGGATCCCCGGGCCGACGGCGAACTCGAGGGGGCGCCCGGGAAAGTGGACCCGGGTGGTCGCGAGCGCCAGACCGGCGGTCGACTCCATCACCTCGATCACCAGGGTCGTCTCGTCCACCACGGCGACGCGGCCGAGGCGCCGGCGTCCGTCGTCGCCCTCGATCACCACCGCTTCGTTGAGCCCGACCTCCACCGTGCGCCGGAGGAAGAGGAGCGGCCCCTCCAGGCGGGTCGCCGCCCCCGCGACGACCAGGCGAGCATGGGTCGTGGTTGCCGTCATGGGACCACCTCCGACACCGACGGTTGTGCCTCGCTCTCGGCCGGCGTCGCGATTAGGGGCACGAAGGCCCGTTCCAGCGCCTCCTGCAAGGCGGCGAGCTGCCCCTCCTCCCCTTCACCGATCTCCTCGCCGAGGCGCAGCAGCCGGCGGTAGACGTCCAGGTCCGCGAGCCGCTCCGGGGGCACGCCCGCCGCCACGGCCTCCACCGCCAGGTCGAGGAAGCGGCCCAGGAGACGCATCATCGCGGTCTGGCGCGCCGGCGAGGCGAAGCGGTCGACCGGGGAGTAGGCCGACTGGCGGAGGAATGCCTCGTTGACCAACTCCCCGCAGAGCAGGGTGAGGCGCTGGGAGGGCGGCAGGCTCTCCTTGCCGATGATGCGCGCCATCCGTTCCAGCCGCGATTGCTGCTCCAGGAGCACCAGGAAGCGGCGGCGCAGCTCCTCCCAGCGAGTGTTGCCCTGGGCGTGCCACCAGCGGGCGAGGCGCGGCGCGGCCTCGCTGTAGGATTGCAGCGGGTGGATCGCGGGATAGAAGCGGGCGTGGGCGCGCTGCGGGTCGAGGGCCCATAGGGTTTTCACGTAGCGCTGGGTGTGGCTCACCACCGGTTCGGAGAAGTCGCCGGCCGGTGGGCTGACCGCCCCCATCACGGTCACGGACCCGGTCTCTCCCCCCAGGGTCCGGACGATGGCGGCGCGCTCGTAGAACTCCGCCAGGCGACTACTCAGATAGGCGGGGAAGCCGCCCTCGCCGGGAAGCTCGCCGAGGCGGCCCGAGACCTCGCGCAGGGCCTCGGCCCAGCGACTGGTGGAGTCGGCCATCAGGGCGACGTGCAGTCCCTGGTCGCGGAAGTACTCGGCCACGGTGACGCCGGTATAGATGCTCGCCTCGCGCGCCGCCACCGGCATGTTGGAGGTATTAGCGATGATCACCGTCCGCTCCATCAGGGGGCGGTCCGTGCGCGGATCGGTGAGGGCGAGGAACTCGCCGAGCATGGAGGCCATCTCATTGCCGCGCTCGCCGCAACCCACATAGACGATGATGTCCGCGTTGCACCACTTCGCGAGGGTCTCCAGTAACACGGTCTTGCCGGTGCCGAAGCCCCCGGGGATCGATGCGGTGCCGCCGCGTGCCACCGGGAACAGGCCGTCGAGGATGCGCTGACCGGTGAGCAGCGGCTCCTCCGCCGGCAGGCGTGCGGCCACGGGCCGCGGCTCGCGTACCGGCCAGGGATGGCTCATGGCCACCTCGTGGATTCGTCCCGTCGGGTCTCTCAGCCGGCACAGCGGGGTGTCGTCCGGATATTCGCCCGCCGCCGCGACGTCCACGACTTCGCCCGCGAGGTTCGGTGGCACGAGGCAGCGGCCGCCCGGGCGCGGGTCGCGCCCGACCGTGCCGAAGGTGGCGCTCCCGCCCAGCACCTCACCCACCCGGACGCGGGGGACAAACCGCAGGACCTCGGGAGCCGCATCCTGCTGGCCGGGGGCCACGTAGGGGTCCGTGATGTCGCGCATGGGGCGCAACAGGCCGTCGAAGATCTTGCCGAGGAGGGCGGGACCGAGGCGCACGGCGAGGAGGCGATCGGTGCCGCGCACCTCGGTGCCCGGGCGCAGGCCGGTGGTGTCCTCGTAGACCTGCACCACGATCTCGTCGGTCTGGACGCGGATCACCTCCCCCAGGAGCGCCCGATCGCCGACGTGCACCGCCTCGCGCAGGCGAAACGATCCTTCTGCCGGCCGGGCGCGGAGCACCGGCCCGCTCAGCCAGGTGGCGGTGGCCCGTTTCACGAAGCAGGCTCCTCGTTGAGCAGAGCCAGGAGTCGGCCCGCCACCGCAGGACGGTCGGCGAGCAGTCCGTCGACGGTGCCGTCCAGGGTGGCGGTGCCGCTGGTCAGGCGCAGGCCGGCACCGATCTCCGCGGCCGCCACCGGCTCCGGCGGCGGACCACCGGCGGCGGTGAGGGAGGCGAGCACCGCGTCACGCTCCGCCGCGGGCCAGGCGGGTGGATGGAGGACGGTCCATGGGCCGGCGGGAATGCGCCGCAGCACCTCGCTCACCAGGCCAGCGACCCATCGTCGCCGTGCCACGGGATCCGCCCAGTGTCGCTCCAGGGCCGCGCGCAGCCGCGGCCATGCAAGCTCCAGCAGGGCGAGGTCGCGACGGTGCCGATGGCTGCGGCGTTCGGTCTGGAGCTCGGCCTGCGCGGCGCGGAGCGCGGCCGCGGCGCGCTGGCGCTCTGCGACCACCGCCAGGTGGACCCGGCGCCGCGCCTCGGCGTGGGCGCGGGCCTCCACCCTGGCGGCCTCGTACCGCGCCCGTTCGAGGATCGTCCGGCACTCCCGTTCGCGGTACTCCTCCACCACGGCAAGCAGTGCCGCGGCTCGGTCGCGGAGGGTCATTCCGTCACCCCCAGTTGACCCTGGAGGCTCGCCACCGGGTCGGGCAAGGTGACGCGCCCGCGCACATCCGGCACCACGAACACCAGCGGGGAACGCGCGGCCACGGCGTCACTCAACACCGGGCGCGGCAGGCGAACCGCGGTCTCCGCCCCGATCAGGACGAGGTCTGCGGCGGCGCGCGCCGCCGCCAGGGCCTCCTCCTCCCTTCCCGCTTGCGGCACCACCACCCGCGCGCCGGCCAGGCGGAAACCGGCCGCCGCCACCTCGTCGCCGATGAAGACCACTCTCGCCCGCATTTCTCACCATCCTCCTACTGCGGCGGCGCGAGGCCGCGAATCTGCTGCGTTGCGCTCGGTTTGGGTGCTCGACGTACTTTCCGTACGCCTCCGCGCCCCAAACCGGCGCGCGCCTTGCGTCTCCGCGACCTCGCCCCGCCTCGCGACGAAGTATGGTGACAAATGCGGGCTGGCCATCAGATCAACCGGTTGATGATGAGGATGGAGATGATCAGGCCGTAGATCGCGATCCCCTCGGCGAGGCCGACCAGGACCAGAAGACGGCCGAACAGCTCGGGCTTCTCCGCCAGGGCGCCGACCGCCGCGCTGCCCACCGTGGCCACTGCGTAGGCCGCGGCGAGGGTCGAGAGGCCGGTGGCGACGGCCGCCGCGATCAGGCCCCATTTCCACACCGCCGGGTCGAGGCGGGCCATCTCCGTGGCCGCGGCGGCCGCCTCCGGCCACCAGAACAGGGGAGACAGGGCCAGGGTGAGGCCGGTGGCCACGCAGGTGAGGAGCACCGCCGGTTTAGCTCGGGACGTCATAGGACCCTCCTTGCAATACCACGGGCGGCGGTGCCAGGGGCCGGAATGGGCGCCCCGCGCCGCGCACGAAGCGGGTGAAGAACTCGAACAGGACGAGGCGCGAGGTCTGCACCGATACCACCAGCGCCTCGAGGGTGATGATGATCAGGTTTCCCACCAGCAGCACGAGGATCGCGCCCACGGTTGGGGCCGCATCGGCCAGGGCGACGAGGGTGACGGACAGGCCGGCGTGGGCGAGGGCGAAGGCGCCGACCCGGGCGAACGACACCGTGTTGACCACCAGCCGCAGCCCCTCCTCCAGCAGGGAAGCGGCGGCCGTGGCGACGGCCTGCCAGCGGCGCTCCAGCCACAGGCGGGCGAGGAGGTGCCAGGCGAGGCCGGTGAGCACCAGCAAGCGAAAGTGCGCGTCGACGACCAGGCCCGCCGCCCCCCAGTAGGTGGCGAGCAGCCCGGCGTCGTGGCACAGCCACTCCGTGAGGCGTCCCTGCCAGGCGGCCTGCAGGCCATTGAGCCCTTGCCCGAGAGAGAGCAAGAGCACGCCGAGGCCGAGAGGGACGGCCAGGACCGTGAGGGGGGCGTCGAGGGGGTGGAGCCATAGGGCCGGGAGGAGATCCTCGCGGCCGAAGACGCTGCCGAACAGCGCGCCGCCGATGAGGGCGCCGCCGCCGCCGGCGGCGATCAGCCGCCCGGTGGGCCACCGGTTGCGGATCGCCCAGCCGCAGGCGCACAGCACCAGCCCCTGGCCCACGTCACCGAACATGTAGCCGAACAGCAACGGCACGACCAGCGCCAGCCACGGGCTGGGATCGGCGTCGCGGGCCGCCGGGGTGCCGAGGGCGCGGGTGAACAGCTCGAAGGGCCTCGCCCACCACGGGTTGCTCAGCAATTGCGGCGGGTGTGCCGCCGCGGGTGGCAATGGAAAGTGGAGTAGGGCGCGTGCCCCCTGCCACTCCAGGGCCGCCGCGATGGTTTCGCCCCGGCGGTCGCTGGTCCAGCCGGTGATGCGGGTGAAGTGGTCGGTCGCCGGTAGGTCTCCGACGTGCGCCACGAACCACTCCAGGTAGGCGAGGTCGCCGAGGGTCTCATCCAGGTCGAGGTCCTGGTAGGCCACCTCCAGCTCGCCGTAGAGTCGCTCCAGGCGCCCCTCCAGGGTGGTCATGTGTCGCTCGGCGAAGGCCACGGCCCGGCTGGCGGGAAGGGCGAGCCAGACGGGCGGAGCGACGACCCGCCCGTGGGCCGCGACGATGTGCTGGCGCAACGCCGTAGCCTGGGGCGCGGGCGCCACGGCAATCAGCCACTCCTGATCCTCGCTGGCGAGCCGCAGGGCGACGGTGGGCCGCGGGGTGTACAGGCGGGTACCGGGCGGCAGCAGGGCGATGACCGTGGTCAGCGCCGGCCCGGCGGCAAGCAGCTCGTGCAGCCCCACGGGACGCTCCGCGCGGCCGGTCAGCAGATCGCGCCACAGGGTGAGCTGGCGGCGTTTCGCCTCCAGGGCCTCGATGCGCCGGATGCGCGGGTCGGCGTCGCGCCGCCAGCGCCGGATCCGTGCCAGGGCCCGGCGTAGGCGTTGGCGGGGCGGGGCGGTGAACCCCGTGGTCCGCAGCCGCCGGCCATGCCAGTAGCGGGCGTAGCTGGCCACCAGACGGCGATAGGTGGCGAGGCCCTCGGCCAGCTCGCGGCCGTGCACCACGTCATGCGCCAGGCCGCACACCTCCACCTCCACGGCGCCGGTGTCCGCGAGCAGGGCGACGGTGCGATCGGTGTCGAGGCGCGGGCAGACCACCTCGAACCAGCGTGCAGGCACGGGACGGAGGCTCACGGCTCGACCTCCACGGGGGCAAACACGGCGCGCTCCACCAGGCCACCGCGCAGCCGTTCGAGGTCGAGGCCCAGGAGGGCGAGATAGGAGAAGAGCGCCACCGGCTCGACCGGATGGCGCCGAAACAGGCGCTGCAAGCGGTGCTGGAAGCGGTGGCGCGCCACCCACGCATCCGTGACCGGGTACGCGGGGAACGCGCGCAGATGGGCCAGCGCCAGCTCGGCCAGCTCCTCCAGGGGCCGGCGGGCAATGCCCGCGATCCACGGCCAGTGTCGCCGCCAGGCGGTGAGCCAGGCCGCCACGGGTGCGCCGCGCTCCCACCCCTCCACCAGCCAGCCGCCACCCGCCGCGACCAGCGCCGTGCGGCGCTCCGCCGCCGTATCGCTGAGATAGGGGCGCAGGCGGCGATCGGCGGACAGCCAGGTTGGCGGTGGACCGTCCACCAGGAGGTGGCCGAGGATCGGCAGCTCCGGCAGCCAGTGGCACCACGCCACGGCCGGCCGCCACGACTCCGGCGTCCAGGTGGTGATCTCGTCGATCGCCGCGTGGAGGCGGTGGCGCAGGGCCTGCTCGATGGGATGCGGGCCGTCGCCACGCGCGATGGGCGCGACCCATGGCGCGAGCCCCGACTTGCGTGCCTCTGCAAGGTAGGCCGGGAGCCCGCGCGTCGCGTCGAGGGCGCGCCACACGGCGTCATCGGGCCACGCGCCGTAGCGCGCCTGGAGGCGCGCCTGGACATAGGCGAAGCCCGCGCGCGCGCTCATGGCGCTCCTCCGGTGACCTCGGCCGCGAGGTTGGCGATCGCCCGGTCGAGGCGGGCGCGCTGTCCGTCGTCGAGGACCAGGGGAGTGGCGAGGGATTGCGCCTCGGCCGCCAGGGCGGCGACCGTGCGCCCGACGGTCCGGTCGGCCCGCGCGTGGAGCGCCGCAATCCGCTCCTCGCTGCGCGCCTGAATGCGCCGGGCCCGGGCGCGCCCTGCGTCAACGATCGTCTCGGCCCGACGGCGGCATTCGGCCACCGCCTCCCGCGCCTCGCGCTCCGCCTGCAGCACCTGGGCCAAGGCCGCCTCGGCCGGCGTGGGCGGTGTTTCCGGAGCCGGGCGATTCATTGGCCTACTCCGTGGCCTCCACGGCTACCCCTGGTCGATCAGCAGCTCGGCAATGATCCGCGCGCAGCGGGCGAACCCCAGACGGCTGGTGTTGAGCACCAGGTGAAACTGCGTCGGGTCGTCCAGGTCGCCGCCGTGGTAGGCGTGGACGAACTCCCGGCGCTCCTTGTCGATGCGCTCCACCTTCTTGCGCACCGCCTTGCGGCCTTCACCGGTCATGCGGCAGGTGTAGTCGATCCGGTCCTCGACCGGCGCGATGAGCCGCACGTGCACCCCGCCGGGCAGGTCGTGGGTGATGGCGAAGCCGCCGCGTCCCATGATCACCGCGTGGCCGCGCAGGGCCAGGGAGCGGACCGTGACCGCGGTCTTCTGCACCAGCACCACCTGCGGCGGCTTGCCCTCCAGCACGCTCCCCACCCAGTCCTCCAGCTTCGAGGTCTGGTGCTCCTCCAGCGAGCTGCGCAGGTCTTCGCTCAGCTTGTGGTCGGCGATGATCTTGTCCACCAGGTTCTTGTCGTACAGCTCCCACGGCCGGTCCGGCCGGCCGGCGTTGAGGAGCTGGAGGATCAGCTCGCCGATCGCATACCCGCCCGTGCCGTACTGGCGCGAGAGGGTGATGAATCGCTGGTGGCCGTGGTGGGCATCATCGGGATGGCTCTGGGCGCGAACGTAACCGCTGATCTTGGCAGGGTGCATGACGCTTCCTCTCTCCCCCTCGAGTTCCCGATGATCTCCCTTGTGGCCGGATCATAGCCACCAGTGCAGGTGAACGTCGACTCGCCTCCTTTCCGCCTCGGTTTGACTATATCAAGGGGGCCGGCGCCGGCGAGATCGTGCGGCAGGGCATCGTCGTCCGGGTGGCAGCCCATGCCGGTAACAGTCGGCCTTCCCACGGGCGGTCGGCGCCCCGCGCCTCGTAGACCGTAGGTCGCGGGACGCGATCTACGGTCTGATGGTGGGCGCGAGCCCGCCCTCCACGGGGGTGAAGCCACCCGGACCTGCGCCGGGTGGCGAGGGGGGGGCGCGTGGCGTCCCCCTCCATAATCAGCGCGGAGATGGCGGAGAAGCACGCGTAGTAGCAGCGATTGACGGCGGTATTGAGATGCCCGGCGTCGCGGAGGAGGCGGGCCTCACGCACCGTTTTCCCAGGACCACCGGCCTATCGCACTCGCAACGCACGGTGTACGCCGCCTTGGCGGGATTCGGCTTTGGCCTTATCCTGTGGGTCTATTACTTGTGTCGCTGGCATGACTTGCATCGGGGAGTGCGTTCCATGTTTGACCGGATTACCTTTGATCACGAGATCATGGGCGGGCGGGCGTGCATCAGGGGGATGCGGATTCCAGTCTCGGTGATCGTCAGACAGATCGCCTATGGTGCGACGGTTGATGAGATTCTCGCAGGGTATCCGGATCTAGAGCCCGACGACGTTCAGCAGGCGATTCAGTACGCCGCGTGGCTGACGGAAGAAGAAGTGCATACGGCGTAGGGACGAGAGTGCGGTTTCTCGTCGATATGTGCATGGATGTCCGCGTCGCGGACTGGTTGCGCAGCCAGAGGCATGACGCGACACACCTGCGTGACGAGGGGCTGCAACGGCTCCCTGACCGCGAGATTTTCGACAAAGCCATCTCCGAGAATCGAACGGTCGTCACCTTCGACCTGGATTTCGGCGAGATTGCAGCTCTCTGTGGCCAACGGCGCACGAGCGTCATCGTGTTCCGGCTTCATAGCACCCGCAATGCTCACGTAATCGAGCGTCTCGCTACGGTGCTGCGTGAAACGGGCGGGATGCTGGAGAGGAGTGTCATCGTGTTGGTGGAGGAATCGCGCCACCGTGTCCGGTACTTGCCGGTCGGTACGGCCGGGGAACGAGGGGCCGGTTGATAGCGGGGTGTGGCTGGGGGGGGACTCGCCCTACGGGTGGGGGGGACCGAGAGGATCGCGCCCGGTCGGGCCGGGGTCGCCGTAGGGGCACGGCATGCCGTGCCCCTACCATGGGTCGGCTGGGATCGGCGTGGTCACGCCATTGGCTGGGACTCCCCGAGGTGCACTCTTCGTTGTAGGCCGGGCTTCGCCCGGCATGGCGGGCAGAGCCCGCCCTACGATCGTCGCCGGGGGGGCGCATCCGGGCCGGGGTCGCCGACGGGGTTCGATCCCTACCCGGTGTCCACGACCTCACCCGCGATGACCGGGGTGAAGGTGAGGCGGTCGTCCGCGCGAGTGCTCTTGGCGCCGCTTCATTGCCCCGCGAAACGCACCGTGGTTTCGGTGACCACGACGAAACGGTTGAGGAGCTCTTCTGCATAGGTGGCGAGGAGCCTCCGAAGGGCGTTGATCTTGCTGGCGGCGCGTTCGTCTTGCAAGCGGAGCAGGATGATTCCCCGGTGGGCGGACCCATTGCGGAAGATCCGCTCTCCGAAGTCCTTGTCGTTGGTGATGAGAATACGTGTCTCCTGGTGTGCCTTGTGGAGGATCTCGACGTCTGCGAGTCCGCGTGCTTCTTCGTAGACCGAGTAGACGTCGTGGCCTTCCGCCTGCAGCCACCGCGCCACGGCGGGACCGGTACACTCGTCGACGATGAACCGCATTCAGGCGGTCTCGGCACCGAGGGGCATGAAGGAGGTGCTCGCTAGGGACTTGGTGGCGAACAGGAGGCACGCCTGAATGTCCGCCGTGATAAGCCCCTCGTACTCCGCCAAGATCTCATCCATTGATGCGCCCTGGGCGAGCAGCCCGAGGATGTACTCTACTGTCAAGCGAGTGCCGCGGATGACTGGTTTGCCCACCATCACAGCAGGATTGACTTCGATCCGCTCCAACAGGTCGTGTTCGGTCACGGCGTCGTCCTCCATCTCTACAAGAGCACGCAAGAGGCATTCCTCATCATAGGTGGTTGTGGGTGTCGGCGCGACCGCTAGCGGGCCTGGGGTCGCCGTAGGGGCATGGCATGTCGTGCCCCTACCATGGGGCTGGGCCATGGCGCGATGTTCCAACCCGAGGTAGGAGCCGGTTGCACCGGCGACCCGCGCCTGCGGCGCGGCCGGCCCTCTCGGGCCGGGGTCGCCGAAGGGATTCGGCTCCTACCCAATGGGTCGCCGAAGGGATTCGGCCCCTACCCGGCGTCGACCACCTCGCCCGCGATGATCGAGGTGAAGGTCAGGCGCTCGTCCTCCACCGCCACGTCGATGGTGCTGCCGTCCGGGATCTGGCCGGCGATGATCTCGCGGGCCAGGGGGGTCTCCAGGTAGCGGGTGATGGCGCGCTTCAGGGGCCGGGCGCCGTAGGCCGGGTCGTAGCCGCGCTCCACCAGGAAGGCGCGCGCGGCGCCGTTCAGCTCCAGGGCGATGCGGTGGTCGGCGAGGCGCTCCCGCAGGCGGCGGAGCTGGATGTCGATGATCGCCCCCATCTGGTCGTGGGTGAGGGCGTGGAACACCACGATCTCGTCGATGCGGTTGAGGAACTCGGGGCGAAACTGGGCGCGCA
>DASWHD010000208.1:0-3521 GCA_036393335.1 bacterium
CGGCGCTGGGTCAGGGCCATCCCCCGGGCTTCGAGGGCCCGTGCGGTTCGCAGAGGAGTGGCCATCGACCCGCCCACCCCCGCCGACTGAACCCCTCCAGGACGACGGCCTCGCCGCCGTCAGCCGCCAGGAAACTGCCTAGGCCAAGGCGCAAAGACGCAAGACAAAGCAGAACCGCCCTGCCACACGTCCCCTCTCCCCAGCGTGGGAGAACGACAGGGTGAGGGAAGGCATGTCTCCGGCCCGATTTGTCATGGTGCTAGCAGCCTGATTGACGCTCAAAAGAATTCTACATTATATGTTTATCGCACCCCGTCAGAGTTTATGAAAGAGCACTTTGATGGAGTTGCATTCTCTTTCGACACAACGGTGTCCGGTTGCGTTTACAGATAGGCTAATAGCATCGGTTTGAGCTGACACTCATACAACGCCTGAGAGGGTTTTTTCAGAAAACAATGTTTCAAGAACCCGAGCACCTGGCGGCTGATCTTGGAGGGGTAGCGATAGGCGGTCGCGGTCCATACTCAACGTCGGTCCCGTGGCTGCCCTACGAATCTCCCGCTCGTGTGTCCCCGTTGCCGTCGTGTGGAGGGCGGCGAGCTGGTGTGGGTGCGGCTTGGAGGGGGCAGCGGAGAGGTAGAGGTGTCCGGCGTGTTTCGCGACGTATCCGGTGGTGGATGGCGTGGCGATCGTGTTGCGGGATACGGGCGAGTGGCTGGCGAGTGAGGCGGGGGTGGTGTTGGCGCGGCGGGAGCCGGCCGAGGTCGTGGCAGCGCCGGTCCGGGCGGGTGGACTGTCGGCGAGCGGCGTGGTTATACTGCGGGTATGAAAACCGCTGTTTCGGTTCCGGATGAGATCTTTTCGCGGGCGGATCGTTTGGCCAAGCGTCTGAGGCTCACGCGGAGTGAGCTGTATCGCCGAGCGTTGAGCGAATACCTTGCTCGTCACTCCGCCGACGCGGTAACGGAAGCGCTCGATCGCGTGTGTGGCGAGGTTGCCGGGGACGCGGATCCGTTTGTCTCGCAAGCCGCACGGCGCGTGCTGGAACACAGCGAGTGGTAGTCGGCCAGGGCGAGGTGTGGTGGGCCGAGATGGGGGAGCCCGCAGGCTCCGGCCCCGGTTTTCGGCGGCCCGTGGTGGTGGTGCAGGGCGAGGCGTTCAACCGGAGTCGGATCGCGACCGTTGTCTGCGTACCCCTGACCAGCAATCTGCGCTGGGCCGACGCGCCGGGCAATGTGTTGCTCACAGCGCGGAGCACGGGACTCCCGAGGGATTCCGTGGCGAACGTCTCGCAAGTGGTGGCATTGGATCGCGGCGTGCTGACTGAGCGTGCGGGAAAGCTGTCGCCACGGAAAGTGGACTTGATCCTGACGGGGATCGATGTCGTCCTCGGCCGGTAGATCGATGGCGACCAGGATCACGCGCCCACCGTACATTGCTTGAGTGTGAAGGGCGAGTGGCGTGGCGAAGTCGGTTTCCGGTGCCCGGCGCGTCGAGGGTGGCGAGCGGGTTGCGGGATGTGGACGGGTGGCTGGGAGCGAGGCAGGGGTGGTGATGGGGCGGTGGGTTGGTGGTGGGGACTTCGGGGTGAGGGGCGTTAGAGGTGTCATCTGAAGAGGATGACGTTCTCGTCTTTCAGTAGCTCGACGGCCTTGCGGAACTGGTCGCTGCGGGCCATGGCCTGGCGCCAGGCGTCGAAATAGGCGCGCACCGTGCTGCCCGGCGCGCCGAGGTCGAGGAGGAAATTGCGGATCGCGCTCCGGTCCGCGGACCAGTCGTCCTTCAAGACGTCGGCGAGCCCTCCGGCGAGCTCCACGGATGCGTCCCGCACCAGGTCCCGGGCGCCTTGGTCGCCGGCGGCCAGGCTCCTCTCCCAGGGCTTGGTATCCCCGGTGGGTTTGGTGGACAGCCCCGGGGTGCCGAGGGTCAGGATCTCCTGCCAGGTGTTGGCCCCCTCGGTGACGAAGACGTGGGCGAAGTGTTCGAACAGTGGCATGGTGGCGGAGCGGCCGACGTGGGCGAGGTAGATCTCCGGGTTGGCTCCAGGGACAACTGCCGCGGGGAATGGTTGCGCCCCGGCGACCCGGGCTCGCTCACCGAGGGCCACGAGCGAGACACCGCCGACGTGCTTGGTGTCCGCCCAGGTCTTCGCGTCGACGTGGGCGTTGGGCAGCTCGCCCCCGAACAGGGCCAGGACCACGGGTTTCGCGAGCTGCCCACGAACGGCGGCGATGACCTTGACCAGGACCTTGAGGACACCGTCGTACGGGATCGCCGAGCTGGCCTGGGTGAAGTAGACCGGCACCAGGAGAAGGCTCCCATTCCTGGCGTGCTACAAGATCGTCTTGATCGCCGTCTTGTCGCGAGGGGGGTGCATGTCATCCGAGGTGCCGTCGACCAACCGGTCGATGTTCGGCTGGATGCCCTTGCCCCACGGGGGCTACCAGGCATAGGAGGGGACGATGTTGTCGCGTGTCATGGCCTGGCCGATGTCGTACTTGACGTCGCTGCCGCACAGCACCTGCATCGGGTGCTTCTCCCACAGGAAGGGCTGGAGGATGACCGTGTACGGATTCACGTCCCCGGTGAGATCCTTGGCCAGGGCGAGCCACTGCTGCCCGAAGTAGGTAGCGATGTCGGCGCCGTGAGTGACATCCATGGCGGCGAAGGCGCACAGGGCGCTGTCCGGGACCGGCCCGCCAGCAGGAGCGCCGGCCGGGGGCGTGATGTCCTCGGCGCGGATCTCGGCGGGACTCACCATGTCCTCGGTCACCTCCGTCGCATTGACCCGGTTGCGGAAGTCCTCCTGGAAGGCGAGCAGATCGCGCCGCGGCTCATGGCATTGCAAACAGGTCGTCGAAATCCGCGGCGCCAGGGCGGCACATGTAGCGGCGCCGGGTGGTGTACTCGTGGTCCCCGGCAGTGAGCTTCATGTCCTTCAGCGGGTACTCGAGGACGGTGCGCGACGGTAGCTCCTCCTTGGGACCCACCGCCTGGTGGGTGAGGGTCGCGGCACCGCTCACCCCGAACATCACCCCCTGCCACGTCTCGGCGCGCGGTCCGACCTCGATCCACAGGCCGATGTGCTGCTCGGCGGTGATTGCCAGGCGATACTCCGGCTCGGCCACACCGGCGAGGCGCTTCAGCCCGGGGCCGATCTTGATCGCCCACGCCGGCTGACTCGCGTTCAGGCAGAGGGCGGAGCCCAGGGGCGTGGGCAGGGCCGCGGCGTCGGGGAGGAAGTCGAGCCCCACCGCGACCACCGGGAAGGCCGCGCCGCGCTGGCCGGCGACCATCGCCGCCGTCATGGCCAGGCCGTGGCGGATGCTCGCCTGCCGCCACTCGGTCTGGCGGCCGGCGATCAGCCATAGGTCGGCCGCCTCTGGGTCCACGAGGGTGAGGCCGGCGGAGGCCCAGGCGAGTTGCGCGAGGTTGTCGATCCACGCCGCACCGGCGGTCGCGTAGCCGTACTTCTGCAGGGCGACCACCACCGGCCCCGGCTCCGGTGCCCCCTCGCCGGC
>DASWHD010000209.1:0-1623 GCA_036393335.1 bacterium
TCCCGGCCCTCGACGACCCGGCGCAGAAAGGCGTCGAACATGATCAGGGACCAGATCAGGGGGGTGAAGTTGCGGATACCGCGGGTGTGCTCACGCACCACCCGGGCGAGGAACTGGGGTTCGAAGTAACCGCTTGCCGCGAGCCGATCGCCGAGCAGCGTCGCCTCCACTTCGCCGCGTAGCTCGTTGCGGAACCACTTCTCGATCGGCACGGTGAAGCCCATCTTCGGTCGGTACAGCACGTCGTGCGGGACCAGGGGCTCCAGGGCCTTCTTGAAGAGGTACTTGCCCTGCCTCCCCTTGAGCTTGAGGCGGCTCGGCACCGTCGCCAGCCACTCCACCACCAGGTGGTCGAGGATCGGCACCCGGACCTCCAGGGCGTGGGCCATCGAGGCGCGATCGACCTTGGTCAGGATGTCGCCCACCAGATAGGTCTTGAGGTCGAGGTACTGGATGCGGGACAGCGGGTCATCCGTGGGCGCGGCATCGAAGTGCTCGCGAAAGGAGTCGACGGCACGATACCCGTGGAGGTTCGCGTGAAGGGCGGGGGTGAAGAGACGTTGCCGCAAGTCGTCCGCGAGGATCCCCACCGAGTGCGCGTATCCCTCCAGCGGGGTACGCGCCAGAGACTGAAAGGTCGCCTTGGCGCGCAGGACCTTGGGTGCCCAGTCGGCCTTCGGGTAGAGGCGGCCGAGGAGGCCGAACAAGGGGCCGCGGATCCCCTGTGGCAGGACGGCGCGCAGCCGGTTCTCATCCCGATCCCAGCGGTAGCGGCGGTAACCGGCGAGGTTCTCGTCCCCGCCGTCCCCGGACAGCGCGACCGTGACGTAGCGGCGGGCCAGCTCGCACACGTGGTACGTGGGGAGGGCCGAGGAGTCGGCGAATGGCTCGTCGTACAGCCCGGCGAGGCGGTCCACCAGCCCGAAGGCGTCGGGCTCCACCTGGTGCTCATGGTGGTCGGTGGCGTAGCGCTCGGCCACCTGGCGGGCGAAGGCGGCCTCGTTGTACTCCGCGTCGCCGAACGAGATCGAGCAGGTGGTCACCGGCTTATCCGAGAGCCCGGCCATCAGCGCCACCACTGCCGAGCTGTCCACCCCGCCGGAGAGGAAGGCACCGAGTGGCACCTCGGCAATCAGGCGAATGCGCACCGCCTCACGCAGCCGGGCGATCAGCTCCTCCATCGCCTCCCCTTCGTCGAGGGCGCGGTCATCCTCGAAGCGGAGCTGCCAGTAGCAGGCGAGGCGCTCGCCCTCCGGTGTGACGGTCAGGGTGTGGGCCGGCGGCAGCTTGGCCACGCCATCGAGAATGGTGCGTGGCTCCGGCACGTAGCCGAAGGCGAAGAAGTCCTCCACCCCGCGCGGGTCGATGGACCGCGGCAGGTCGGGGTGGCAGAGGAGGGCCTTGAGCTCCGAGCCGAATATGAAGGTGCCATCCGCCAGGCGGGCGTGGAACAGTGGCTTGATCCCCAGCCGGTCACGGGCGAGGAACAGGGTGCGGCGGGGCGCGTCCCACAGGGCGAAGGCGAACATGCCGCGGAAGCGCGTGACGCACGCCTCGCCCCACTCCTCCCAGGCGTGGACGATCACCTCGGTATCGGAACGGGTACGGAACCGATGGCCGAGG
>DASWHD010000210.1:0-17478 GCA_036393335.1 bacterium
GCGTATCGGCGGCGAACAGCCCGCGGTCGCGGGCCAGGTATTGGTGGACGCCGTGGCCCAGCTCGTGGGCGAGGGTCTGGACGTCGCGCGGCCGGCCCTGGTAGTTGAGCAGCACGTAGGGGTGGACCGCGGGCACGGTCGCGGCACAGAAGGCGCCACCGCGCTTGCCCGGCCGGCTGGCGCCGTCGATCCAGCGGCGGGTGAAGAACTCCTCGGCGATCGCGGCCACCCGCGGGCTGAACGCACGGTAGGCCGCGAGCACGAGATCCCTCGCCTGGGGCCACGGGATCTTCGCGCTCGTCTCGGCCAGGGGCGCATAGCGATCGTAATCGAACAGCTCGTCGAGCCCGAGGAGGCGCCGCTTCAGGCGGTAGTACCGCGCGACCATGGGGAGCCCCACCTCACAGGCGGTGAGCAACGCCTCGACCGCCACACCATCGGTCTCGTTGGTGAGGTGGCGCGCGGTCATCACGTCGGGGTAGCGGCGCAGGCGGCAGTCGACGCCGTGGTCCAGCACCAGGGTGTTGAAGATGAAGGTGAGGGTGCGGCGCCGCTCGACCAGGCCGGCGGTAAGGCCGGCGGCGGCGGCCTTGCGAGCCGCCCGGTCCGGGGAGTGGAGCAGGGCGAGGACCTCCTCCTCGCCCAGTTCGCGCACCGCCCCGTCGCTGGCCACGGGAAACCGGGCGTCCGCCAGGATCTCGTCGAACAGCCGCGAGAAGGCGCGGTTCCCGGTGTTCGCCTTCTCGTCCAGCAGCAGCTCCTCCGGCTCGCTGAGGCGGTACGGCGCGTGGGCTCGCGCCTTTACGAGATGGTGCCGGTAGTGTGCGACCGCCGGGCTCGCCAGCAGGGCCGCGGCTGTGCTCTCTGGTAGCCCGGCCCACTCCAGGTCGAAGAACATCAAGTATTTGTTAATTGCCGTCAACCGTTCCTGGCACGCGGTGAGGAGTGCACCGTGGGCGGGAGTCACCGTGTCGGCCGCGAACAGGAGGTGGGCGTAGGACAGGACTTTGGTGAGGATTGCGGAGATCTCCTCCAACTCCGCGACCGCGTCGTAGAGCTCGGTGCCGGCGAGCTGACCGCCGGCGAGACGGCCGCGGTAGCGGGCATCGAAGGCGCGGGCGCGTTCCTCTGCCGCGTCGAGATCGCGGCGGATCTCCGGGTCGCCCACCCCGCTATAGAGGTCGCTCAGGTCCCAGGCGACCTCGCCCGCGTCCACATCGATCGGTGTCTCATCTCGCATAGCCAATTTTGGCATCGTAACAGCCCTGCCGGGGTAACGGGAGGGCATTCCCGTCGCCGCCTTGTGTCCAAACCGGGCGATCGGGAGAATGGCGCTTCATCGATTTGTACCGCGACGTCGTTGGCAACGTCTTCAGGAAGGTCTTTATGTCCAGAGTCTTCAACTTCAGCGCCGGTCCCGCGAGTCTGCCGCTCCCCGTTCTCCAGCGGGCCGCGGCCGAGATGGCGGAGTACGGGAGTTCCGGCATGTCGGTCATGGAGATGAGCCATCGCGGCAAGGACTTCCTGGAGATCTTTCGCCGCACCAAGCAGGCCGTCATCGATCTCCTGGGAGTGCCGGAAACCCACGAGGTGCTCTTTCTGCAGGGCGGTGCCAGCACCCAGTTCGCCATGGTGCCCATGAACTTGATGGGCAATGTAGGCAAGGCCGACTACGTGAATACCGGTAGCTGGTCGAAGAAGGCGATCAAGGAGGCGAAGAAATTTGGCGCGGTGAACGTCGCGGCTACCTCGGAGGAGACCCACTTCAACCGCATTCCGCGCCAGGACGAGCTGCGTCTCGACCCGCGGGCCGCCTACTGCCACATCACCTCCAACAACACGATCTTCGGCACGGAGTACCACTACACCCCGGAGACCGGCGCCGTGCCCCTGGTGGCCGACGCCTCGTCGAACCTCATGTCGCGGCCGGTCGATGTTGCCCGCTACGGCATCCTGTACGCGGGCGCCCAGAAGAATCTCGGCCCGGCCGGGGTGACCCTGGTGATCATCCGCAAGGACCTTCTCGGCCGGGCGCCGGAGACCGTCCCCACCATGCTCGACTACCGGATCCACGCGGACGCCGACTCGATGTACAACACCCCGCCGACCTACGCGATCTATATCCTGGGCCTGGTGTGCGAGTGGCTCGAGGAGCGGGGCGGGCTGGCGGCGATGGAGGAGATCAACATCCGCAAGGCGCAGCTCCTCTACGACTGCATCGATGCGACCGACTTCTACCGTTGTCCGACGGAGCCGGCGAGCCGCTCGCGGATGAACGTACCCTTCACCCTGGTCAATGCCGACCTCGACGCCACCTTCCTCGCCGAGGCGGCCGCGGCCGGTCTCGTGACCCTCAAGGGACATCGCTCCGTGGGCGGAATGCGCGCCTCCCTCTACAACGCCATGCCGGAGGAGGGGGTGGCAGCCCTGGTGGCCTTCCTCCAGGACTTCGAGCAGCGCCACGGCTAGCGACCGGCGTCCGCCGTCCAGACACGCTGATGGCTGAACGAGGATTTCCGGCTGCGATGGAGTCGCCATGTACAAGGTCCTTCTGCTCAACAACATCTCTCCGGTCGGCCTGGAGCGGTTCCCGCACGGGCGATACGAGTGTGCCAGTGAGTTTCAGCAGCCGGATGCGATCCTCGTGCGCAGCGCCAACATGCACGAGCTGAAGATCCCGGCTACGGTCAAGGCGATCGGCCGTGCCGGTACGGGCACCAATAACATCCCGGTAGCGGCGATGACCGAGCGCGGCGTGCCGGTGTTCAACGCGCCGGGCGCCAACGCCAACGCGGTGAAGGAGCTGGTCCTGTGCGGCCTGCTGCTCGCCAGCCGCGACATCGTCCAGGGGTGGGAGTTCGTCCGGGGTCTCCAGGGCGATGACCAGGAAGTCGGCCGTCTCGTCGAGGCCAACAAGAAGCGCTTCACCGGCAACGAACTGGTCGGCTACACCCTCGGGGTCGTCGGTCTCGGGGCGATCGGGCGCGGGGTCTGCGACGCGGCCCTGCACCTCGGGATGCAGGTGGTGGGGCTCGATCCGGGGCTGACCGTCCAGGGGGCGTGGCGGTTGCCCCACCAGGTGGAGCAGGCCATCAACCTCGAGGACCTGTTCCGGCGCTCGGACTACATCACCTTCCACGTCCCCCTCGCGGACGCCACTCGCCACATGGTGAACGACGGTACCCTCGCCGTGATGAAGGATGGGGTGCGGCTGCTCAACTTCTCGCGCGGGGGGATCCTCGACGACGCGGCGGTGAGCCGCGGGATCCAGGCGGGCAAGGTGCGATGTTACGTCACCGACTTCCCGTCTGCCCTGTTGAAGGACCATGAGCGGGTGGTCGCCCTGCCCCATCTCGGCGCCTCGACGCGGCAGGCGGAGGAGAACTGTGCGGCCATGGTGGTGGATCAGGTTCGCGACTACCTGGAGAACGGCAACGTCGTCAACGCCGTCAACCTGCCGACCTGTCAGTTGCCGCGCAACGGCAAGCAACGGCTCGTGGTGGTCAATGCCGACGTGCCACAGATGGTGAGTCAGATCACCTCCCGCCTGGCCGACGCCGGGCTGAACATCCATGAGATGCTCAACAAGAGCCGCGCGGGCATCGCCTACACCATCATCGACGTGGACGGCGACATTCCGGAGGGCGTGGTGCAGGGTGTGCGCGCCATCGACGGCGTGCGGATGGCGCGCGCCATCGACTAGATCCCCAGTTTTTTCCGGACCGGTTGTGCGGCGCGGTTGGAAATGGCCGGCCCTCGTGGTGACACGGTAGAGCCATCAACCCGGACGTCCCCCCTGATCGTTGGCCGTCCTTCGCGCTGCGCCAAGCAGGCGGTTGCGAAGGGGGTACGGTAGGTTGTTTCGGGGACGTCCGTGACACCCAGGGAGTGAGGCCGTGGCAGGGGTGGCCAACGCGGAACCCCCAAGGTGGCTCGGTGAGGGCAATCCTTACTAAGGAAGGCAGGAAAGGGGCAGGAGGCTAGGAAGGGCTACCTGAATTGGGTGGATGCTTCCGCCTTTTCCTGCCTTCCTGCTTTCCTTAGAGGGAAAGGACACAGCGCCTCCCGCCATACCAGGTGAACCGCGGGCGTCGGTGTAAGCGGCTCCACGTCGGCCGGGGAACCGACGATTATGGTGACTGCCTCGCCTCTTGCCGATCGTCGATCTGGGCGACATCATCCTCGGCTCGGGCCGTGGAGAGGCCGCCAAGACTCATGGAGGAGTCACAGATGAAACAAACGCTTGCGTTTCTTATCGTGGTACTGGTGTTCGGGATCGTCCCGGCGGTGGGATACGGGGAACCGCCCGCGTCGGTCCAGCAGATGTCGTTGGCCGCCATCAACATCAATACGGCGCCTGCCGAGGAGCTTCAGGAGCTTCCCGGCATCGGCCCGGTGTTGGCCGAGCGGGTGGTGCAGTACCGGCAGGAGCATGGTCCATTCAAGAACGTGGACCAGATCAAAGAGGTGAAGGGGGTCGGAGAGGCCCTGTTCGAGAAGGTGAAGGACCGGTTGACCTTGTAGCCACCGCGTCTTCTTGTCGCCGGTGGGTGGAATAACTTCGGCCTCTCCACTGCCCACTCCTCACACCCACGACTCCATGGGGACGTTCTCCTGGCAGGGCCACCGGCTCGCCTACGACGAGCTAGGCGGCGGTGGTGGGCCGCCGGTGGTGCTACTTCATGGCTTCGCCGTGTGCCGCCGCTTTTGGGATGAGGTAGCCCCCGCGATCGCAGCGCATCACCGGGTGCTGGTGGTGGACTGGATCGGTTACGGCACCTCGTCTCGGCCCGGGCGTCGTCTCGGCCTGACGGGCCATGCCGCAGCGGCCGGTGCCTTTCTCACGGGCGTGGCGGGTCCGCGATGTTTTCTCGTGGGTCACTCGATGGGAGCGAGCATTGCCGCGCTGGTGGCGGCGGCGCGCCCGGAACAGATCGAGCGCCTCGTGCTGTGCAATCCGCTAGTGCGTGCCGCCGACGGGCTCTACCCGCGGAGTAAACGGCTCACGAGGCCCTGGCTGCGGCCGATCGTCAAACGGCTCATGGGCCTGCGCCCCTTCGTGCAATGGCTCGCGTCGAGCTCGACCTACGCCACGCCGCTGCCCGAGGCCCTGATCGACGCGGCCATGGAGGCGGACCGAGAGGTGCTGCTGTCCGATGCCCTCGACCTGGCGCGACTCGACCTGGTGGCGGACCTCGCCCGCTTGTCGATGCCCGTGCTCCTCTTTGGCTCGGACCGTGATGCCGTGGTGCGTCCTCGCCAGACCGACCTCGCCGCGGCCCAGATCAAGGACGTCACCGTCCACCGGTTCTCCTGCGGTCACTGCCCGCCGCTCGAGAGCCCACGCGACTTCCTCGCCCAACTGGAGGGGTTTCTCGCCGCCGCCGGCCCTCACACGGTGGCGTAGTTCCCGGCCTTGATCGCCTTCTTGATCTTGCGTTTCAGCAGGTCGCGCTTGATCGGGCCCATGCGGTCGAGGAATACGACCCCGTCGAGGTGATCCATCTCGTGCTGGACGATGCGTGCCTCCAGGTCCTCGAGCTCGGTCTCCACCACCGCGCCGTGAAGGTCCCGGTAGCGCAGGGTGATGCGCGCGGCACGCTCCACCTCGCCGAAGTACTCGGGCACCGACAGACACCCTTCCTCGCCGAGGACCGCGCCGTCGCGGAACAGGATCTCCGGGTTGATCACCACCCGCAGGTTGCGTCGCTCCGCGTCGGTGGAGCACGGGTCGTAGACCAACAGGCGGATGAGCCGCCCGACCTGGGGCGCTGCCAGGCCCACCCCCGGCGCCTGATACATCGTCTCCCCCATGTCCGCGACGAGCCGGGCGAGGGTGTCATCAAACACCGTCACCGGGATCGAAACCTGTCTCAGGCGCGGATCCGGGTAGTGGAGGATCGGGAGAATCGCCATCGTCGTTCCTTACAGAAACGAAATGTAGTCAGGGGGTTGTCGGTGGGCAACTCGGGGCTACCTCCGCTCCTCGTTTGGTCCCACACGACCGCTCAGGCCACTGCGTTGGCCGCCTCGTCCCCGGTGGCGCCCGTCCGGCAGGCGTTGACCGGCGCAACGGAGAGCCCTAGCGTCGCTCGTCATGGAGTCCATGGACCATGGGCTGCACGTCGTGTTGGTGGCGCCGGAGATCCCGCCCAATACCGGCAGCATCGCCCGCCTCTGTGCCGGCACCGACACGGAGCTGCACCTGGTGGAGCCCCTCGGTTTTTCCCTGGAGGATCGTTACCTGCGCCGGGCCGGCCTCGACTACTGGCCCCACGTGCGGCTCCACGTCCACACGAGCCTGGCATCGGTCTACGACACCTGCTCCGGAGGCCGGTTCTTCTACGCCACCAAGAAGACCGGCCGCCTGTACACGGAGGTCTCCTACCGGCGCGGTGACTTCCTGGTCTTTGGCTGCGAGACGCGCGGGCTGCCCGAGGCCCTCCTCGGCGCACACGCCGCGGCCACCATCCGCCTGCCGCAGAACGACAAGATCCGCTCCCAGAACCTCGCCAACGCCGTGTCCGCGATCCTCTACGAGGCGATCCGCCAGATTAGCGGTTAGCGATCAGGTGTCAGCTATCGGCTTGCAAGGGCAGCTTCGCTGGCCATCCTTCTTGTGAGCTGACCGCTGACCACGAACAGCTACTCCCCCGTCACCACCATCCACGAGGTGATCTCCCAGGCGTTGTCCGCACGGCGCCGGGCGGAGGCGGTGATGCGATTGAAGAGGCGCGAGAGCGGGGTGGTCACCTCGGCCCGGAGCCATCCCGTCGCCGGGTCGAAGTGGGCGTCGACGCGCCCCAGCTCGGAGACGAAGAGGTTGGTCTGGCCCGACCAGTAGCGCTCCGGGTGGGTGAGACGCAGGGAGATCTCACCCATCACCCGACCCCGTAGCCGGCCGGTGGCCGGTTGTCGGCTCTGCCACGGCAGGGGGGGCTGATGCAGGACCTCACGCATCATGTCCACCGTGCCGCGGGTGCCGACCATGGCGTTGCGCGGGAGCTGGTGGAGGAGGGTCTCCACGCCGACGCTGCCCCGGTCCTGGGTGAGCTGCACGCGGTAGCCGGCGTTGCGCACCACGGCCTGGGCCTCATCGGTGTATTCGCCATAGGGAAAGGCGTAGTAGGCCGGTCGCACGCCCAGCCGTTCCTCGATCAGCGCCTGGGCGGTGGTGACGTCCCCGCGGAGCTGCTCCGGCGGCAGGATCTGCCCGTGGGGCTGGATCAGGTGGGCGTGATGGTGGCCGTGGTTGCCGATCTCCACCCCGGGCTGTTCAGCCAGCTCGCGGAGCTCCTCCCAGGTCATGAAGTCCGGATACCGTGCCTCCATCGCCTCGGTGTAGACGAACAGGGTATAGGGATAGTGATGGGCGGCGAGGATCGGGGCGGCGACGTCGTAGATGGAACGGTAGGTGTCGTCGAAGGTGATGACGACGCTGTGCGGTGGCGGGGCCTGGCCGGCAGCCACTGCCGCTACCACCTTGGAGAGGGGAATCACGCGATAGTCGTGGTCGGCGAGCCACGTCATCTGATCGCCAAAGGCCGACGCCGTGATCGAGGTCGCGGGGTAGGCGTCCTCGCCCACCCGGTGGTAGAGCAGAATCGTCACGTAGGAATCCGCCGCCGCGGGCCGGGAGACGAACAGGGCGACCAGGATGAGAAGGAGGGTCAGGCCATGCCTAGCCTTGTCGTTCATGGTCTGGCCAGGAGGCTCCACCGCGTGCTGGCGAGGCGCACTGCCGGACGCTCGCCGTGATCGAGGAGGTCGAGGCGGTTGCCGCGAATGACGCGCAACAGATCCTCCACGTAGGCCTCGCCGCGCTCGGAGTAGCGCACCAGGCTGGCGCTCAGGATCATGCTGTCGAGGGGCTCGCCCGCCGCGCGCAGGTCTGCGCGCCAGTGGCGCAGTTGGCGATAGGCGCGATGGGTATTGAGGTTGCGGAGATAGCTCCGCACCGAGTGGGCGACCGTCTCGTAGGCAGCCACCCGGTAGCCATCGGCCGGGTCGGCATCGCTCGGCACCAGGCCGGGGGTATCGCCGGTTACCCACTGGCCGAACAGGTTGTTGCCCTCGCGCACGAACCGGGAGGTGCCCCATCCGGACTCGATGGCCGCCTGCGCCAACACCAGCGACGGCGGCAAGGTATCGACGCGCAGCAGGAGCTCCGCGATCACCTGCGGGGGGACCCCGCCGGTGGCCGGCACCGTCAGGTGGCGGGGCAGTCGATAATACCGCGCCAGGTCCAGCAACCCGTGCCGCTCCGCGGGCGAGACATGGCCGTGCACCAGGCGCCGCCGCATATCGAGTAGCCACCTGCGTTGCCCGGCGATGGTCCGGTTCTCCTCCGCCACCACCGGCAGAAGCGAGGTCAAGAAGCGGTGTTTGCGTTTGGCCGGGGACTCGATGTCGGCGAGATCGCGGGGAAACTCCGGCTTCAGTCCGTGCTGGACCGAGGTCTCGCGGTCGAGTCCCACCCACCTCTGGAACATCGCCGAGGTGCGCGTGACGGCGCCGGGGCCGGTGCTCAGGGGGTGGAATAGGGCCGTCGCGGCCACACCCAGGCAGAAGACCGCAAAGGCCGCGGCGCGTGACCGTCTCCCGCCACCGGCAGCGGTGAATAGCGACGCGCCGGGTCCTCGCAGGCGACCGAAACGCGGGCTCCGGGGCGTCTGCGCCTCCGCCCAGACCGCGGCATTAGCGCCGTCCGCGGGCGATGCCTGTGGGCGTGTGCTGCACCGCTGCTCGATCCTCGACGGTCGGCGGTGAAATCTTGCAACTATTTGAAACATTGGGGTCGGTTGGTCAGCGTGTCGTGTCGATTAGAGTTCCAAGGATAGCTCAGCGTCGGCCACAGCGAGGTTGCCCAGCCCTGATCGACACCGGTCTGTGCGCCATTAAGGGGCCGCTACTCGGGTTCGCGCAAGACGTAACCGGCGCCGCGTACCGTGTGGATGAGGCGTGGCTCGAAACCCCTGTCGACCTTGTTGCGCAGGTAGTTGATGTAGACGTCCACCACGTTGGTGAACGACTCCTCATTACCGCCCCAGACGTGCTCGGTGAGGCGGGCGCGGGACAGGACCTTGCCCCGGTGCTGCATGAAGTGATGCAGGAGGGCGTACTCCTTGGCGGTGAGCTTGATCTCCTGGCCCGCCCGGGTCACGCGATGGCTGACCGGGTCGAGGTGCAGGTCCGCCACCACCAACGGCGCCGCGGCGGTGGCGCCCGAGCTGCGGCGGATGAGGGCCTGAATCCGCGCCAGGAGCTCCGCGAAGGAAAAGGGCTTGGGCAGGTAATCATCGGCACCGGCCTCCAGCCCCCGGATCCGGTCCTCGACCTCGCCGCGAGCGGTGAGCATGATCACCGGCACCGGGTTGCCGGCCTCGCGCAGCTCGGCAAGCACCTCGAAGCCGCCCTTCTTGGGGAGCATGATGTCCAGGATCACCATGTCGAACTCGCCGTGGGCGGCCTCGAACGCCCCCTCCTCGCCATCGCTCCGCACCACCACCTGGAAGCCCTCTTCCTGGAGCCCGCGGCGGATGAACTCCGAGACCTTGGCCTCGTCTTCGATGAGCAGGATACGCATGAGTGGACCGTGACCGAGAAACGGCAATGGTACCTCGGACCCGGCCCGGAAAAGAGCCCCGTCGGTTCACCGTAGGCCGCGGGCAGGTAGCACGAGGGGGGCACGGCCGCCGCCACCCTCCGGAGCCCGGCCTACCGCCGCCAGTACTCTGGCAGGAAAAGGACCAGGACGGTGTAGATTTCCAACCTGCCCAACAACATACAGACGGACAAGATCCACTTCGCAGCGGCCGGCAGGCCCGCGAAGTTCTCCATCGGGCCGACCTCACCCAGCCCCGGCCCGACATTGCCCATGGCGGTGATGACGGCCGTCGACGCGGTGACCAGATCGAGCCCCTCGCCGGCGAGGCAGAGTGTGGCCACGGCGAACACCACCAGGTAGAGGAAGAAGAAGCCCCAGATGGCGTGGATGATCTCCGGCGCCACCGCCTGGCCCGAGAGGCGCACCCGGGTCACCGCGTGGGGGTGGACCAGGAGGCGGAGCTGTTGGAACCCCTGTTTGAACAGCAGCAGCACCCGGACGTTCTTCATCGCGCCCGACGTCGATCCCGCCATGGCGCCGGTGAACATCATGGTGATCAGGATCGCCTGGATCAGGTAGGGCCACGGCTCGAAGTCGGCGGTGGCGAAGCCGGTGGTGGAGATGATGCTGGCGACCTGGAAGACGCCGAAACGGACCGCCTCTCCCCAGTGGGGATAGACGGTGAGGCGCAGGGTGATGACGGTGATGAGACAGGCGGTGGCCAGGAGCAGGGCGAAGAATTTCAGCTCCGACTCCTGCAGGAGTCGCTGCCACCCTTCGGTGGCAACGCGGAAGTAGATCATGAAGTTGATCCCCCCTACGAGCATGAATACGGTGACCACCCCATCGACGGCCGCCGAGTCGTAGTAGGCCACGCTGGTGTCGTGGGTGGAGAAACCGCCGGTGGCCATGGTGGCGAAGGAGTGGCACAGGGCATCGAAGGGGCTTACCCCGAGGAGGATCAGGGCCACGGTCTCGCACAGGGTGAACAGCGCGTAGATCCCCCACAGCCGTGCCGCCGTGTCCTTGACCCGCGGCCGGAGCTTGTCCGCCACCGGACCCGAGCTTTCGGCCTTGAAGAGCTGCATTCCACCGACGCCCAATAGGGGCAGGATGGCGATCGAGAGCACGATCATCCCCCCTCCTCCTAGCCACTGGCTAAGGGAGCGCCACAGGAGGATGGGCCGCGCCATCTGGTCGAGGCCGGTGAAGACGGACGCGCCGGTGGTGGTGAAGCCGCTCATCGCCTCGAAGAAGGCGTCGGTGACGCTCTCCGTCGTGGCCGTGAACAGGTACGGCAGGGCCCCGAGGGTCGCGGCGAGACACCAGGTAAGGGTGACGATGAGGAACCCTTCGCGATGGGAGATCTCGCGGCTGTCGTGGGGCGCGGTGAGCAACAAGATCGCCGCGAGGCCGAATGCCACGCTCGCGGCCAGCCCCAAGCCACGGGCCGTTGGGTCGCTGGTGACCTGGGCGTAGAGCCACGGAAACCCGATCGCGACGCCGAACAGGGCGGACATCAACCCGAGGACGCGGACGATGACGGCGGCCTTGATCATCGGCAGAGGAGTCGGGACGAAGGGGAAGCGGCTCCCTGTCCCGCCGGCGGCACGTCGCGAGGATCGCGGGAAGGGCGTAAGGAGCGGAGGATGTGCCTTGCGATGTCTGTCGTCTATTGCGCCTTCCGGCGCCGTCCGTCCCGCCTCTTGCCGGAGAGAGGGGGAGATCAACCGTTGGGCGGCAACCTCCCTACCACACCGTCGGCTTGAGGGTCAGGGCCTTCTCGACCTTTTTTAGGGCCTTCTTCAGGGCGATGATCACCACCCGGTCCTCGAGCTCCACCATGTCCCCGCCGCTCGGGATCCGGCACTCGCCGTTGCGGATGATCGCGCCGATGATGGCGTCCGTAGGAAAGTCGATCTTCGCCAGGGGCGTGCCGACGATGTCCGAGCCCTGCAGCGCCACCGCCTCGATGATCTCGGCCTGGTCCTCCACGAGCTGATCGACGGTGAGCACCCGGCCCTTGCGCAGAAAGCGCTGGACCGCCCCGACCGTCGACAGCCGCGGACTGAGGGCGGCATCGATGCCCAGGGAGGGGGCGAGGGGGACGTACTCTGAGCGGTTGAGCAGGCAGATGACCTTGGCCGCGCCCATCCGCTTGGCGAGGAGGCAGGCGAGCATGTTGTCCTCCTCGTCGTCGCTCACCGCCAGGAAGAGGTCGCAGCTCCCCACGTTCTCTTCGCGCATGAGGTCCACGTCGGTGATCTTGCCGCGCAACACGATCGCGCGCCGCAGCTCATCGGAGAGGAAGGCGCACCGCTCGTCGTTGGGCTCGATGATCTTTACCGTGATGTTGCGTCCCTCCATGTGGCGGGCCACCGCCAGGCCGATCTGCCCCCCACCGACCACCACCACGTTGGAGATCGCCGCCCCGGCGATGCCGATCTCGGGAAGCCGCTGGCGTAGATCGTCGGGGCGGCCCAGGAGGAAGATCTGGTCACCCGCCTGGAGGCGATCGGCGCCGCGCGGGATGATCACCCGCCCCTTGCGCAGGATCGCCCCGACCAGCACGCGGTGGGCGTCGCTCGGGGTGAAGGATTTTTTCAACGGTTGGTTGGCGAGCGGCGAGTCCTCCGAGATCGGGCAGACGGCGAGGCGCAGCGTGCCGTCGCCGAACTCCAGGACATCGGTCGCCCCGGGCAGATCGATCAGCCGTTGCAGGCGCGTGGCCGCCTCCATCTCCGGGTGGATGATCAGGTCGATGCCGGTGGCCGGGCCGGAGAGGAAGTCGCCGATCGCCGCATACCCCACCTCGCGGATGCGGGCCACCTTGTGCGGGATGTGGAACTGTTGCTCCGCGACCATGCACGCGACCATGTTGACCTCGTCGACGTTGGTCACCGCGACGAGTATCTCCGCGTCTGCGGCTCCAGCCCGTGCTAACACCTCGGGCACACTGCACTTGCCCGCGACGGTCTGGATGTCGAGCAGCTCGGCCGCCCGTGCCAGACGCTCCTCGTCGAGGTCGATCAGGGAGACCGAGTGGCCCTCTTTCGCCAGCCAACGGGCGATGTTGAACCCGACCTCACCGGCACCGGCCACGATGACGCGCATGGAGTGGGAGCGGTGTTAGGGGTGAGCCGGGGTTCGCTCGCCGGTAGGAGACGAATCCCTCCTGCCTACCGGACAGGCAGGTCGGCGACCCGGCCCGCAGGGACGGCCGCGCCAATGGCACGGGTCCCCGGGGCCACCGGCTCCTACCCTCGTCGAGGACTCGGACGCGGCCAGGAGATGCGGGCTACACGGGAACGATGTCCACCGCGATGATCTGACGTTGCGAAACATCACGAATGGTGATCCGAAGACCGGTGAGGTTCAACTCCTCGCCGCGCTCAGGAATGCGGCGGAAGTGCTCCAACAGGAAGCCGGCAACCGTGTCCGACTGCTGGCTGTCGAGCACGATATCCGTCGCCTCTTCCAGCTCGTCGAGGGTCGCCCGTGCCTGGACGTGCCAGCCACCACCCTCCAAGGCGGTGATGGAGCGGCCGTTCTCGGCGTCGTGCTCGTCGGTGATCTCGCCCACCAGCTCCTCGATCACGTCCTCCGCCGTGACGATGCCGGCCGCGCCGCCATACTCGTCGACCACCACCGCCATGTGGCTCTGGCGCTCGCGCAGGAGCCGGAGAAGAGATTCGGCGGTCATCGTCGCCGGCACGTAGAGGGGCGGGTGGAGGAGATCCGTGAGGCGCCGTTCACCGCTCTGTGGGGGGAGGAGATCGAAGGCGTGCAGGATGCCGACGATGTTGTAGACGCGGTGCCGGAACACCGGGATGCGAGAGAAGCGCGTGCGGTTTACCGTCTGGATCGCCTCGTCGAGGGTCTGATTCTCGGAAACCGCGATGACATCGACGATCGGCACCATGATCTGGCTGACCTCGGTCTCCTTGAGATCGAAGATACGATCGATGATCGTCTCCTCCGCCGTGTCCACCTCCTCGGCACGGAAACGATCGATCTCGCGCAGGCATTGCAACTCCTCCCGGCTGACGTAGGTGACGGGGAAATGGTCTGCGACCGTTTTCGGCAACAGCCGTTCCACCCCGTGGGCAACCGGCGTGAGGAGTGGCCAGAGGGGCGCGGTGTACCGCGCAAAGCGCGGCAGCTCGCGTACCGCCTCCTTGCCGTTGGCACGCCGGCTCCATGCCTCCAGGACCACCGCGGCGCCGAGCACCAGGAGTACGACGGCCGCGCGCCATGCGGCGCCGAGGGTGCTCGGCAGGGCGTGGGCGACGGTGGTGAAGACGGCCAGCAGCAGGAGTAACTGAATGGACCGCAGCCCCCACTCGAGGCCGGTCGGGTCCTTGAGTGCGGCCACTAGCGGGCCGAGGGTAGGATGCTCCGCGGCGGCGTGTTGCAGATCGATCTTGTTCACCGCCGCCAGGTGGCGATCGAGCCGGCCCACGGCCAGGATCAGGCCTAGGGCGGCGGTGGCGGCAGTGAGCAGGACGGTGACTGACACGGCTACGCCTGGTGCGACACCTCGGGGGTGTGCACCTCCAGGGTGACGATGCGCAGGCCGTCCAGGCCCGTGACTTTCAGCGTGTGGTCGTTCACCTGCACCACCTCGCCCAGCTCTGGGAAATGGTCTAACTGGGTGACGACGAAGCCACCGATGGTCTCGAACTCGTCGCCGCGGATGTGGGTGCCGAAGGCCTCGTTGAACGCCTCGGGATCGGTCATCGCCGGGACCTGGAAGACCCCCTCGGCCAGCTCGACGATGCGCTCGCCCGCATCCCGCTCCCCGACCTCGCCGATCAGGGTACGCAGGATGTCCTCCATGCACACCAGACCGGCGGTGGTGCCGTGCTCGTCGACGACGATGGCGATGTGCACGTGGGTGCTCTGGAAGTCGCGCAGGAGGGCGTCGATCTTCTGGGTCTCGGGGACGAAGAGCGGCGCTTGCAGCAGATCGCTCAGGGGCGGTATCGGGCCGCGGGCGCGGGCCGCGAGGACGTCTTTGGCATAGACGATGCCGACCACTCGGTCCGGGTCACCGTCGATGACGGGCACCCGCGAGTAACGCCCCCGCAAGAGTCGCTCCACCAACTCCTCGGGCGGCGTAGCCGCGTCCAGGGCAAAGATGTCAGGGCGTGGCGTCATGACCTCGCGTACGGTCGTGTCCTGGAAGTCGTAGGCGTTGTGCAACAGCTCACGGATGGTCTCATCCGAGCCCTCGCCCTCCGGGCGCTCGACGAGACCGCCCGGGCCCTCTGCGCCGCGCTCGCTGCCGTGCGACAGGAGGGTCACGATCGCGGCCGCGGCGACCACGAACGGTCGCTGGCAGCGGTCGCCCACGGCGTGGATTGTCCGCCGGGTCTCCTCCGGCAGGGCGGCGGCCAGCCACAGTGGCAACAGATCCCTGCAGAACAGGATGACGAGCACGACGCCCGCCGCGAGCCACGGGCGAGCCTCTCCCCCCAAGGAACCGCCACTGCCAAGCCCCAGGACGATGGCCACACTCGTCGCTCCCAGCTCGAGCGCACGCCCCACGGCCGCCCGCAGGCGATCCGCAGACCCATCTTCAGCCCGACCGTCACGCGGCCGGCACCGCCAGTGGAGATTGATCGCCGCTACCGCGAGGAGGCTGGCGCAGAAAAAGAGGATGAGTAACCCCGTAGGGTCAGGGTCCAAGCGTAGCTCGCCTTCTGTCGTTGACGATGGGGTAGCCGACCTGTGGCATCGACTGAGCAAAACTTAACAGGGCGGGGAGGCCGGAACAACAGGCGGTCGTCGGCCTCAGACCGGCCGCGCGGCGGGGTCACGAGCCGCCTCTGCGGTGCAGGCCGGACTCGCTCCGGGTGTCGCTGCCCGGCCGGAGGGTGTAGTGTGGCACCTTGGACAAGTCCCGATGGGAGTGACGAGTCGTGGCTGAAAAACCCCCTGATCCATGTGCCGGCTTGGCCCGCCTGTTGGAGCTGTCCGACGGCGATATCGTCGCGGCGATGGCGGAGGTGCAGGGCTACCTCGACATTACCCCCGGGGATTTCCGCGAGATCTATCACTTTGCCTACGGCCACGCGGTGAGCCGCCTGACCCACCGCGTGCGCGCCCGGGACGTGATGACCCGCGACGTGGTGGTGGTGACCGAGGACATGGGTCTCGCCGAGGTGGCGGCGACCATGGCGCGCCACGGCGTCTCGGGAGTGCCGGTGGTGGACGCCGAGCGGCGCGTGCTGGGGGTGATCTCGGAGAAGGACTTCCTGTCACGCATGGGCGCGGCGCCGAGCGGCTCGTTTATGGAGGTGGTTGCAGACTGCCTGTCCAAAAGGGGTTGTGTCGCCATCCCCCTGCGCGCGGAGAGGGCGGCGGAGGTGATGAGCACGCCCCCGGTTACCACGCGGGAAGAGGCGCCCCTGTGCGAGCTTACCGACCTACTGGGACGGCTGAGCATCAACCGCCTGCCGGTGGTGGATGACACCCGGCGTCTCGTGGGCATCGTCACCCGCGCGGACATCGTGCGCGGCCTCTTCCCCGAGGCGTAGCGCCGCATCCACGGGTCGGAGGGGAGCGAGGATGGGGTACTTTGCCAAGATGCGCGGTACGACCACGAGCCCGCCGCGGGTCTCGTGGTCGGAGATCCTCTGGTCGTGGATCGGCGCATTCCTGGGGATCTCCGCGGTCGCCGCGATTCACTACAATCTCCTCGCCGGTACCGACTTCGTGATGATGATCGGCTCCTTCGGGGCATCCGCGGTGCTGATCTACGGCGCGATCCGCAGCCCGCTGGCGCAGCCGCGCAACCTCATCGGCGGCCACATGATCTCCGCAGTGATCGGCGTCGCCACGTACAAGCTCCTGCACGGCCAGATGTGGTTCGCCGCGGCGGTAGCGGTAGCCACGGCCATTGCCGTGATGCACATGATCAAGGCGCTCCACCCGCCGGGCGGCGCCACCGCGCTGATCGCCGTGATCGGCAGCGACCAGGTACACGACCTCGGCTTCCTCTACGCCCTGGTCCCGGTCGGCCTGGGTGCCGGAATTATGCTGGTGGTAGCGTTGCTGGTGAACAACATCCCCAACGGCCGGCGCTATCCGGAGTTCTGGTTGTAGCTCGCCTGCCTCGCCGGATAGCGGCTGACTCTGCGCAACGGTCCGCATATCCTGGCGGTTTCCGCGACGAAGGTTGGAGCCGGTTGCTCCAGCGATCGGCGCTATCCGCGCGGCCGGCCCCGCGGGCCGGGTCGCCGACCTGCCTCTCCGGTAGGCAGGAGGGATTCGGCTCCTACCGGGGGTCGGCTAGCCCGCATTTCTCACCAGGGATCGTCGCGAGCCCGTGCCAATGGCCGGAGATCCTGGCCGGCCCGCAAGTCCGAGCCCGCAGGCAGGCTTGCGGCCTGGCGAGGACTCGGACGAGGACACGGGCAGGAGATGCGGGCAGTGGCGTGGGCGCAGCAGATTCTTGGTGAGAAATGCGGGCTAGGATCTACGTGCGCCGGCGGGCTCAACCTATCGGGCCGGGTGGTGAGCCTCGCCGCCCGTGACGCTCACTCGTGGCGATCGTCCGCCTGCAGGGCCTGGTAGAGCGTGTTGACCGGGGAGCCGGTGACGGCGCCGACGAGCTGGGCGGCGCGGCGGCGGCTGATCGGCCCCTCGCTCAGCAGGGCGTGGAGCAGGGCGATCTCGGCGTCACTCACCTGCGGGGCCGGAGGGCGGCCCGTGCCCGCGACGACCAGGGTGATCTCGCCCTTCGGGGGATGGGCCCGGTAGTGGTCGGCGAGCTGCAGCGCGCTACCGCTGCGCACCTCCTCGTGGAGCTTGGTCAGCTCGCGGCACACGGTGACGACCCGTTCTTCTCCGATCGCCCGATCGAT
>DASWHD010000211.1:0-7592 GCA_036393335.1 bacterium
GGTCGATCGGTCAAGCAATGAGATCAGGTATCGGCTGACCGCAGCTTTCACGAGAAGCCGGCGTGTCGCCGGGCCTCACGCGGAAGCCAGGTCCTCGATGAGGCTGCGCAAGGGCGCGCCCCTGCCCACCTGCCAGCGGTCAGCCCCCTGGGGCTGTGGTTCGTCAGGCGGTCGGCGCTAGCCCGCATTTCTCACCACGACTGCTGCTGCGCCCGCGCAATTGCCCGCATCTCCTGGCCCACCTCGTCCGGGGTAGGAGCCGGTTGCACCGGCGACCCGCGCCGCCAGGCGTGGCCGGCCCTCTCGGGCCGGAATCGCCGAAGGGATTCGGCTCCTACCGCGGGCCGGCCAGGATCTACGGCCATTTGCGCGGGCTGGCGACGATCCGTGGTGAGAAATGCGGGCTAGTTGGAGGTGCGGCCGGCGACACCCTTGGTGTCGGTGGTGAGGGTCTCCTGGTAGTCCGCGGCGCCGCGTCTGACTCAAAGGAGGGTACTGTATTTCCGACCAATAAGTTCATATTTATGCATCATTTCTTGCCGATGTTGTATAAAGCATCTACAGTGGAGATTGGACGGCTGCGTCGGACACGACAGATCGTCCCCGGACCCCTGCCCAGCGATCTTACTCCCTCTACGCCAGGGCAGGGGTCCCGCTCGTAGCAGGACCCGCACCTCGGGCAAGGGTTCACCGAGGGGGGAGGAGCTGTCGCGATGGGGACGGTGGCGGATTATCTCTACGATGCACCCGATTTCCCACGCGCGCTTTTTCGGTGAGGCGCGAGATCTCCGTGCAATCGCTCACGGCCGCGTGGTGCAACGCGGCGCACGGTCGATGGGGCTACGCGTCCGCAAAGAGATTTCCCGGGCAGAGCAGACCGTCCGGGTCGAGCACCCGTTTGGTACGGCGCATCTGGGCGATGCCGTCGGCGCCGAACATGCGTTCCAGATAGGGGCGCTTGAGCTTGCCGATGCCGTGCTCGGCGGAGACGGTGCCGTCCAAGGCGAGGGCGAGGGCGATCAATTCGTCGTACACCGCCTTGGCCCGGGCGTGCTCGGCGGCGGTCTCCGGAAGCTGGTTGTAGTGGATGTGGTTGTCGCCGATGTGTCCGAAGCCGACGGTGCGAATGGTGCCCCGGCGGAGCACGGCGCGGGCCTGTACCAGGTAGTCGAGGAGCCGGTCGTCCGGCACCGCCATGTCGCAGCTCACCTTGGACAGGCCGGTACGCTGGATGGTGGCATTCATCAGCGTGGGTATGCGGTAGCGTAGGGCCGCGAGCGCCTCCTTCTCCGCGGCCGTCCATGCCCACACGGTGGCCTCGGGGAGAGCGCCCACCCGTACGGCCGCCACGCGCCATTCGTCGAGCCGTTCGTTCCGGGTGTCACGGGTGGTGAACTGCTCGACCATCAGGGCCGCGGCGCCGGTGGGGAGGGCGCTCAAGGCCGGCCGCAGGATGTCGACTGCGGCGGCGTCGAAGTATTCGAGGATGGTGGTGCCCCAGCACTGATCGACCGGCGCGGCCGCCGTGCGGCTACGCTTGCGCAGGGTGACCGCCGCGTGCCAGCTCGTCTCCTCATCCGGGAAGAGGAGCAGGCCGCAGAAGGTCTCCTCCGGTGCCGGGGCGAGACGCAGGGTCGCCTCGGCGATGACGCCGAGGGTCCCTTCGGCGCCGATGAAGAGGTCGATGGCGTCGAGCCCGGCCCCACCGAGATAGCCGGCGGCGTGCTTCACCCGCGGCAGGGGATAGGTGGGCAAAGGGACGGCGAGGGTATGGCCGGTGGCGGTGGTGAGGTGCAGGGTGGCATCGGCATCGGCCACAGACTGGCCGCGATGCAGGTCGAGGCGTTCGCCAGAGGCGAGATAGACCACGAGGCCGTCGACCCAGTGGCGCAGGGGCCCAAAATGAAATCCGCGTCGGCCTGCCGCGTGGGTGGAGAGGTTGCCGCCGATGGTCGCCTTGTCCTCTCCGGGGTCTGGGGGAAAGAGGAGGTGGTGCGGGTCGCAGGCGGATTGCAGGTCGCAGCGCCGTACCCCTGCTTCGGCCCGGACCCGACCGCCGTCGGCGGTTGGCACGACCGCGTGGATGGTGGAGAGATGCCGGGTAGAGAGGAGGAGGCCGCCAAACGGTAGGGCGGCGCCGGTGGTGGCGGTGTGGGCACCGGAGAGGGTGATGGTCTGGCCCGCAGCGCCTGCCAGCGCCAACGCCTCCGGGATCTCCTCCACCGTTTGTGGGACCATCACCGCCTCGCAGTGCGCGTGACTCAGACCCGAGGTATCGGTCAGGAACGGGGCGACGGCATCAGGGTGGTAGAGGGTCTCCATGGGCAGCGTTTAGTGGTGAGCCACCAGAGGTCGGCTTTCAGTGGCGTGCAGCGTATCCGAGGACAGATACCTGGGCCACCGGATCACCTATGTCCGTCACGTCCATCTCTGGCGTGTCCCACGACCCGACCAACACAAAAGGAGCCCGAAAGCACGAAAAGGGTAAAACACGAAAATTCTGAAACGGTTCTGCGCATGCTTTCGTGATCCCACTTGCGCTTTACCGTTCCGGTCTTCTGGAGGGGAGAGGATGGGCGAAAAAAAAGCGGTCAGCCCTCGACCACTGCCGGGTGCTGACCGCTGATGGCTGACCGCTCAACGCTACTTGCTATTCGACAACCCCTGCACGAAGCCGTTGACGGTGGCCTTGGCGTCGCCGAAGACCATGGCGCAGTTCTCCATGAGGAACAGCTCGTTGTCGATGCCGGCGAAGCCCGGATTCATGGAGCGCTTCAGAACCAACACCTGCTTTGACTCCTCGACGTTGAGCACCGGCATGCCGTAGATCGGGGAGTGGGGGTTGGTTTTGGCACCGGGGTTCACCACGTCGTTGGCCCCGATGACGATGGACACGTCGGTCTTGGCGAAGTCGTCATTGATGTCATCCATGTCGTAGAGCTGCGGGTAGGGGACGTTGGCCTCCGCCAGCAGGACGTTCATGTGGCCGGGCATGCGGCCCGCCACCGGGTGGATGGCGTATTTCACGTCCGTGCCGCGCTTTTGCAGCAGGTCGGCCATCTCCCGTACCGCGTGCTGGGCCTGGGCCGCGGCGAGGCCGTAGCCCGGGACGATGATCACCGACTTGGCCCTCTTCATCGCCTCCACCGCTTGGTCGACGGTGAAGACGTTCGGCCCTTCACCCTCCGCCATCTCCGACGGTGGCATGGCCAGTCCCGTCGATTCTTGGCCGAACCCGCCGAACAACACGTTGACCAGGGAGCGATTCATGCCGACGCACATGATCTTGGTGAGGATGAGACCGGCCGCGCCGACCAGGGAGCCGACGGTTACCAGCACCGGCGCCGACAGCACCAGGCCGGTCATCGCCACCGCCAGGCCGGAGTAAGAGTTGAGCAGGGAGATGACCACCGGCATGTCCGCGCCGCCGATCGGGATAGTGAGCAGCACGCCGAGGGCGAGGGAGATGACGGTGATCAGGACGTGGAAGAACCAGGCGCCGGGGGAGGCAACGAGCACCGCGCCCAGGACCACGACCAGTACCCCGAGGCCGGCGTTCACCATGTGGCGGGCGGGAAGGAGGATCGGGCTGCCGCCCAGCAACCCCTGCAGCTTGGCGAAGGCGACCATCGAGCCGGAAAAGGTGACGCCGCCAATCAGCAGGGTGAGGACCAGGACGATGATGGTGAAGTTGTCGAAGTTCGGGGTGAGGCGGGCGATCTCCGACAGCCCAACGAGCACGGATGCGAGGCCGCCGAAGCCGTTGAACACGGCGACCATCTGCGGCATGTCGGTCATCTTGACGATACGCGCCCAGCCGAAACCGACCGCCGAGCCGACGACGAGACCGGCAAGGACCATGCCGAAGCTCACCACCTCGTGGTGCAGCAGGGTGACGATGATGGCCATGAGCATGGCCCCCATCGACAGGAGGTTGCCCTTGCGGGCGGTCTCGGGGTGGTTGAGGTATTTGAGGCCGAAGATGAACAGGCCGGCCGCCGTCATATAGAAGAGGTCGATGTATTCGCTGATCATGGCGGCCGCCTACTCCTTCCGGAACATCTGCAGCATGCGGTCGGTCACCGCATAGCCGCCAACCACGTTGATGGTGGCGAACACCACCGCCAGGAAACCGAGCACCGTGGCGAGGGTGTACCCGGCCCGCCCGCTGGCCACGATCGCCCCGAGGATGGTCACGCCGGAGATGGCGTTGGCCGCCGACATCAGGGGCGTGTGCAAGACCGGCGGCACCTTGCTGATGGTGTCGAAGCCGACGAAGCAGGCGAGCACGAAGACGTACAGGCCTGCCCAGTAAATGGGTTCCATGGCGGCAACTCCTCCTTGCGAGTGGGCGGGTCGCAACCCGCCAGGGCACATTGCGTGTGTCTCAGGTGTCGGCCGGCAGGGACAAGCCCTACAGGGTAGCTCTGCGTCGGGAGCAAAACGGGGGATTACCCCACGCTTTGCACCGCCGTGCGGATCCGTTCGTTAACGATCGCACCGTCGCGGGTGATCAGCGCGCCGCGGGTGATCTCGTCCTCCATGTCGAATTTGAAGGCACCGTCGGCGGTGAGGTGCTTGAGGAAGTTTTGCAGGTTCTTCGAATACATCTGGGAGGCGTGGACCCCCATGCGGCTCGGCAGGTCGGTGTAACCGAGGATCCGCACGCCGTGGCGCACCACCTCCTCGCCGGGCACGGTCAGCTCGCAGTTGCCGCCGCGTTCCGCGGCCAGGTCGACGATCACCGAGCCCTCCTTCATGTCTTGGACCATCGCCTCGGTGATCAGCTTGGGCGCGGGGCGGCCGAAGATCAGGGCCGTGGTGATGATGACGTCGGCGTTCTTGGCGTGTTCGTGCAGGAGGGCGGCCTGTTTCTGCTTGTACTCCTCCGACACCTCCTTGGCGTAGCCACCCGCCGTGGCCGCATCGACGCTCTCGTCCACCGCGATGAAAGTGGCGCCGAGGCTCAGGGCCTCCTCCTTGGCCGCCTTGCGCACATCGAACACCTCGACGACCCCGCCGAGTCGCCGCGCCGTGGCGATCGCCTGCAAGCCGGCGACACCCGCGCCGATCACCAACACGGTGGACGGTTGGATCATGCCCGCGGCGGTCATCAGCATGGGAAAGAACTTGGGCAGGCGCTCGGCGGCCATCAACACCGCCTGATGGCCGGCGGCGGTGGCCTGGGAGGAGAGGGAGTCCATCGCCTGAGCCAGGGTGGTGCGTGGGATGTACTCCATGGAGAAGGCGGCGATGCGCCGGGCAAGGTAACGATCCAGGAGCTGCCGGTGGTCCAAGGGCTGGAAGTGGCTGATCACCACCGCCCCCTCCGGGATGCGATCCGCCTCTTCGAGGGTCGGGGTGGCGACCTTCAGGACGACGTCGGCACCCGCGTACAGCGCGTCGCCCTCCACGACCGTGGCGCCGGCCTGCCGGTACTCATCGTCGGGGTGGCCGGCGCCGGCGCCGGCGCTAGCCTCCACGGCCACCTCCATCCCCATCTTCTGCAGGCGTGGCACGGCGTCCGGCACCAACGCGACCCGGCGTTCTCCGGGCGCTACTTCCTTGGGTACGACAACCTTCATGGTCGGTAGCCTCCCTCGCAGTCAGGGTTTCGGGTCGCCATCGCGGCTCGCGGGCGCATCCCCCTCTCTGCAAGGCGTCGTGATGTCTCGGTGGGGGAGAAAGACAGTTGTATACGTGCAGCAGGTTCGATGAATACGGCAGGCTCGGACCGGCGCGGCGGAATAGGGCACGATCGGAAATACGACCGCCTGCCGGCAAAGCGCGGCATTTAACCCGCAGGAGCCGCCGTTCGGCAAGAGGCAGAGGGGGTACCCCACTGCCGGCCCCAGCAGTGCGGGAAGTGTGGCTCGCGTGGTCGCTTTGGCACCGTTCCAGGCTACCATTCGGCAGTGGCTGGATCGAGTGAGGGAGCCGGCCGCGGGATAGATTTCGGGGTCCAAGCAACGGGGGACACGTGACCCTACCCAATGTTCTCACCTTCCTGCGGTTGCTGGCGGCGCCGGTCGCCATCGCCTACATCTTGGTGGAGCGCTGGGAGATCGCCCTCGCCCTGTTCGCCACCTCCGCCGTCACCGATGCCCTCGACGGCTTCCTGGCACGGGTGCTGCACCAGAAGAGCCGGCTCGGGGCGTTCATCGATCCCCTGGCGGACAAGAGCCTGCTGCTGGGGAGCTACCTGGCGCTGACCTACGTGGGGCGGGTCCCGGGCTGGCTCACCGCCGCCATCGTGGTGCGGGACGTGTTGATCATCGCGGCGGTGGTCATCCTCTACCGGCGCATCGGCCGTTTCACCATGACCCCCAGCCTGCCGGGCAAGGTGAGCACCTTCGTGCAGATGGTCACCGTCGCAGCGGTGCTCCTGGCCGGCAGCTTTCCGGAGCTCTCCCTGCCCCTGCGCGACCTCTACTACCTCACCGCCGCCATCAGCCTCGTCTCCGGCACCCACTACATCACCGTGGGGCTGCGGCTGGCGGAGGAGGGGGAAGGTTCGACCTGAACGGGTTGCTGGGCGCCTGTGGGACCGAGCGATGTGGTGAATTTTCACCGTCTCAGGCTGATACATCCCCCGATCTCACTTTGCGACGCTGGGCGCCATGCCCACCCCCTCCGTTCCCCTCAGTGGAAACAGGAGTTTCCGCTTCTGACCCCGACGAGTCGCCCCTCCGGAGTCGTTGGGGACGCAGTCGTCTGTCCAGTTTCTTTACGGGTGAAGACAGGGATAGGTGGCGGTCAGGGCTGGGATCGGCCTCCACGAGTGTGGGTAACTAATTGAGAATACAAGGTTGTTTTTTAACCGAAGGCAAACGTAGCGATTTGTGGGTGTGCTGGCACGCGAACTGCTAAGAAGGTAATCGTCTCGCTGGAACTTTGCAGATTCGCCCGTGGGCGCCTCGGTCGCCAGCGACAAAGACGTAAAGCAGACCTTACACACATTGTCGAGATTCACACGCAGACAGAGCACCCTAACAGAAGGAGGGTCGGAAAATGAGGCGAAACCTCGTCACCATGTTCGCGGCTGTACCGTTGATTCTCGGAATGGGGGTGAGCGCCTCGGCGACCATTCTCACCTACAACTTGGACTTTGAGTTTAGTGGGGGAGACGATCCGCAAGGGCCTACGCCGTGGATCACGGCCGTCTTCAACGATCAGACCGACACCATCGGCGCCAACGGCGTGCGGCTGACGATGTCGACGACCAACTTGGTCGGGAGCGAGTTCGTCGAACGGTGGTTGTTCAACTTCTCTGACGACCCCATGGGTCTGAGCTTTACCGTGGTCGACAATAGCGATGCTCCGCCGACACTCATCGATACGGGGGATAACGCCTTCATGGCGGACGGCGACGGCAACTTTGATATCAAATTTGCCTTTGAGACGGCTGATACTCCGGATCGTTTCACCGGCGGCGAGCAGGTGGTCTACGACATCGAGTACGGCAGCCCGATCGACGTCTTCGACTTCCGGCTGGAGAGTCAGATGGGTGGCGGAAACGGCGCCTATGGCAGCGCCGCAAAGATCCAATCGATCTTCCTGGATGGTACTGGTAGCGGCTGGATCGGTGAGAC
>DASWHD010000212.1:0-16139 GCA_036393335.1 bacterium
CGGTCGCCGATGTGGACGCTCTCCTCGGTGAGCCCCGCGGTGGTGAAGTTCTCGCCGAAGGCGGCCGGGCCGAGGACCACGCCCAGCTCGCGCTCCCAGGCGGGGTAGTGTTCCGCGGGGTAACAGCACACCGCCTTGTCCGGCCCGCCGTGGACCTTGGGGCTGCCGACCCCGTCGCCGACCAGGCCGGTGTGGGTGAGGCGCACGGGTCCGCTGACCGGCCGTTTGGCAAAGGCGGTGAAGCGTTCTTCACCGTCTCCTGCGACCCGCTGCGGGAGACCGATCTGGAGGGACTTGATAACGGCCATGGCGATCTTGCGGGCTCCCTCCCCCACCGGGGGAGGGTCGGGGTGGGGGCGGCGGGGATCGCAGAGTGGTTGTCCCAGGCGCCCTCACCCTGGCCCTCTCCCGGGGGGAGAGGGCCTCATGGGATGCCCCTGCGGGGCGGATCGATTGTTCTGCCCTCCCCCTGTCCCCCTCCCGGAGGGAGGGGGTATGTGTCTGGCCCTGGGTCCTACTCTTCCTCTTCCTCCCCTTCCTCCGGCTCCGCGAGGCGCATGACGCCCGAGACCAGGTCGTCGGTAAGCTCCACCAAACGGACGCCCTGGGTGTTGCGCCCCACGGTGGAGATGTCGGCGATCACCATGCGGATGATCTTGCCGCCTTCGGTGGAGAGCATCAGGTGGTCGTCGGAGGCCACCTGCATGGCACCGGCCACCATGCCGTTGCGTGGGGTGGTCTTGATGGTGATCACCCCCTGGCCGCCGCGGTTCTGGACCGGGTAGTCCTCCAGCGGTGTGCGCTTGCCGAAGCCGTTCTCGGTGACCGTGAGGATGGTCGATCCGGGGTTGAGGACCTCCATCGCCACCAACTGGTCGTCGCCCTTGAGGGTCACCCCTCGCACCCCGCGCGAGGTGCGCCCCATCGGCCGGACGTCGGTCTCGGCGAAGCGGATCGCCTTGCCGCTGCGGCTGGCGAGGAAGACCTCCTGGTCGCCGGTGGTGAGGCGCGCGCCGATCACCTCGTCGCCCTCGTCGACGGTGATGGCGATGATCCCGCCGGCGCGGATGTTGGCATACTCGGAGAGCGGCGACTTCTTCACCACGCCGTGGCGGGTCGCCAGGATCACGAACCGGTCGTCGGTGAAGTCGCGCACCGCCAGGCACGCTGCGATCCCCTCGCCCTTCTGCAGGTCGAGGAGGTTGACGATCGCCTTGCCGCGCGCCGCGCGCCCGGCCTGGGGGATCTCGTACACCTTGAGGCGATAGACCCGCCCCTGGTCGGTGAAGAACAGCAGGTAGTCGTGGGCGCTGGCAATGAACAGGTGCTCGACGAAGTCCTCCTCGCGGGTCTGCATGCCGGTCTTGCCCTTGCCGCCGCGGCGCTGCGCCGTATACAGGGAGGTGGCGTTGCGCTTGATGTAGCCGCCGTGGGAGAGGGTGATCGCCATGTCCTCGTCGGCGATCATGTCCTCGATGGAGATGTCGGCGGAAAACGGCACGATGACCGTGCGTCGCCGGTCGCCGAACTGCGCCTGGAGGGCGATCAGCTCCTCCTTGATGATCCGGTCGACCTCCTCCTCGTGGGCGAGGATGTGCTCCAGGCGGGCGATAGTGGCGAGGACCTCCTGGTACTCGGTGAGGATCTTCTCGCGCTCCAGGCCGGTGAGACGCTGCAGGCGCATGTCGAGGATCGCCTGGGCCTGACGCTGGGAGAGCTCGAAGCGCTCCATCAACTGGTTGCGGGCGACCTCCGGTCCGGAGGCCGCGCGGATCAGCTTGATCACCGCGTCCAGGTGATCGAGGGCGATCTTTAATCCCTCCAAGATGTGCGCCCGTTCCTGTGCCTTCCTGAGCTCGAACTCGGTGCGCCGGGTGACCACTACCCGCCGGTGTTCGAGGAAGTAGCGCAACATTTGGCGCAGGTTGAGCACCTTGGGTTGGCCGTCCACCAGCGCCATGAAGATGATGCCGAAGGTGGTCTGGAGCTGGGTGTGTTTGTAGAGCTGGTTGAGCACCGCCTGCGGTTGGTCGTCGCGCTTGATCTCGATGACGATGCGCATCCCATCGCGCCCGGACTCGTCGCGCAGGGTGGTGATGCCCTCAATCTTCTTGTCCCGCACCAACTCGGCGATCTTCTCGATCAGCCGCGCCTTGTTCACGGTATAGGGCAGCTCGTTGACGATGATCGCGTCACGTGCCGACTTGCGGCCTGCGGTCTCGATCACGCAGCTCGCACGGAGCTGGATGCGGCCGCGGCCCGTGCGGTACGCCTCACGGATTCCCTCCATGCCGTGGATGATGCCGGCGGTGGGGAAGTCCGGACCGACCACGTGGGTCATCAGTTCGTCCACCGTGGCCTGCGGGTGATCGATCAGGTGGACCAGCCCATCCACCACTTCACCGAGGTTGTGTGGCGGGATGTTGGTCGCCATGCCGACCGCGATGCCGGTGGCGCCGTTGACCAGGAGGTTGGGCACCCGCGTCGGCAGGAGCAGGGGCTCGGTGAGGGAGTCGTCGTAGTTGGACCCGAAGTCGACGGTCTCCTTGTCGAGGTCGGCGAGGATCTCGTGGGCGATGCGCGCCAGGCGGACCTCGGTGTAACGCATGGCCGCCGGGGCGTCGCCATCCACCGACCCGAAGTTGCCCTGGCCGTCGATCAAGGGGTAGCGCAGGGAGAACTCCTGCACCATGCGCACCATGGTGTCGTAGACCGCCGAATCGCCGTGGGGGTGGTACTTGCCGATCACGTCGCCGACGATGCGTGCCGACTTCTTGAACGCCTTGTTCCACGCCACCCCCAGCTCCTCCATGGCGTAGAGAACGCGGCGGTGGACCGGCTTGAGGCCGTCGCGCACGTCCGGCAGGGCACGGCCCACGATCACGCTCATCGCGTAATCCATGTAGGAACGCCGCATCTCGTCTTCGATGTCGACGGTCAAGTAGTCGGGCATGGTGCCGGGATACCTCAGGGAGGGATTGGGGGAACGGCGGGGGCGGGACGGCGAAGGTTAGCACAGCGGGTGGAGCGGCGGCACATGGGCCGCCGCGCCGCCGGGGTGGGGAACGGGGGTGGGGGATGAGGGAAAGGTCGGCCCTGCGGGCCGGGTGAGATGCCGCTGGGCGGGATAGCCACTCGTCAGGATGTATTGGCCGCGCCAGCGGCCATCCATCCCCCCCAACCCCCATCCCGCATCCCCCAAACCCGCACCTGGCACCGTTGACGACATGGCGGCATGATCCCGCCATGAACCTCCTCGACGGCATGCTGTGCGCCCTCCTGATCGTCCTGGTCCTTTTGGGGGTGCTGAAGGGGCTGGTGAAGATCGGCGCCGCCCTCGGCGGCCTGGCACTGGCCGTCCTGTTCGCCGGGCGGCTGTCGCCGGTGGTGGCGCAAATGTTCGCGGCCAATGGCCTGCCGGAGGGGGTCGCGGCGGTCGTCGCCTACGGGGTGGTCTTCCTGGCTATCATCCTCGTCGCGGCGGTCGCCGCGTGGCTGGTCACCCGCGGCCTGGAAGCGGCGGACGTCGGCTGGCTCAACCGTCTCCTCGGTGGGGTGGCCGGTCTCGCCATGGGGCTGGTCGCGGGGAGCGGCGTGATCCTCGGGTGGACCGCCTTGACCGGCCCGGAGAGCCCGTCCCTGAGACATTCAGCCCTGGCGCCGGCGGTGGTGCGGGGCAATGACTGGTTGCTGGCGACGACGCCGGAGGCCGTGAAGCAGCGCTTCCGGGAGCAGCGCCAGCGTCTCGAGGCCCGGTGGCAGGAGCGGCCGGCGAAGCCGTGACCGGTGAGGAAAAAATTTGCGATGAAATCTCTCCTCTCGGGGGGCGAGTGAGGTAAAGTCGATGGCCCGACAGGCTCCCAACAAGTCTTCACTTGTAGCCCCCTGGGGAGGGAGATGACCAAGCCGCACCACCCTCGGCGACTACGCCGGCAGGACGACGGCCAGCTCCGCCGTCTGATGGGCTACTACTTCCGCGCCTACCAGGTGGATGCCACGCAGGAGAATACGGAGCGATTCCTCGGGGTGTACGACTGCTTCATGCGCGCGGTGCCGCGTGCGGAGCAGGACGCCGGTCGCCTCGACCGGCTGTTTCGCGCCGTCTTCGGGCTCGCAAGGGGAGCCCACGAGCCGGGCCAAGCAGAGGCGACGAAGCTGGCCGCCGACCTCGAGGCGCTCACCACAATGTTCGCCCAGGAGCAGGCCCAGCGTCACGAGGAGGAGGCCCTGCGCAAGGAGGTGCAGGAGGAGCTGGCCAAGGTCGAGGGGACGGTCAGCACGCTGTACGCCGAGCTCCTCGGCCAGCTCGAAGAGCGCCAGAAAACGCTGGCCAAACGGGAGGCCGACCTGCTGCACCAGGAACGCGAGACCCAGGAGCGACTACAGGTCGTCCAAGCCCTCGAGGTAAAGCTCCAGACCACCCTGGAGCGAGAGCTGCATGACGAGGCCCACACCCTCCTCGACGAACGGATCGAGCACCTCTCGGGCGAGCTGTCTGCGATCCGCGAGGAGCTGGCGGAGATCGACGAGCCGGAGGTGGCCACGGACAGCCCGACAGAGGTGCCGCTGCTCGGCGTGATCCGCCGGCTGAAGGTCGAGGCGAAGACGGCGGGCATCGATCCCCTCACTGGGCTGCGCAGCCGGGAGCGCCTGGAGCGCGACCTCGCCGACCGATTGCAGGCCTTTCACCGGGCGCTGCACGCCGGCGATCGCGGCGGCGAGAACCTGGCTCTCCTCCACTGCCACGTCGACGATTTTCAGGGGATCAACGATCGCCACGGCCGGGCCGTGGGCGACGCCACCCTCCAGCGGGTGGGGCGCATCTTGAAGACCGTCCGCCGGGGCACCGACGCGGCATACCGCTTCGGCGGTGCCGAGATGATGGTGCTACTGCCGCGCACGCCGGCATCCGGGGCGCACAACGTCGCGGAGATCTTGCGCCGCGAGATCCAGCAGATTCAGGTTCCCCTTCCCCATGGCGGGACCGTATCGGTCACGGTCAGCGTCGGGGTCTGTGACGCCGTGAGCGCCGGTCCGGCAATCCTGAGCTGCGCGGCCCAGGCCCTGCGCCGGGCCGGCCAGGAGGGCGGCAACCGCACCGTGCTCTATAGCGAGCCGGCCTTCGTGGGCGTGCTGCCCGACTCGATCCCGGTCGAGTTCGGGGAACGGGTCCGACACCGCTTCCTGCTGGCAGAGAGCTTCTCCGTGGTGGCCCTGCGGACCACTGCACCGGAACGGTTTGCCGAGCTCCAGGGCCGCGTGGCCGAGGCGTTCCCGGACCACTCGACCCACAAGAACGATGTGATCTACCTGCTGCTGGCATCGCCCGATGCCAAGGCCACCTTGCAGATGGTGGAGGCGTATCTGGAAGGCTTCGCGGTGCGCGCTGCGGCCACCGACGCGAGCGAAGCCCCCCCCGCGTCCGAGGCCTCCCCGGGCGCTCGGGCCCATGCCCTCCTCGGGCAACTGGTCGAGATGGTCGCCTGACTGGCAGACCGGTCTTCCCGGCGCCTCTGCGCCGTGCGTGCGCCGGCAGGGCCGCGCCGCGACGACCGGAGACAACCCTGTCCGTCGATCAATGAAATGAAAGGAATCCAGCCTGATCCATACCCGCCGATCCCTCTGCGTTCCGTGCCAAATCCGTAGCCTCCTCGCTACCCTGCTCGTTGCGACCACCGTGCCAGTACTCGGCGGGTCGGTGGCGGCGGACGATGCAGCGCATGGCACGTGGCAGGGCAGCGGCCAGCTCAGCCTCCTCACCGCCTCGGGCAACAGCCGCAGCAAGTCGGGGAGCGTGCGCTTCGAGCTGGTCAATGAGCGGCCGGAGGTCGACCGCATCACCGTCAAGGTCGGGGCCCTGTACAGCGAGAGCGAGGGGGAGAAGACCGCCGAGGCGGAATACCTCAACGGCCAGTACGACTGCTTTCACACCCCCCACACCTACAGCCTCTACTACCTCGGGGTGGAGCGGGACGAGTTCGCCGGCTTCGATTACCGCGTCACGGGCCGGGTGGGTATCGGCCACGAGCTGATCGAGAGCGAGCGCAACCTCTTCGTCGTGGAGGCCGGCCTCGATTACGTGTACGAGGAGAAGGAGCCGGAGGCCGAGAACTATCCGGCCGCGCGCCTGTACGGCAAGTACATCCACAAGTTCACCGAGCGGGCCTCGTTCCGCCAAGACGTCGAGCTCTTGCAGAACCTGAGCGACACCGAGGACCTCCGGGTGAATACCCTCACCGCGGTGGAGGTGGCGCTCAACTCCTACCTGTCACTCAAGTTCGCTCTCACAGGGAAATGGGATGCCCAGCCGGTGGAGGGCAATCGGGAGCTCGACTACTTCACGGAAACGGCCCTGGTGGTGACGTTTTGACGGATCGGCTCACGTCATAACGGAGTCCGCAGAGCCCTCCCCCTCCGGGGGAGGGACGGGGTGGGGCCGGTCGGGCTGAGGCGAGGGCGGCTCCACGCGCCCTCCCCCAGGGAGGGGGATTCAGGGACGCCCCTTCGGGGCGACTCATCGAACGAAGGGCTGGAGGCGGTGGAGGACGTAGCGGAAGGTGCCGGTGACCACCAGCTCGTCGGTGGCGAGGCGTGGGGGGATGGGGTTGTACGGGGCGCCGTCGGCCACGGCGTTCAGGGCCTCGCGATCCAGGTCCGGGAAGCCGGAGCTGCGCAGGAGCTTGATGTCTCGCACCCGGCCGTCCTTGAGGATGGTGAACTGGATGACGCAGTCGCCGTGCTCGCCGCGCTCGGCGGCGCGTTGCGGGTAGTCCCAGATGTATTCGATCTGTCGCTTGATGCTCAGGAAGTAGGAGATAAAGCGGTCGTCGGCGGTGTCCAGGGGGATGGAGCGGCGGCCGGGGTAGGCGAGCTCCGGGGCGCCGGCCCGGGGGGCGGTGTACGGCGCGTACATCTCGCTGTCCCAGTTCGGCACTAGATCCGGCGGGGGACGGCTGCGGGTCGTGCTCGGGGGGCTCGGGGCGGGCGCCGGGGGCGCCGCCGGCGCGACGGGCGCCGGGGGCCTCGCCGCCTGCTCCCTGGGCGTCGCGCGGGTGGGCGAGGGCAGCAGGTCGCCCTCCCGCTCCACGGGCGGGGCGGGGCGGGCGGCCGGCACGGGTTCGGCTTGTGGCGGCGAGGGCTTCGGGAGTGGCGCCGGCCGCGGTGCCGGTGCCGCCGCAGGGGGCTTGGGCGCCAGGGGGATGGTCTCCACCTCCCCCTCCAGGGGGGCCGCGGTCGGCTTACCCGTTCCCTCCTTGCGTAGGTTGCGCTCGGCGAGGGCCTCGGGCTTGGCGGGCGGCGGGCTTTCCGGCACCTCCGGGGTCTCGACCACGGGTAATCGCTTGGCGGGCGGTGCGGGCACGGGGACTACCTCGAACCACTCCTCCTCGCGCGGCAGGGGCGGCTGCCACCACTCGGCTCGGAACAGGGAAAGAATGACCAGGTGGAGGAGGATCGAGAGGAGGAACGCGACGATCAGCCGCCGTTGCGCGCGGTGGTCGTGGGGTGCAAAGAGCTCGCCGGGGCCGCTCGCCGTCTGGAGAAGAAGCGCCATCACAAAGGGAGGCATCGGCACCGATCGTCACCGCCCACAAGGTTGACGAAAAGGGTGCAGGTGTTGCCGAAGTTGACCTATTCTCTCCGCCCCACCCAAAATCGCAACGACTGCACCGGACCTGCCATTTTGTCACTGTCCCGTTCGGCACCTCCCCCCACGCCACAGAAGCCCATGAGCTCAGCGTTGAACGACGACGACGATCCTGAAGTCCCGGATCTCGAGGGCCAGGACGAGGGCGAAGAGGAAGCGCAAGAAGCGGACCTCGGCGCCAAGCTCGACAGCCTCAAGATCTACTTTCAGGAGATCTGCCGCGTGCCCCTCCTCACCAAGGAGGGGGAGGTGGCGCTTGCCCAACAGATCGAGGCCGGCTCGGAGGAGGCTCGGCAACACATGATCGAGGCGAACCTGCGCCTGGTGGTGAACATCGCCAAGCGTTACCGCAACCGGGGCCTGCCGTTTCTCGACATCATCGAGGAGGGCAACCTGGGGCTGATCCGAGCGGTGGAAAAGTTCGACTGGCGCCGCGGCTTCAAGCTCTCGACCTATGCCTCGTGGTGGATCAAGCAATCGATCGAACGCGCCTTCGTCAACCAGCTCCGGACCATCCGCCTGCCGGTGCACATCGATGACCGCCTCAATCGCCTGCTCCGCACCCTGGCGAAGTCGACGCAGCAATACGGGGACGTCCCCTCGGACGAGGAGATGGCGGAGCTCATGGACACCACGGTCCAGGAGGTGCGCAAGCTGCGCGCCCTGACCCGGGACGCCCAGTCCCTCGACGTGCCCCTCGCCGACGGGTCCGAGACCACCTTGGTCGAGATGGTGGAGGATCGCGGCACCACCTCCCCCAGCCACTTTACCGAGGTACTCAAGCGTCACGAGCTGATCCAGGCGTGGATGCACCGCCTCAGCGAGACGGAACGCAAGGTGATCGAGCAGCGCTTCGGCATGCACGACGACGGCGAGGGGCTTACCTTACAGGAAATCGGCAAGGAGTTCGGCGTGACCCGCGAACGCATCCGCCAGATCGAGTCGGGCGCGCTGAAGAAACTGCGCCAGATCGTCCGCGAGTACGGCGCGGTGCTGGATGAGTTTCTCTTGGATTAGCATCCATAGCCCCCTCCCCCACCGGGGGAGGGCTGGGGTGGGGGCGGCGGGATGAGGCGCCGAATCTGCTAATGTCCCGAGCGAGGTGCTCTTTCCGTGCGCCCTCCCCCCAACCCCCTCCCGGGGGGAGGGGGAGCTGACAGCTAATCGCTGACCCCCGATGTCCGATCCCGTCCAAGACCGACTGCTTGCCGCCCTGCGCGACGTCGTCGACTTTCCCAAGCCCGGCATCGTGTTCAAGGACATCACCCCGTTGCTGGGTAACGGCGAGACCTTCGCGTTGGCGATCGAGGCCCTGGCCCGCCGCTACCGCGACCGGAACATCGCCCGGGTGGTGGCCATCGAGTCGCGCGGTTTCCTGTTCGGTGCGCCCCTGGCCCACACCCTCGGCTGCGGCCTGGCCCTGGTGCGCAAGCCGGGCAAGCTGCCGGCGGCGTCGTACAGCGAGAGCTACGACCTCGAGTATGGCAGCGACGCCCTGGAGATCCACACCGACGCCCTCGGCAAGGGCGACCGGGTGGTGATCGTCGACGATCTCATCGCCACCGGCGGGACCCTCGCCGCCACCGTGAAGCTGGTGGAGCGCCTGCAAGCCGAGGTGGTGGAGATCGCCACTCTCGTCGAGCTTGGCTTCCTCGGCGGGCGCCGGCGTCTCCAGGGGTACTCGGTCCACAGCCTCATCACCATTGACGGGGAGTGACGGCGCGCCCCCCGCACAACCCGACGCTCCCTGTCTTGCCCTTTTTTCGGAGGTCGCCATGTTTGGACGCACCACCCTCATCGTTCCCCTGGTCCTGCTCACGGCGTGTGCCACGAGCGTGAAACGGCTCGATGTGGAGGAGGTCAAGGACGTCAGCGGCAGGTGGAACGACACCGACTCGCAGATGGTGGCCGAGGCGCTGATCCAGGACTGCCTCTCCCACCCGTGGGTCGATCAGTTCCGCCGCGCCCACACCGGCCGGCAACCGGTGCTGATCGTCGGCACCATCGCCAACCGCAGCACCGAGCACATCGGCACCCAGACCTTCGTCAAGGACCTGGAGCGGGCGATCATCAACTCCGGCGACGCCACCTTCGTCGCCGGCGCCGGGGAGCGCGAACAGCTCCGCTCCGAGCGTGACGCCCAGGCCGGCTACACCGCCGAGGCGAGTCGCTCCTTCCACGGCGAGGAGAGCGGCGCCGACTACATGCTGATCGGCACCCTGAGCTCGATCGTCGACAAGGAGGGGCGACGCTCGGTGGTCTTCTACCAGGTCGACCTGGAGCTGGTCGACATGCGCACCAACCGCAAGGTGTGGATCGGCGACAAGAAGATCAAGAAGTACGTCAAGCGCGCCGGGGCGACGCTGTAGCCAGGACGAGTGATGCTCTCCGTAGGGGAGTCGCGGGGCTCCCCCTCCCCCCGGGAGGGGGACGGGGGGAGGGCGTACGTACCGAGCGGCGCGTTCCGTTCATGCGCCCCCACCCAAGCCCTCCCCCGACGGGGGAGGGAGACGGCGGGGGCGGGCGGCGGTGCCAGTACGACCCTGCGGTGGCTCCTGGCGGGGGCTGTCGCCGCGTCCCTGGTCGCATGTGCCGGCCGGGTCACCTTGCACGGCGCCATCGACGCCTTGTACGCCGGGCAAGTGACGGCGGCGGACGTCACCCTGGCGCAGTACGGCAAGAAGGTCCGGGGCAACGACTGGCTGCTCTACCTGCTCAATGCCGGGGTGGTGAAGCAGATGATCGGCGACTACCGGGAGAGCAATCGGCTCCTGGCGGCGGCCGAGGAGAGGGTCGAGGTCCTCCTCACCCGCAGCGTCTCCCGCGAGACGGCGAGCTTCCTGGTCAACGACCAGACCCGGGCCTACGCGGGGGCGGCCTACGAGCAGGCGCTCATCAACTACTACAAGGCGGTGAACTATCTCCTGCTCGGCGAGGTGGGCGAGGCGGTGGTGGAGTGCCGGCGCCTGGACGTGCGCCTGGGCGACCTGGCCGGCCGGATCGGCACGGCCGGGCTGTTCGGCGAGGAGGCGTTCCTGCGCTACTTCACCGGCGTCATCTACGAGGCGGCGGGGGAGGCGCCGGACGCCATGGTGGCGTACCGCAACGCCCTCGCCCTGTACGGCAAGGGTGGGGCCATGCCGCCGGATGTGCCCGCGGCGGCGGTGCGTCTCGCGCGTCACCTCGGCTTTGCCGACGAGGTGGCCGCCGTGCTGGGCGCCTTCCCGCTGGCCGCCGACGCACCGGTCGCGGCGGCCACGGTAGTGGTGGTCGTCGACGCAGGCCGGGCGCCGTACAAGGTGAGCGAGTCGGTCATCATCCCTACCCCCCACGGCTTCCCCGCCCGTCTCTCCCTGCCGCGGCTCACCGGCGGCAGCGGCGGGCGGCGCGCGGTGGCGGTAACGGTCGGCGAGGTACGCGACACCGCCTATCCCGTGGAGGACGTGGCGGCGGTGGCGGGCCGGGAGCTCGACGACCGCCGCGGCCGCGACCTGGCCCGCCTGGTGGCCCGGGCGGTGGCCAAGGAGCTGGCCGCGCAGGAGGCGCGCCGCAAGGGCGGCGACGTGGCCGAGGTCCTGGTGCGGGTGGCCAACATCGCTACCGAGGTCGCCGATACCCGCTCCTGGGAGTCCCTGCCGGCGCAGATCTACCTCGCCCGCCTGCCGGTGGTGGCCGGGGCTGCTACCCTGGAGGTGGCCGTCGACGGCCGGCGCATCGCACAGGAACCGTTGGAGATCCACGACGGCACGACGGTGTTCCGCAAATACCGGGTCTTCTGACCCACGGCGATAGCTCGACAGCCTGTGCATCGATCGCGCCGAGACATCCACAGCGCACAGCACCCCGTAGGGGCACGGCATGCCGTGCCCCTACCCGCGCCCGACCGAAAGGATTTTCCATGCAGACCTCGACCCTGGCTCTCCTGGTGGTAGTGGTGGCGATGTCCCTCGCCTGCGGCCACAAGCGCCCCTTGCGCGAGGGGTTGGTCATCCCGGCGGTGGACGCCACCCGCCTCTCCGCGGCCCCCCTCCCCGAGGTGGACGAGCGCAAGAGCCCGCCCCGGTGGCTCGACCACGACCGGGAGGACGGCGACGCTTTGTACGGCGTGGGGGTGGTGAAGGGGCGCGGCAACCTCGACGTCGATCTCTATCGCGTGCAGGAAGCGGCCGAGGCGGCCGTGGCGGATTGGCTGCGTGGTCGGGGCATGCATGCCACGGCGCCGCGCAACCTGGTCCCGCCGATGGACGTCGAGCTGCGCGCCGTCTTTATCGAGGCCATCGCCCACAACAAGAACAGCGACCTATGGTATTGCCTCGCCCGCCTCGATCGGGAGGCGGAGTCCACCTACGCGAAGGACGGTTGGAAGGAGGCCAATGAACGTCTCGATACGGCGCGCGACGGGCTGGAGGCCGACACCGCCGAGGAACGGCTGGTCGCCGGCCTCGCCATCCTCTTCGAGCTCGACCGCCGCGCCCAGTATCGCGTCCACTACCACACCCTCACCGGCAAGACCCTCGATTCACCCCGACGGCTGAGTGACCATCGGATCGAGAGTGCCGCACGCCAGGCCCTCGCCGCCTACGGGGTACAGGTGACCGTCACCGGTGCGCCGGTTCCCGGCCTGCGCGAGGCGGTGGAGGGGACCCTACAACGGGTCTCGCTGCTGCCGGCCGTCGCCGGCACCGGGAAGGTGGACGTGCGCCTCGACCGCCGTGAAGCCGCGACGGACGGCCGTCCCTTCGTCTACCTGGAGGGCGAGCTGCGGGTGCGGCTGGAGGGTCCCGCCGGCCCGACCCACGTCGCGCCCCTGCGCGCCAAGGGTAGTGGTGCCGACCCGGAGGAGGCCGATGCGGAGGCCGCCCGCCGCGTCAAGGAGGCGGTCCGCGACACCCTGATCGATACCCTGCGTGGCATCGGGCAAGGGTAATCCGCGAGCCCGGATCCGCCGGCCGGCGCCGAGCTATTGCAGCCGGTATTGCTTCAGCCGGCGGTAGAGGGTGCGCTCGCTCATCCCCAGGGCCTTGGCCACCGGCCGCCGGCGGCCGTGGTAGCGGTGGAGAAGCTCCCGGATGTAGCACCGCTCGGTTTCGGAGATCGGCGTCGGAACCTCGGCCTCGGCAGGGACGGAAGGCCCCCCTTCCGGCGACACCTCCAGGGGAGCGGCCCACGCCTGAAATTGCGCCACCGCCCGGCGCACGTCCGACGCGTCGATGTAACTACCGCCGGTGGTGGCGGCCACCTGCAGGAGGTTGCTCAGCTCGCGGACGTTGCCGGGGTAGGTGTAGGACTGGAGGAGGGATACGGCTGACGGACTCAGGGTGGGCCGCACCGCACCTCTCTGGGAGTGGGGGCAGCGGCGCAGGATCTCCTCCGCCAGCAGCGGCAGGTCTTCCAGCCGTTCCCGCAACGCCGGCATCCGGACGGTGAAACACGCGATCCGGTAATAGAGATCCTTGCGGAAGGTGCGGGCCTCCACGCAGTCCCACAACGACCGGTTGGTCGCACAGACCACCCGCACATCCACTTTCATGGTCTGCTCTGCACCCACCCGGCGGAATTCGCGGGTGTCCAGAACCCGCAGCAGCTTGGCCTGGCAGGAAAGGGGCATCTCGCCGATCTCGTCGAGAAAGATGGTGCCACCATCGGCCAGCTCGAACAGCCCGCGCCGGGCCTTCTCGGCATCGGTGAAAGCACCCGCCTCGTGGCCAAAGACCTCGCTCTCGAACAGGCCGTCGGACAGCACGGTACAATCGAGGCAGATAAAGGGGCGGCCGCGCCGCTCCGAGTGGTGGTGGATGAAGGCGGCCGCCAGCTCCTTGCCGGTGCCGGTCTCCCCCTGGATCAGCACCGGGTTGGCGGTACTTGCCGCCAACGCCAGGCGCTCGACCATGGAGAGGTAAGCCGGTGCCCGGCCGACCATCTTCGGGCCGCCGTGGGCGTCCTCCTTGTCGAGCTCCTGGGCGGCGATCTCACACACCCCCTCGCCGAGGAAGACCTCACCCGTGGCCGAGGTGATGCGGTGCCCGGTCACCCGTACCCAGTGGGGACGCCCCTTGCCGTCAAAGTGGGTGTGGAGACATTGCTGTAGCTGCTTGCCGTCGAACACCAGGTGGTGGGGACACGCCTCACCGTGCTCGCAGCAGGGGGAGGAGTGGTGGTGGGTGACCTGATAACAGTGCCGGCCGATCACCTCCTCGGCCGTCACCTGGTAGGCGAGCTCGTAGGCCCGGTTCACCCCGACGATCCGGTAGTCCTTGTCCATCACCGCGAACGGGCGATCATGGGTTTCAAGCCAGCTCGCGATCTCTCTCTCGACCGGCATCCACGTTTCCTCGACGAGCCATGGTTGCGGTCCACTCATCTAGGCGCGCCCTCGCCGAGGGTAGTCCGCCCCGACCAACATGACCAGCTTTCAACAGTTTGGCATAACTTTGTGCCATCGGCTCTGCCATTCCTGACAAAACGGCGGAGTGCCGTGTCAGTAAATGGTCGAGCTCCCCGCCGGCCCTGCGCGGTATGCCAATGGGTTAGGTGACGGGAGGGTTTAAGGGGCGTGACAGGCAGCACTGGCACGGTTGCTGCTAGGGCTCCTCACGTGGGGCGCAGACATGCGGACCCCGCACCCATATCACCTGACAGGCTACTCGCTAGTCGCATTTGCCGAGGGGGTCACCATGGCTCGTGTCGTCATTCTCGGGGCCGGTGTCGCTGGCCACACCGCCGCATCGTTCGCCAAGAGCTGGCTGGGCAAGGAGCACGATGTCGTCGTGGTCAGCCCGAACAGCTACTACAACTGGATTCCTTCCAACATCTGGGTCGGCGTCGGCCGGATGGCGCCGGAGAAGGTGATCACCGAGCTGCGCCCGATCTACGACAAGGTGGGCGTCGACTTCCGCCAGGCCAAGGCCACGGCCCTCCACCCGGAGGGCGACGCCAGCGAGGGGCGGCCCTACGTCGACGTGGAGTACACCGAGCCTGCCAAGGCGGGCGTGCAGGAGCGCATCCCGTACGACTTCCTGATCAACGCCACCGGCCCGAAGCTCAACTTCGGCGCCACCGAGGGGCTGGGACCGGAGAAAAATAGCCAGTCGGTGTGCACCTACCGGCACGCCAAACAGGCGGCCGATGCCCTGGCCGAGTCGATCGAGCGCATGCGGCGGGGCGAGCGACAACGCTTCCTCATCGGCACCGGCCACGGCATGTGTACCTGTCAGGGAGCGGCCTTCGAGTACCTCTTCAACCTCGAGCACGAGCTGCGGCTCCAGGGCGTCCGGGACCAGGCCGAGCTGCACTGGCTGTCCAACGAGTACGAGGTGGGTGACTTCGGCATGGGGGGCATCCATATCCGCCGGGGTGGCTACATCTCCCACAGCAAGAACTTCACCGAGTCGCTGATGGCGGAACGTGGCGTCCACTGGCACCTGCGCGCCCACACCAAGGCAGTAGAGCCGGGCGTCGTCCACTATGAGACCCTGGACGGAACCGAGCATGAGATGCCCTTTGACTTCGCCATGCTGATCCCGCCCTTTGCCGGCGTCGGCCTGAAGGCGTTCGACCACAAGGGCGAGGAGATCACCAATCGCGTCTTCAATCCCGCCGGGTTCATGCTGGTGGACGGCGACTATACCCCGCGGCCGTACGAGGAGTGGTCGGCGCGCGACTGGCCGCGCACCTACCAGAGCCCCCTCTACCCCAACATCTACGCCGCCGGCATCGCCTTCGCCCCGCCCCATGGCATGTCCAAGCCGATGAAGAGCCCCAACGGCACGCCGATCTTTCCCACCCCGCCGCGCACCGGCATGCCGTCGGCAATGATCGCCAAGGCAGTGACCGCATCCATCGTCGACAGCATCAACCATGGAGTCACCGAGGCAACCCACACGGCGTCCATGGCGGAGATGGGGGCGGCGTGCGTCGCGTCGGCCGGCTGCGGCGGGCTGTGCGGCACGGCCGCTTCCATGACCGTGTTCCCCATCGTGCCGGACTTCGAACGCTACCCCCGCTACGGCCGCGACACCGACCTCACCTTCGCCGAGATCGGCCTGGCGGGCCATTGGATCAAGTATGTCCTGCACCTGATGTTCCTCTACAAGGCGCGCCTGAGGCCCGGCTGGCGCCTGATCCCGGAGTAGCCGTCGCAGATCGTTTTGCCCACCACGCGTCGCCGCGCGAGAGGTTTGCGGAGCGACGCGTCCGCCCCACGAGGAGATCCCGATGACCAGCAACCAAAAACCTTACGAGCAGGCCTACTTCCCGTCCGTCCCCACCGCCTCTGTCCTGCGTTGGCGCAAGAACGTCTTCTACCAGGCGTGGCGCTTCGTGATGATCAACCTGAAGATGATGCAGGTGCTCCGCCGCAGCCACCATTGACCACCGTGCGACGACTACTACCCCTGGCGGAAGGGGTAGTGAGCACGCCACGGCCACGGGGTGGTTGCCTCTCGGGGTTGGCCTGCGGTGCAGGTCAGCCTCTTACCACGCGCCAAGGTAAGGC
>DASWHD010000213.1:0-18354 GCA_036393335.1 bacterium
CACCCCGGAGACGGCCTTGCGCCTGGGTCGTTACTTTGGGAACAGCGCGCAGTTCTGGATGAACCTCCAGACTCGTTACGACCTTGCGGTCACCGAACGGGCCCTGGGGGAGCGGATCAACGCCGAGGTCAGTGACGCGGCGTGACCGACCGCTTCGCCGGTGAATGCGGTGGTCGAAGCGCCCGACGTCCACCCAGAGCCCCTCGGAGTAATCGCGGGCCGCGTCCGCAAGAAAGCCCTCCGCCGACGTCCCCGCCGCGCATCGGGTAGAGCTCCCGTAGGGCGGATGCCCTGCCTGCCGGCAGGCAGGCCGCAGGGCGATCCGCCCTGGCAATGCCCGGCGTGATCCACCGCCGTGCGATGGCAGCGAACGCCGGAACCGCCGGCGGCGTTCCGGCCTACTGGTACAGCCTTTCGAAGAGATCGTGGTACTTGTCGTAGACGATGCGGCGGCGAACCTTCAGGGTCGGGGTCAGCTCCCCGGCCTCGATGGTGAGCGGCGTGGCGCGCACCGCGAACCGCTTGATCTGCTGGTAGCGCGCCAGGTCGCGGAGCTGGTTCTCGATACGCCGGCGCAGCAGGTCGTGGACCCGCGGGTGGTTGACCAGGGCGTCGTCGTCCGCGTACTCCAGCGACTTGATCTGCGCGTAGGAGTGCATTAGCGCCATGTCCGGCACGATCAGGGCGGTGAGGTAGTTGTGGCCATCGCCGTAGACCACCGCCTGCTCGATGAACTTGTCGAGGGTGATGCGGCCCTCGATCTCCTGCGGTGCGACGTTCTTGCCGCCGCTGGTGACGATCAGGTCCTTCTTGCGGTCGGTGATCACCAGGCACCCCGCCTGGTCGAGGTGGCCGATGTCGCCGGTGGCAAGCCAGCCATCGGCGTCGATCGCCGCGGCGGTCGCCTGTGGGTCCTTGTAGTAGCCCTGCATCACGCTCGGCGAGCGGGTGAAAATCTCACCGTCCGCTGCGATCTTCACCGCGATGCCGGGCAGCGGCAGACCGACGGTGCCGATGCGGTTGTTGTCCAGCCGGTTCACCGAGATCACCGGCGAGGCCTCCGTGAGGCCGTACCCCTCGATGATGGTGATCCCCGCGGCGTTGAAGAAACGATTGATCGTGGGGTTGAGGGCGGCGCCGCCGGAGATGGCGAAACGCAGCCGGCCGCCGACCCGCTCGCGTAGCTTGTCGATCACCAAGCGCTCCACCATCCGGTAGCGCACCGCGAGGTGCTTGGGGATCGGGGCGTGGGTGAGGCGCATTTCCAGGTGGCGGTGGGCGACCGCCATGCCGAGGGAAAAGATGGCACGGCGCACCGGGTTGCTGGCCTGTACCTTCTCCCAGATGCGCGCGTAGATTTTCTCGTAGAGCCGCGGCACCGAGACCATGATGCTCGGCCGCGCCACCAGCAGGTCCTCGGCGATGGTCTCGATCGCCCGGGCGTAGGCGATGGTCACCCCCCCATAAAGCATCAGGTAGTACCCGACGGTGCGCTCCAGGACGTGCGACAACGGCAGGAAGGAAAGGCAGGCGTCGGTGTCGTACACCTCCACCGCCGCCAACCCCGCCTCCACGTTGGACAGGAAGTTGCGGTGGGTGAGGGCCACGCCCTTGGGCTCGCCGGTGGTGCCGGAGGTGTAGATGAGCGAGGCGACGTCGTCGGCGCCGCACCCCCCCGCCGCCATGGCCCGGTCGCGGTCCTGCTGGCGATGGTGAAAACGCGGGTCCGCAACCGTGGCGAACGGCGCCGCGAAGGCCGGCAGGTCCGCGACCGGATCGAGAACCACCACCCGTTCCAGCGATGGCACGGCGGCGAAGATCGGCGCCACCTTGGCGAGTTGCATCCCGTTCGACACGAACAACAGCTTCACCTCGGCGTGGCTGAGGATGTAGGCAATCTGCGCCGACGTGGCATTGGGATAGAGCGGCACGGTGATCGCGCCGCACGCCAGGATGGCCAGATCACACACCGCCCACTCGGGCCGGTTCTCCGCCAGCAGTCCCACCCGCTCGCCCGGCCGCAAGCCTGCGGCGCCGAGCCCGGCGGTGAGCCTCAGGACCCGCGCCTCCAACTCGCTCCACGAAATCGGTAGATATTTGCCATCCTGCGGATAGCGCAGGCAGTCGGCCCCCCGCAACTGGGCGGCCTGGGTGAAAAACATCTCCGGCAGAGTGGTGTACTTCATAGGGTGCGCATCCTGCGAACGATGACGCCTGACATGCCGACCGGATTGCGCAGCTTACCGTAGCCGCGGGCGGATGAAGGTCCCCTTCAACTGGAACTTGTACGACCCGTCCTCCTGCGCGTACACCGACGCGAGGTCCTTGAACCCCGCGAGAGAATCCGTGACGGCAGGCGGCAGGCTGAGGGTGCAGAGCAGGTCGAGAAGCGACTGGGGGAGGGGCAGGCGCAGGCGGATCCGACCACTGAGGGTCGCGGACAGATCGCTGCCGGTGAGCACCGCCTCGTCAATCTGCAACACTCCCTTGTCCATCTGTGCGCGAGCCGTGAGCCGCTCGAAGGGCACCTCCGGTAACGCCTGGCCGAAGTACGCCACCCCGGCGATGCTTCCCGGCCCGCCCGTGACGTCCAACTCGCCGCTCCCGGCGACCCAGCGCGCCGGCTCGCCGGCGAACTCCACTCGTCCTCTCACCTCCCCGCGCACCCCGGCGAAACGCTCGCTGAACGGCGCGATCAGGGCGCCGAGGCGTAGCCCTGCACAGTCCACCTCCACCCCGTAACTGCCTCCACCACGCTCCTCCACCACCGCCCGCAGCTCGCCACCGTACGCCTGGAAGCGGCCGTCGAGGTACATGGGGCCGCTTGCGCTGCGTAGCAGGCCGCCGACGTGGAAGGTGGAGGCGACGAACAGGGGTGCTCCGTCGGCGCCGCGGCGCCCGATGCGGAGACCGGTCCCGGAGAGGGCCAGGCCCGACGGACCCAGAGTGGCAAAGTCGATCGCCAGCCCCGCCGGGGCCTCCACAGCGGCGAGCTGCCGGCGTACCACCTCGGCGTAGGGGAAGCGCAGATAGACGGTGGCGACGAATACCACCAGGAAGAGGGCAACGTACCCGGCGATGCGGATCACGATACCCTCCCGACCAGCGTGCCCACCGTGAGCTTCACCTTCAATCGCCCCGGCTCGCCTTCCCGGACGCGCAGCTCCTCCGCGATCTCGATGCGCTTCACATAGAGGGAGTCATGGCTGCGTTCGATGTCGCGCAACAGGCGGGCAAGGTCCTCCAGGGTGAGCCCCTTGAGATCGATGTCGACGGTCTGCTCGCGATAATCCCCCACCGGGTGCTCCCCCGGCTTGAAGGACTCGATGCGGTCCTTGATGCCGGAGCGCTGGGCGAGGGACTCCAGCTCGACGAACAGGGAGAACCCCTCGCGATGGCGCGTGACGCGCTCCTCGAACTCTTGGTAACGCTCGGTGAGCCGCACGAGCTGCGCCTCGAGGTCGCCGAACGCGACCAGCTCCTGGCGCTTCTGGTCCACCTTGCGCTCCAGCAAGCTGCTCTGCTCCACCAGCGGCACGACCAGGAAACGGCCGATCCCCACCACGACCACGCAGCCGATAGCCGCCGCCACCAGCCACTGCTCACGACTGCTGAGGGTCATGTCCGCTTCCCCGGAGCCGGTGTCAGCACGAGCTGGAAACGCACTCGCTGCTGGTCCACCGACAGCTTGGCGTCGCGCACCTCCACGGTGGCGAACGCCGGCGTCGTGTGCAGTACCCCCTTGAGGCGTTCCACCTCCTTGAAGTCGTCGACCGTGCCGTTGAGGCGGATGTCCTTACCGTCGATGGTGAGGGTCTTGACCGTCAGATCGAGGTCCGGTGGCACCATCTCGCTCAGCAGGTTCAGCCAGTAGAGGGGCTGACCACCGGGCCGGGTGAGGTCCTCGAAGAAGGCGACGCGCTGGGCGAGATCGTCGATCCGACCCTGCACCTGGTCCGTCTCTTTTCCATCGACCACCCGGGTCCCCTCCGGCATCACTTGCTCGAAGCGCACGCGAAGCTGCTCGCGCAGCGCCTCGTAGGCCCGGCTGTGGGCGGTAAACGACGCGTAAAGGTCGGCGGCCACCAGCACCGCCACCAGGGCGACGGCGACGCCGTAGCCCAGCGCGTGGCGGCGCAGCTGGTGCAGCTCGCGTATCCACGGCGAGCGGGTGCGGTGGAAGTCGACGGCGAACGGGACGCGCCGTGCCGCCTGCAACAAGAGCCCATAGGCGGTGAACGCCTCCTCGGTCCATTGCCGGCCGTCGCTGGTGGCGGTGCTCGGCAGGCCGAGGCGGGCGACCTGCACCGGCAACCCGAGGCGCTCGCCGAGGGCGGCGACGAGCCGTTCGTCCGCGGCGCCCGGCCCGGCTACCACCAGGCGGCTGGGTGCCGGGCCGTCCCCGGCGGTGGCCGCGACGTAGGCCGCGTGGAGCAGGTCGAGGAGATCACCAAACGGCGCCCGCGCGTCGTCTGCCGCCGTCCAGCGCACCACCCGTCGTAGTGCCTCCCGTCCGTCGGCCACCAAGAGAAAGAGGGCCTGGCCCTCTTCCACCACCACCACCGCCTGGCAGCCCTCCGCAGTCAGGGCGCCACTCACCATCAGGCCGGTGACCAGGGCCGAAATCTCCTCCCCCACCAGGGAGGGGCTCACCCCCGCCTCCTCCAGCCGTTGCAGGTGGATCTCCAGCACCCGCTGCTCTACCGCCACGGCGCGCACCCGCCACGGACCCTCACCGCCGAGGGAGTAGAAGTCGAGCACCGCGCGCTCCACCGGGTAGGGCAACAGCGGCTCGATGGCGAACGGCAGGGCGTCGCGCACCTTGCCGGTCTGGCGGAACGGAAGCTCCAGATCGCGCACGCTCACCTGGCCCGATGCCAAGCAGCTCGCCACCTTCTCCCCCACCATGCCGTGGCGCTGGAAGACCCGGCGCAGGACCTCGGTCTCCGGCAGGTCGCCGGTGAACCGCTCGCTGGCGCAGAGCTGGAGGGTCACACCACCGGCGGCGGGCACGCCGCGCAGCAGGCGCATGACGCCCGGGTGAATCTCCAGCGCATTCAGGATTCGTGCCATGGGGAGACTATTGCTCGCGCCAGTAGAGGATCTTCACGTTGCCGTTGCTGTCCCGCGCCACCACGGCGGTGACGCTCTTCTGGGTCAGGTCCCCGCCCTGGATGTCCTCGCCCTGCCCCACGGCGCCGGTGGCGTAGATAGTGAAGGATGTGCTTTTCGCTTCCAAGAGACGGGTACGGCCGCCACTCTGCGGCGGCTTCTGCAAGGCGTTGAGGGTGTCCTGGTCGAGGATGCCGCGCGTCTTGAGGTCCGTGGGATTGGGAAACGGGTCCTCGGCCCGCGCGGCGCGCCAGTCGTCGGCCTGGGTCTCGTCGAGGGTGACCCCCTGCCCCTGCTGATCGGTACCGGCCAGGCTGGTCAATATCCACGGGTACTTGTCCGGATCGGGATCGACGGTGTTGACATTGAGCAGGCCGTCGCCGGTGGTCGTGACCAGTTCCAGGAGCCCCGGCACGTCCTCCCCACCATACAGCAGCTTGTTGTCGAACCCCTTGATCAACGCCAGCTCGGAGGCGCTCAGCAGGGGCCGGTTGGCGATCTCCACCGGCGGGTCGAGGTTGCGGTAGTAGTCCTCCTCCGCGCCGTCACCGGTCACCTGGTCGTTCTTGTCCAACCAGTCGATGAGGCTGTCGGTCAGCGCCTGGGCGTCGCTCCGGCCGAGCTGGGTCAGCAGCTCCGCGAAGATCGGGACGAGACCTGCGTCGACCTGATCGTTGGCCTCGTTGACCAGGCGGTTGACGTTGAAGCGCCGGTTGTTGTCCTCGATGCTCAGCAGGACGTACCCCTCCTCCACCGGGTTGTACGGGGGCGCCTGGGCCCACTGGTCCTCGAGGCTGTCGATGGCCCCCTGGTCGTGGTCATCGGTGCGCAGCAGGGCCATGCCCACGTGCACCCCCGCCTCCGCCAGGTAGGCGGCCTGAATGCTCTCCACGTACGAGCGTGCCAGCTCCAGCTCCACCTGGCTGCCGTAGTTGAACTGCACCACCAGGGTCGCCAGCAGCCCCACCACCACCAGCACCAGCACCAGGGCGAACCCTCGTTCGCCGGCCGGCGCCGAGCGAACCACGGTGGCCGCCGCGGGCCGGGCAGTGCATCTGGCCGCCGGGGCGCGGCTGGGGACGTGTCGGCCCATCGCTACCACGCCAGGGGAATGTCCACCAGAGAGCGGATCTCGATGGGCTCGGCCTCGGGATCGGGCGACTCGGCGGGGAGAAAGAGCGAGATCTGCACCACCCGGGGCAGGACATTGGCCTGGCGCGAGTCCCACTCGTGGGTCCACCCCTGCGGCCCGTAGTACTGGAAGTCGAGCCCCAGCAGCGCGTCGCTGAGCCGGTAAGTTCCGCCGCCCCCTTCCGGATCGCCGTCGCGGGTGGCGTCCTCGCGCCGGTAGAGGACGACGTGCCCATCGGCGTCCGACTCCAGCCAGTAGCTCACCTCGGCGGTCTCCGTTTCCGGCAGGCTCGGGTGCAGCTTGAGATGGGCGGCTTGGACCCAGGTCAGCCGGTCGGCGGGCAGATTGTTCGCGGTCCCGTCCTGGCCGAGGAAGACCAGACGCGTGTCGTCGGCGGTGAGGAGGGCCGAGCGCAGCTCGCGTTCCATCATCTCCAGCAGGATGCGCGCCGCCTGCTCCCGGTCGGTCCGCCCCGCGATGCGCGTGATGCCATCCACCGTCGACCACAGGCTGCCGTACACCATGGTCATGACCAGGACCAGCAGCCCGAGGGTCACCAGGACCTCGACCAGAGTGAAGCCTGCCGCTGCGTGGCAGGCAGTAGGCAGTACACGAACTGTGGCTGCGCGCCGGATGGTCGAGGCGATCGAGCCTACTGCCCTCTGCCTGCTGCCTACTGTCGTGCCCATCACTGCAAACGGAAGGTGCGCACCCGCACCATCTGATCCGGGTTGGGACCCCAGGCGACCTCCACCGAGACCTCGTACACCTTCACCCGCTGGGTGGAGTATTGCGACTCCTCGACCCGCTCCACCCAGGCAAAGCGGGAGAGGTCCGGCTCTTCGTAGCCCCCCTCGTTCACGCCCTCGGCCGGCACGCCGGTCTTGGTGAGATCCACCATCCGATTCTTGGCCAGGCGCGCCGCCGTGGCCATCGCTTCCGCCTTGGCGGCGAGGGTCACGGTGGAGGCGTGCAGCTTGAGCACCGCCACCATGGCCGTGCCCAGGATCACCACCGACACGAGCACCTCCAACAAGGTGAATCCCGAACAACCGGTTCTCCCCAACGGGGAGTCCCATGAGGCCCCCTCTCCCCGGAAGGGGGACGGGGGGACGGTGGTGGGCGCCAGCGGTGCGCCCCGGTCAGCACCCGGCAGAGTAGTGGTCACAATCGCCCCCACCCCGGCCCTCCCCCGGTGGGGGAGGGAGGGGCTGCGCCCCTCGCACCCGCGTCGCCGACCCCTGACTCCTGCCTTCCACGCCATCATCCCGCCTCTATCGTGGCCGTCTCCTCGACGAACCCGTCGAGGCGCTCCACGGCACCGGTGAGGGCGTCGATCACCAGGGTGTACTCGCGGTCACCGTCGGTGACGTGGAGCAAGCTGCGCTCGATGAAACCGCTGGGCAGGAAGACCGTGAATACGTCCGAGTGGTCCTCGCGCCGCCGCCCCTGAAACTGGGTCAGGACGTTGACTAGCTGCACCCGCCCGGGCCAGCGGCGGCGCCGCACCAGGGTGCGCTCGTCCTCCACCACCTCGCCGCTGGATGCCACGTAGGTGACCCACAGCTCGCCGGTCTTCAGGTCGTAATTGAGCCGGTACTGGCGATGGCTGCGCACCGCTCGGTCGCGGGTGACATGGACGAGGGCGGAAAGCTGGCGGGTGGCGAGCTTGATGTCCGATGCGAACATGGTGCGGGAGATACGCGGTGCCACCACGGCCATGGCGATCCCGAGCAGGACCACCACCACCATGACCTCGACCAGGGTGAAGCCTGAACAACCGCTTCTCCCCGCAGGGGAGTCCACCGAGACCCCCTCCCTCCGGGAGGGGGACGGGGGGAGGGCGGTGGGAGTCGGCGGTGCGCCGGGTACATCGCCCGACAGCATGCTGGTGCCAGCCGCCCCCACCCCAGCCCTCCCCCGGAAGGGGAGGGAGCGAGTGGCCCGGGCCGTCATTGCTACCACCTCACAGCGTCCAGCTCTCGATATCGGCAAAGGCGCCCTCGCCGCCGTCCTCGCCATCGGCGCCGTAACTCTCGATGTCGTAGTCGGGGCTGTGAATCCCCGGCGAGAGGTAGATGTAGTAGCTCCCCCACGGGTCGGTCGGCACCTTGTCGAGATAGCCCTCGGGGTTGTAGCGCAGGGGGGTGGGGGTGGTGGTCGGCGGCGTGACCAGGGCCTCCAATCCCTGGTCGGTGGTCGGGTAGAAGCCGTTGTCCGCCCGGTACAGCTTCAAGGCGCTCTCGAGCTGCTTGATCGTCACCTCCGCGGCGGTGCGCTTGGCGGTGTCCGTGCGCCCGACGATGCGCGGCACGACGATGCTCGCCAGGAGGCCGAGGATGATGATCACCACCACCACCTCGATCAGGGTGAAGCCCGCCTCCCCCTGGCCAACCATGCGCGCCTTGCCAACCATGGGTCTCTCGCAATTCCGCATTATCGTATCTGCCTATCCGCTCAGCTCAGGAACGCAGGAACGGTGACGCACAAACAGGATCACGAAGGCACGAAATCGAAGAAGGCACGAAAAGAATCCTTTCATACGTTTCGTGTTTTCCTTTTTTCGTGCCTGCGTGTTCCTTCTGTGCGGGTTGGTTGGACATGAGCTAACGGGACAGCCAGTTTACCGGATCAGCTCGTTGATCTCGAAGATCGGCAAGAGGATAGCCAACACGATGAACAGCACCAAGAGGCCGAGGACGACGATCATCAACGGCTCCACCAGGGCGGTGATGGCCGCGGCGGCGGCGCTCACCTCTTCGTCGTAGTTCTCGGCCATGCGCTGCAGCATCTCCTCCAGGGTCCCGGACTTCTCCCCCACATCGACCATGTGCAGCACGATGGGCGGGAACTGGCCGGTCGCGCGCAGGGCCGGGGCGATCGCGCCGCCCTCCTGCACCCGCCCGCGGACCTCGCCGATCGCCTCTTGCAGCACCCGGTTCAGGACGATCGAGCGGACGATGTCGAGACACGCTAGGAGAGGTACGCCGCTGGCCAGGAGAGTCGCCAGGGTGGAGGCGAAGCGGGTCACCATCACCTTGCGCAACAGGCCACCGAACAGCGGCACCTTCAGTTTCAGGCCGTCGAGGACCATGCGCCCCTTCTCGGTCCGCCCGTAGGCCTGCACCCCGAACACCACCGCGGCGATCCCCAGGGCGACCAGCCACCAGCGATGCTGGGCGAAGTCGCTGATGGCGAGCAGCACCGTGGTGGCCGCCGGCAGCTCCGCCTCCATGTCGACGAAGATCTTGGTCACCGACGGCACCACCTTCACCAGCAGGAAGGAGACCACCGAGACCCCCAGCACCAGCAGGACGACGGGATAGACCAGGGCCGATTGGACCTTGCGGCGCAGGGACACCTGGCGTTCCATCAGGTCGGCGAGGCGTTGCAGGACCACGTCGAGGGCCCCGCCGGTCTCGCCGGCACGGATCATGTTCACCATCAGGGGGCTGAAGGTGCGGGGATGGGCGCCGAGGGCGTCGGCCAGGGAGGCGCCGCCGTTCACCGCCTCACGCACCAGGGTGAGGATGCGCGCCAGGCGCGTCTCCCCGAGCTGTTCGACGATGCCGTTGAGGGCCGCCACCAGGGGCATCCCGGCACGCAGCAGGGTGCCGAGCTGGCGCACGCATAAGGCGATCTCGTGCTGCGACACGCGTGCGAACAGCTCGACGTTGAGGCGGGCGAAGGTGCTGGCGTGGGCAGCCGAAGCGGCGCCGCGCTCCTCGGCCACGTCGGTCGGGAAGATCCCCTGCTTGCGCAGCTTGTTGCGCACCGCGACGGGTGAGTCGCCATCCTCGACCCCCTTGACCCGCTTGCCCGCGGTATTGAGCCCTTCGTAGGTGTAGACGGGCATGGGTTAGGAGGTAGGGGATAGGGGATAGGAGGTATGGATTGATGCCATAGGAGTGCGCTCCCTCCCCCTCCGGGGGAGGGCTGGGGTGGCGGCGTGGGGAGCAAGCACGAGGGTCGACAAGTGACACAACAATTCGGTCATCCCGAACGCCCTCCTCCTAACCCCCTCCCGGAGGGAGGGGGAACTATCCCCTCCCCCCGATCTCCTGCCTCCGATCCCCTACTCATTCGTCACCCGCAGGACTTCTTCGATGGTCGTCACGCCGCGAAGGACCTTGGCGGCGCCATCCTGGCGCAGGGTGCGCATGCCGGCACGCACCGCCGCCTGCTTGATGCGCCCGGCCTCGGCGTTCTCCATGACCAGGTGGCGAACCTCTTCGTTCACCTGCAGGATCTCGTAGATCGCGATCCGGCCGTGGTAGCCGCTGTCGAAGCACTTGCGGCAGCCCCGCCCCTGGCGCAGCCGGACCCGGGCGGCGGCGTCGCCGTCGATACCCAGTCGCGCGAGGCTCGCCGGCGGCGCCAGGAACGGCTCCGCGCAGTGCTGGCACACCCGGCGCACCAGGCGCTGGGCGATGATGGTGTCCACCGACGAGGCCACCAGGAACGGCTCGATGCCCATGTCGATGAGGCGGGTGACCGCGCCGGCGGCGTCGTTGGTATGCAGGGTGGAGAACACCAGGTGGCCGGTGAGCGACGCCTGGGAGGCGATCTCCGCCGTCTCCCGGTCGCGGATCTCCCCCACCATCACCACGTCCGGATCCTGGCGCAGGATGGAACGCAGGCCGGCGGCGAAGGTGAGGCCGATCTTGGTGTTGACGTGGATCTGGCCGACGCCGGCGATCTGGTACTCCACCGGGTCCTCGATGGTGATGATGTTCTTGTCCGGCTGGTTGATCGCCTGGAGCATCGCGTACAGGGTGGTGGACTTGCCGCTGCCGGTGGGGCCGGTGATCAGCACGATGCCGTGCGAGAGATGGACGATCTGGTCGATGATCGCGCGGCTCTGGGCGTCGAAGCCGATCTCGTCCAGGCCGTAGAGCACGGTCGCCTTGTCCAGGAGGCGCAGCACCACGCGCTCGCCGTGGGTCGTGGGGATCACCGACACCCGGATGTCCACCTCCTTGTCGGCGATCTTGATCTTGATCCGGCCGTCCTGCGGCAGCCGCTTCTCGGCGATGTTCAGGTTGGCCATCACCTTGACGCGCGAGGTGATCGGGGCATGGAAGCGACGCGCCGGCCGCAGCCGTTCGTAGAGCACGCCATCGATGCGATAACGCACCACGATGTCCCGCTCGTACGGCTCGATGTGGATGTCCGACGCCTGAGCCTCCACCGCCTGATAGAGCATCATGTTGATCAGGCGGATGATCGGCGCCGAGTCGTCGACGTCCAGCAAGTCCTCAATCTCGTCGAGCTCCTCCTCCAGGGAGACGTAGTCGCCGCTCTCCAGGTGGTCGACCGCCGACTCCGCCGCGTCCTCGCCCACGTCGTGCAGGCGGTTGATGAGACGGTGGACTTCGTGCTCACCGGAGAGGGTGGGATAGACCGGGCAGCCGAGCATCGCCCCCACCTCGTCGACGATCGGCAGGCTCTTCAGATCGCTCACCGCGACGCGGTAGCCCGGGCCCTCGTGGGCGAACGGGACGACGCCGAAGCGCCGCAGGAAGCCGCGCGGCAGGACCTGCGCCAGGCGCGCGTCGCGCTCGCCCTCGCCCAGCTCGGCCTGGAACGGGATCCCGGCGCGCGCCGCGATCTCCTGCTGGGTCACTGGGGGGTTGTTATCGGCTGCCATGATGCTGCTGGTCCGTCGGCCGGAAGCCGGAGAGCTCGCCGACGCTGGCGCGAATCGGGCGTCCGTTCACTTCGCTCGCCCAGTTTACTCGCCCTGGTCGCTGGGCACGGTGCCATCCGGCGTGTAGCGGTAGATCGGGCTGACTGCATCGGGGGCGGTCTCTGGACTGCCACCGTCGTCGAGCTTCATCTCGCCCTCGGTCTCGTCCTTGAAGAGCTTGTCCTTCATCCGGCCGAACCATCCCTTACGGGGCGGCTCCTCGAAGAGCGGCTGCTCCACCTCACGCAGCTCCGCCGGCGCCGGGGCGGCGCCGGCCGCGCCGCCGGCTTCTCCCTCTTCCAACACCTCGCGGAGGCGCTCGTCGAGGGGCTGCTGAACCGCAGCCGGCGGCGTCTCCGGCATGGTCCCCGGCGTGACCGCCGAGGTATCGGACTCCAGGATCCGTTGCAACTCTTCCATCAGGTCGCCACCCTCCGGCGCGGTTGGCGCGGGCGGCGCGGGCGGCGCGGGGGCGACCTCCGGCGCCGCGGGTGCAGCAGCAGGAGGTGCCGGAGTCACGACCGGCGCCGGTGGCGGAGGGGCCGCGCTGCCTTCCGCCGCCGGCACCTCCAGGAGGCCGCGCAACCGCTCGGTGAGATCCCCCTCCGGCCCGGGGGCCGGCGCTGGCGTGACCGGCGGTGCGGGCACGGGGGCGGCGGGCGGAACGGGCGCCGGTGCCACAGGCGCCGCGGCAGGCGGCATCACCGCCGGGACGGCGGCCTCGGAAGGCGGAATACCAGGCTCGACGAGGACGGGAGCCCGTCCCTCCTCGGCCCGTGGCGGCGCGCTCTCTTGCCACGCCGCTCCTTCCTCGCCGCGCAGCCCCGGATACGCCTCCGGGAAGGTCTCGTCCATGAGGCCGCGGAATTCCTTGCCCTTGAGCAGCGGGTTGGCATTGCTCCGGTCGCCGGTGAATCCCACCAGGTCCTCGGCGTGGTTGATGACGTGCGGGGTGATGAAGATCAGCAGGTTGGTCTTGATCGCGGTCTCCCGCGTCTCGCGGAACAGGGCGCCGAGGATCGGGATGTCGCCCAGCAACGGCACCTTGGACTGGCCGCGGCTGAGCTGGTTGCTGATCAACCCGCCGATGACGATGGTGTGGCCGTCCTTCACCACCGCCGTCGTGTTGGCGGAACGCTTGGAGGTGGTGGGCAGCCCGGGGGTCGACGAGTCCTGGACGGTCGACACCTCCTGGCTGATCTCCATCCGCACGTATCCCGACTCGTTGATGTGCGGGGTGATCTTCATGATCGTGCCCACGTCGCGAAAGTCGAAGGTGGACACCACGTTCACCCCCGTACCGGTCGAGGTGCCGGTCTGGAACGGGATGGTGAGCACCGAGTTGAACTCGGCCTCCTGGTTGTTGAGGGTGAGGATCTGCGGGGTCGAGATGATGTTCGCCCCGCTGGTGCCCTTCAACGCGGTAATCAGCGCGCCGAGACCCGGCAGCTCGATGCCGTTGAACTCGATGGTGTCGCCGAGAAAGCCGAGCGCCAACCCGGTCGGGAGCGTGGGGATGTTGCCCGCGGTGAGCGTCGACAGCTCCTGCAGGGCGCCGCTGAAGTTGGTGTTGCCGAGCACGGCACCGTTGTCGTTCAGGGTGCCCAGGGCGCGCCACTCGACCCCGAGATTGAGGGAGGAATCCATCCGCACCTCGACGATCAGGGCCTCGACGAAGACCTGCTGCGGCTGGGTGTCCAGCTCCTGGATGATCGCCTCAACCACCGCGTGATCCTCCGGCGACGCGGTGATCACCAGGGCGTTGTTGGCCGGATCGGGGATGATCGACACCCGATCTCCGAGCAGCGCGGCGGCACTGGCACTGCCAGCGGCGGCGGCCGCGGCAGCGGCCCGGCGCGCGGCGGCCGTCTGCCGTGCGGCCTGCGGCGTTGCCGGCGTGCCGGTCTCGCCCCGCTCGAGGCTACTGACGACGCCGGTGAGCACGTTCGCCAGCTCCTCCGCCACCGTGTGCTGCAGGCGGTAGATCCGCACCCGGCTATTGCCCGGCGGCGGCGCGATGTCGAGTTGCGCGATGAGGTTCTTTACCTTCTCCATATCGTTGCGCGTCGCAAAGACGATCAGGGAGTTGGTGCGCTCGTCGGCAAACACCTTGACCTCGGTCTCGGCAAACCCCTCGGCCGGTGCCGCCGCCGCTGCCCTGGCGCGGCGGGCGGTGCGCGCGGCCGCGGCGGGGCTCGCCGCAGTCTCGCCGAAGATCGAGGAGATCTGGCTCGCCAGGGTGTCGGCGGTGGCGTAGTGCAAGGGGATCAGCTCGAGCTGCTGCTGGAAGCCCGGGGTATCGATCACCTGGATGATGTCGAGGATGCGCTTGATGTTCGATTCGACGTCGATGAGCAGCAGGGTGTTGGCCGAGTCGAATGCCTCCACGTGGCTGGTCTTGGAGATCAACGGCTTGATCAGCGGCATCACCCGCGACGCCTCGATGTGCTCGAGCGGGATGAGCTGGGTGACCATCTTGTCGCTCAGCGACAGCCCCGCGGTGGTCGTCTCGGTCGGGAGCCGCTTCGCCCGCGCGTCCGCCGCCGGGATGATCTTGACCACCCTCCCGCTGGGCACCGCGGCGAACCCCTTCACCTCCAGGATCGACAGAAAGATGTCATACGCCTCGTCGATCGTGACCGGTACGGGCGAGATCACGGTCACCTTGCCCTTCACCGCGTCGTCGAGGATGAAGTTGACGTGTTTCAACTGACTGATGAACTTCACCACCACCTCGATGTCCACGTCCTTGAAGTCGAGGGTGATCTTGCCCTGATCCTGCGCGGCCGACGCCACCGTCCCTGCGAGCAGGACGAGCGCGGCGAGGGAGACGAGGAGAGTGGCCAGGAGCGACCGATTCGGCCCGCGCAGCGCTGAACGAGGTGTCGCCATGGTCACTGGATCTCGTAGGTAAGGGTGATGGGTTGTCCCCCGCGCAGCACCTCGATCTGGATCGAGGTCTCCTCCTTGAACTGCTGATAGGCCTGGTAGGCGCGGTCCGGGTCACTGATGGGTAAGCCGTTGATGGTCTGGATCACGTCGCCCCGTTTCACCCCGAGCTTGTCGAGGAGGCTACCGAAGCGGATGCTCGCCACGCGGTAGCCGTTGGGCTCCTTGGCCGCGTCGAAACTGGGGATGACGCGGATATCCTTCATCATCGTCGACAGGTTGGACAGGGAGTCGCTCACCGTATCTCGGTCGACCAAGTAGGAGTTCGGTGCCACCTCGCGGACACCGGTGGCCTGCGTTGGCGCGGGTGTGGGAGGCACCGTGAGGCCGCCGAACCTGCTAATCCCGGGAGCCAATCCACCCGGCTGGTTATCGTCGATGGCAAGCTGCAACCGCTCCACACCGCGCCGCAACACCACCTCGCCGTACCCGATCGACTCCAGCACGATGCCGGGACTCACCTCGTCGCCGATGCGATACAGCTCCTGATCCGGCGGCTTGTTGATGATGGCGAAGGCGGACTCGGGCGGCCCCGTAACCGTGCCGCTCAGGGAGAGACCCAGCTCCGCCGCGCTCTTCACCGGTTGGATCTCGGCAGCGGGTGCCACCGTATCGGCCGGCGGGGCCTCCCGTACCTCCACGCCGAACAGATTGCGCTCCAGCAAGGCGCGGTAACCGTTGCTCTGCTCATCCGGCGCCACGCCTGGGGCCACAGGCGGTGGCGGAGGCTCGGCCGCCGTCGGGGTCAACCACCGCAGCTCCACCAAACGCACCGCCAGATCACCGCACAGCCACGCCGCGACCGCCACCAGCAAGAAATGGCCGAGCACGATCGTCTGTCGCGGCAGCCCTTCGGTAGAGATAAGCACGGAGAATGGTCCCTGAGGATGGTGACCCCCAGGCTGAAATCGGCAGGATGGCGCGCCCCGCCAAGTGGCTAGACGCCGCCGCCAACGACGATAGGAGATGGTAGGCAGGGCTTCAAAGGGGTGTCAAACCACCGTTTTCTTCGCGCTCTACGCGATTTTTGCCGTGGCCGGTAGCGGCCACAGGCGGGCACACTGAGCCATGCCACCGCTTCTCTCCTGGCTCAGCCGCGCCAGTCTCGCCGATCCGCCGCCGGTGCTCCTCGTGGAGGGGAGTGAGACGCGCCTGGCGCAGCGGCTGGTCGCGGGTCTGCGGCATCTGCACACCGAGAAGGGGATGGAGGACCTCAGCTTTTTGCGCCTCGATGGAGCCGAGACCGACCCGGCGCAGGTGGTAGAAGAGTGTCAGGGGCTGCCCATGCTCGCCCCGCGCAAGGTCGTGGTGGTGGACGGCATCGAGGGGTGGCGCGCCGAGGCCATCGAGGACGACCTGCTGCCCTATGTGGCCGAGCCCAATCCGACCACTATCCTGGTCCTCATCTGCACCAAGCTCGACGCGCGCACCCGCGCCGCCAAGGGGCTGCGCGGCCACGCCCTGCATCTGACCTGCGAGCCGGCGGACGAACACCAGGCGCAGCAGTGGTGCCACGACGTCGCCCGCCAGCAAGGGGTGCGGCTAGGTGACGCCGTCCCACGTCTCCTGGTCACGGCCCTCGGCACCGACCTCGCTCTCCTCGAATCGGAGGTGGCCAAGCTCTCCCTGCAAGTCGCCCCGGGCGAGGTGGTCGAAGCCGACGTGGCCGAGGAGCTGGTGGTCGGGCGGCAGCTCCCCCCCATCTGGGACTTCATCGGCCAGGTCGCACGACGCGAGCGCAGCGCCGCCCTCCGCACCTTGCACCGCTTCCTCGCCGAGGGACAGCACCCCCTCGCCCTGTTGGGCCTGATCGCGCGCCAGATCCGCCTCCTCATCCAGGCGAAGGAGGGGCTCACGGACCACCTGCCCCGCGCCACGATCGCCCGCGATCTGGGGCTCTTTCCACGCCAGGCAGACGCGGTCTTGCGCCAGGCCGCCGCCTTCACCCTTGCCGAGCTGCGTGACGCCTACCACCGGATGCGGATCGCCGACCTCGATATGAAAGGGCGGGGCCTCACGCCGCGCCTCGCCATCGAGGAGCTGGTGATCGGCCTGTGTCGCTGACGCCCTGCCCGCGAGCCATCGGATCTGCCACCTCACCCACTGTAGACCGTAGGTCGCGGGACACGACCTACGGTCTGATGGCGGGTGCGCGCCCGCCATCCACGGGGAGTGAAGCCATCCGGACCTGTGCCGGGTGGCGAGGAGGGCACGTGGCGTCCCCCTCCATATCAGGGCGGGTACCGCCCGCCAGGGGCGCGATCTGACTCACCGCGACTCTTTGCGGCCTCACACCGGGCAATCGGGAGAATTGCGCATCCGCGCCACGCGCGGACCCTGAGATGCGGCATCGCGCCGCCTGCCGTCAGACGTGACAGAACATCCCACGCACCCCCCGGCAGTCGTCTCGTGTCCCGTCCTGGCGTGGCACCGGTCGGGCCCGACCCGGGGTGCGGCGCCGCAAGGTCATGCCACGACACTCTGAGGCCCACAGAACGATCGGGAATCGGCGGCGGCAGGCTGGCACAGGCGTTGCTTCACACTAGCAAGGAGAGACGTGAGCCAAGGCCGCCGATGCCCGCCCAACAGCCCCCCCACATCCTCATCATCGAGGACGACGAGACGATGCTCGAGCTGATCGAACGATTCCTCCGCCGCCAGCGGTACACGATCGCCGCCGCCGCCAACGCCGCCGCCGCTCTCACCGCCGCCGCCGAGCACACCCCGAGCCTGGCGATCATCGACTACATGCTGCCGGGGGAGATGAACGGTCTGGAGCTGTTAGCGATGCTGCGCGGCCGCTTCCCTGCCATCCCCACGCTCTTCATCTCCGCCTTCGGCAGCCCCGAGCTGTGTCGCACGGCGCGCAACAGCGGCGCGACCGATTGCCTAATCAAGCCGTTCGATATGGCGATCCTGATGGCACGCGTGGACATCCTGCTCACCCACAACAACCATCACGATTAGCCCGCATTTTTCACCGGGGATCGCCGCGAGCCCGCGCCAATGGCGGTAGATCCTGGCTGGCCCGCGGTAGGAGCCGAATCCCTTTGGCGACCCAGGTCCGCAGGGCCTGTTGCGCGGATCGCCGGTGAAACCGGCTCCTACCCCTGTCGAGGACTCGGACGAGGACCCGGCCAGGAAATGCGGGTGGTTGCGCGGGCGCAGCAGATACATGGTGAGAAATGCGGGCTAGCGCGCCGCCCGCAACCACCTGCAGCGGTCCGCTACGCCACCACGTTCACCAGCCGGCCGGGGACGACGATTACCTTGCGCGGCGCCTTGCCGTCGAGCCACTTCTGGACGGCGGGGTCCGCCAAGGCGAGACTCTCGAGGTCGGCCTGCAGCGCGTCGGCGGCCACGGTGACGCGGCCGCGCACCTTGCCGTTCACCTGCAAGACCAGCTCGATCTCGTCCTCCTTGGCCAGCGACCGGTCGTAGTCGGGCCACGGAGCAGCATGCAGGGGCGCGC
>DASWHD010000214.1:0-2337 GCA_036393335.1 bacterium
TTCACCGCGGCGGCGAAGTCGCGGTACGCGGCCCGGTCGTCGTGCTGCACCGCCTTGTGCAGGACCTTGACCGAGTCGGGGCTGAAGGCGTGGTGCTCGCCCTGGCGCCGGAAGCGCACCACGCCGCGGTCGATCAGCGCCTCCTCCGCGCCGTCGTCGAAGGCGGTGCGGTGGCAGGCGCAGGCGTCCGCCGCGATCTCTGCCAGGCCGATGCCACCCAGGGGCGAGGGGGTGCCGGTGAAGTAGCGCTCCACCACCTCCTGGCCGAGGCCCAGCGCCTCGAAGATCTGCGCGCCGCGATAGCTGCGCAGGGTGGCGATGCCCATCTTGGCGAGGATCTTGAGCAGCCCCTTCTCCACCGCCGTGCGGTAGTTGGCCAGGGCCTGCTCCGCCGCCAAGTCGCCGTCGCTGCCCGTCGCCGTCGCCCGCACCGTCGCCAGGGCGACATAGGGATGGACCGCCACCGCGCCGTAGCCCAGCAGCAAGGCGACGTGGTGGATGTCCCAGGCGGCCCCGGTCTGGGCGATCAGGGCTGCCTGAGTGCGGCAGCCTACGCGGATGAGGTGGTGGTGCACCGCCGCCACGGCGAGGAGCATCGGGATGGGCACCGCGTCCGGCGCCACGTCGCGATCGGTGAGGATCAGGATGGTCGCCCCCTCGCAGGTCGCCCGGGTGGCCGCCATGCACAGCCGGTCGAGGGCCTCGCGCAGGGCGTCGGCCCCGCCCTCCGCCGGGAAGCACACCGGCAGCTCGCGCCAGGCGAAGGCGGGGTCGTCCACGTCGCGCAACGCCTGGAGCTGCGCGCCGGTGAGCAGAGGGCTCGGCAGGTGGAGGCGGTGGGCGTGGGCCGGCGTCTCCGCCAGCAGGCTCCGGCGGCGCCCGACGTAGCCGTCCAGGGACATCACCGACGTCTCGCGCAGGGAGTCGATCGCCGGGTTGGTCACCTGGGCGAAGCGCTGCTTGAAGTAGCTCCACAAGGGCGGGTGGATCGTGGCGAGGGGCGGCAGCGGCGTGTCGTCGCCCATCGACCAGACCGGGTCGGCGCCGTCCCCGGCCATCGGGACGATCACCATGCGCAGGTCCTCGTGGCTCATGGCGAAGAGGCGCTGGCGGCGCAGCAGATCGTCCCCCTCGAGGGTGTCGAGCCGATCGATCCCGGCGCGCGGCGCCGGCGCACGGCGCAGGTGGGCGCGCAGCCAATCGCCGTAGGGCCGGCGCCGGGACAACTCGTCCATGATCTCCCCATGGCGCCGGAGGACGCCGGTGGCGGTGTCCACGGCGAGGATCTCGCCCGGCCCGAGACGGCCCTTCGCGGCCACCCGCCCCTCGTCCAGGTCGGCCACCCCCGCCTCGGACCCGGCCACCACCAGGCCGTCGCAGGTCACCTTGAAGCGCAGGGGCCGCAGGCCGTTGCGGTCCAGGGCGGCGCCGACGACGGTGCCGTCGGTGAAGACCAGGGCGGCGGGACCGTCCCACGGCTCCATCAACGCGGCGTGGTACTCGTAGAACTCGCGCCACGCGGCCGGCATGTCGGTCATGCGCTCCCACGCCTCGGGGACCAACATGCGCAGGCCGTGCAGCACGCCGCGGCCGGAGAGGGTAAGCAGCTCCAGCACGTTGTCCAGGGCCGCGGAGTCGCTGCCACCGGGAACCACCACCGGGGTGAGGGTCGCCACCTCCTCGCCCCACACCTCCGACTCCAGGGCTGGCTCCCGCGCGCGCATGGCGTTGACGTTGCCTTGCAAGGTGTTGATCTCGCCGTTGTGGGCGAGGAAGCGGAACGGCTGCGCCAGGTGCCAGGTGGGCAGGGTGTTGGTGCTGTAGCGCTGGTGGAAGACCGCCAGGGGCGCGACGAAGTCGGGATCTTGCAGATCGAGGTAGAAGCAGCCGAGCTGCTGGCCGACGAGCAGCCCCTTGTAGACCACGGTACGGTGAGAGAAGGACGGAATGGAGCATTCGCGCAGCCCCATGGCCGCCAGCTTCTTCTCTACTTCTCGCCGCACCAAGAGGAGTCGCCGCTCGTACTGCAGGTCGTCGAGGAGGGGATGGGGCAGAACCAGGAGTTGCGCAATACGCGGGGACGTGGCGCGCGCCTTCTCCCCGAGGACCTCGGTTGCCACCGGCACCTCGCGCCAGCCGACGACGCGCAGGCCACGCGCCTCTGCGCGTTGCTCCAGCACCCGGCGCGCGGTCGCAGCGCGACCCTCGGACGCCGGCAAAAACACCTGCCCCACGGCCAGCCGCTCCCAGGGTCGCAGGGGGATGGAGCGTGCGGCCAGCTCGCGGCGGAAGAACGCCTGCGGGATCGGCAGGAGGAGTCCCGCGCCGTCGCCGGTG
>DASWHD010000215.1:0-12297 GCA_036393335.1 bacterium
CTTCCTGCCTTCCTTAGAGGAACATCGAAGAGGCGGCGTCACTGTCATCCGGCGCCGCTCCGGAATCGGTCCGTGGCACGCACTAGGGCGTCGACGATGCCCGGCTCGGTAGCGGAGTGACCGGCGTCGGGGATGAGCTGCAGCTCCGCCTCCGGCCACGCCCGGTGCAGTGCCCACGCCTGGGCGGCGGGGCACGGCAGGTCGTAGCGGCCCTGGACCATCACCGCCGGGATATGCCGGATCCGCGCCACGTCGCGCAGGATCTGGTCCGGCGCCAGGAACGAGTCGTGCAGGAAGAAGTGGCACTCGATCCGCGCCAGGGCCAGGGCAAACCGCTCCTCGGCGAAGGTCGCGACCAGCTCCGGGCTAGGGTAAAGCTTCGCGGTCGCGCCCTCCCAAACCGACCAGGCCCGCGCCGCGGCAAGCCGCGTGGCGGGGTCGTCCGCAGTCAACCGCCGGTAATACGCGGCCACCAGGTCGCCGCGCTCCGCCGCAGGGATCGGCGCCAGGTACTCCTCCCAAGCATCGGGATAGATGGCGCTCGCCCCCTCCTGGTAGAACCAGCGAACATCGCCCGGCCGACATAGGAAGATGCCGCGCAACACCAGCGCCGCGACCCGCTCGGGATGGGCCTGGGCGTAGACCAGGGCGAGGGTCGATCCCCAAGAGCCGCCGAAGACCAGCCAGCGCTCGATCCCCAGGCGGCGGCGCAACGCCTCGATGTCGGCCACCAGGTGAGTCGTGGTGTTGTCCCGCAGCGCGCCGTGGGGTGTGGAGCGACCGGCACCCCGTTGATCAAACAATGCGATTCGGTAGGCCGCCGGATCGAATAGCCGGCGCTGCCATGCATCGCACCCGGCGCCAGGACCACCGTGGACGAAGAGTGCGGGCAAGCCCGCCGGATTGCCGCACTGCTCATAATACAGGCGGTGAGGTCTGTCGACCGCGAGGAATCCCGTGTCGTACGGTTCGATCGGAGGGTAGACGTCGCGCCGCCCGGCGATGGGCAGCCCACGATCTGCTGGTGGCCCCACCGCCCTACTCCGTGGCCTCCCCTGCCGGCGCCGGGGGCTCCGGGATCCGGGCGATGGCCCGCAGCTCGCGCTTGGCGAGGCGGATCCCCCGGCGCGCGGCGCGCGCCTTGCGCTTGTCACTCGCGTCGCGCGCGGCGCGGAGGCGCTCCCGGGCGGCCGCTAGATGCTCCTTTGCGGCGGGCTTGTCGTCACGGGTCGGGCTCATCTTGGGCATGAATGACTCCACGGAAAGTTCGACGGATGGAAGTGGTTTACCCCTTGGCGGGGTGGATCTCGCTGTCGACGCCGAGTCGCTCGCAGAACTCGCCCAGCTCACGGCGCAGGGCCGAAAGAGGCTGATCGGCGGGGACCTCGATCTGCATGCGCAGGGAAAACATCGGGGCACCGGTGATCGGCGCCGGATAGGTGGTGGTGATGAGGTCACCGATGTTGATGCGGCGGCGTGCGAGAAAATGGCTGATCTCGTGGACCACGCCGGGGTGGTCCAGGCACACCGCGCGTACCTCGTACGGCACGCGGTTCGCGGCGCGCCGCTGCGATGGCGCACCGGTCGCCTTGATGGTCACCAAGAGGCCGAGCTCCTCCCCGACGGACCGCGCGGCCTGGCCGGCGCGGACCACCGCATCCGATTCACCGGAGAGCAGAAGGATGACGGCGAACTCGGTGCCCAGGACGCTCATCCGCGAGTCCTCGACGTTGCAGCCACACTCGGCGATGGCACCGGTGAGGCGCGAGACCAGCCCGGGGCGGTCCTCACCGAGGGCAGAGATCACCAGGTAGTCAGCCATGAGGTTGGACCTTAGCAAAAACGCTCAGGGGTCAGCCATCGGCCCCCATGGCGTCTGGCGGCAAAGGGTAACCACGCAGCCGCATCAGGAGCGCCTTGTCTCCGACATCGGCGGCATACGGCTGCCACAGCTTGGCAACAGCGAAGGTCACGAGCAACGCGCAGTCGAGGTAGAAGAGCCGCACCTCCCACTGCGGCGACAGCCCACCGGTGAGGTGACCGAGGGCGAGGACCGGCGTCACCAGCGCGAATGCGAAGGTGGTCAGGCGACCAAAACAGAGCATCTCCTTGACCGCGATGCCACACAGGGTGGCGAGGATGAAGCCATAGCCGATGCCGGCCCAGGTGTGCAGATAGACATTGGGTGCGAGGCCCTCGCCGATGACCGACGAGACGACTGCGGCGCATAACCCAATCGTGACCAAACCTCGCAACACGCGGTGCAACCATCCCATGTAGAGGTGGATGTAGCGCACCGCCAGCGCCGCGCCAACGGCCACGGTCCACAAGGCGAGGGAGGCAATCCACGCCGTACCTGCCAGCCCAACGGGTACATGGACCCCGTGACGGTCGACGGCGCCGTGCCACCCAAGCCACGCGGCGATGCCCATCACGCCCAGGGTCGCCAGCCACAGCCCGGTCCGGTAGAGGAGCACCTCGCGCACATCGAGAGAGGTCATTCGGACGGTCGAGAGGTCCATGGCCGCAGACTACCACCGGAACGACCACTGCTCTGCCGGCAAGGCCGCGCTTCGCGGCGGCCGAAGGGGCGCGGCCTTTTCGCCGCCACCCGCCACGACCATGCACCGCACCGTGCTGGATAGGTAACCTTCCCCCACGATCCCTGGTGAGAAATGCGGGCTACCCCAGTGCCCGCGCCATCTCCTCGACGATGGCGCGGGCGGCGCCCAGGGGATCGCCCGCATCGCGGATCGGACGACCGACCACCAGATAGTCGGCGCCGGCTTGGAGCGCCTCCGCCGGGGTCACCACGCGCCGCTGGTCGTCGGCCGCCGCGCCGGCCGGCCGGATGCCTGGGCAGATGATCTGCAAGCGAGGTCCCGCCGCCCGCACCGCGGCGATCTCCTCGGCCCGGCCGGCGGCGATCACACCGTCCGCCCCGGCCGCCGCGGCGACTGCCGCGCGCGCGCCCACCACCTCGGCGACGTTTGCCACGCCACCCGGAAACGTCTGACTGGTGAGCAGGGTGACGACAAAGACCTTCGGCCGCATGCCGTCACGACCGCGACAGGCGGCGGCGACCGCCGGCGCATCCGGGTGTACCGTCACCACCTCGACGCCGAGGTTCGCGGCGACACGTACCGCCCGCTCCACCGTCGTGGCGATGTCGAGGAGCTTGATGTCGAGAAACACCCGCAGCCCTTCGGCCACCAGCTCCTTCACCAGGGCGGGGCCCGCAGCGAAGAACAGCTCCAGCCCCACCTTGAAGAACGAGACTTCGGGACGGAGCAGGCGCACAAAGCCGCGCGCCTCGGCCGTCGAGCCGACGTCGAGGGCGAAGATCAGCCGCTGCCGTGCCGCGACGCGGGATCGATCAAGCTCCACGGCCGGTCGTACCACGTGACGGGTAAACGGGGGAAGGCCTGGCGTCACTCCCTGACCGTCGGCTCACATTTCCCCGCGGCGAGAGCAGAGTCCGCTCCGACGGGGGGAGGGTGCCGTTATAGGCGAAGTCAGATGTCACCTGCCGGGTGAACCGGGCGCGTGACGGCCAACGCGCCCCACGGTAGCACCTCGTTGGTGAGCAACGCCGCTAAGGAAGGCAGGAAAAGGGCGGGAATCCAGGAAGGGTTACCCGCATCGGGTGGATGCTTCCGCCTTTTCCTGCCCTCCTGCTTTCCTTAGAGAAAAATGGCGCAGCGCCGCCTTCCCATGCCAGGCGACCTGCGGGCGTCGGCGGCTCCACGGCGGCCGGAGAACCGACGATTATGGTCACTTCGCCCGCAACGGATGCATGATCGGGGACAAACTCCTTCTGGCGCCGCACCCAGGGGTGTAGCGTCGTCCCGATGGCCGAACACGTCTGCCAGCGCCGCGTCTCAATTTCCCTTTCCCTGCCCCTCGGGGTCGCGGGATGGACCCTGGTGGCGGTGGCCACGGTCGCGATCGCCGCACCCCTCCTGGCGCCCTACGACCCCCAGGCCCTCGACTTGCCGGGTGGGCTCGCCGGCCCCTCCGCCGCCCACTGGTTGGGCCAGGACAAGCTCGGCCGCGACCTGTTGTCACGCATCCTCCTCGGCGCACGTATCTCGCTGGGTGTCGCCTCCGCCACCGTGCTCGTCACCACCACCGTCGGGGTCGGCTTCGGCCTGCTCGCCGGGTGGCGCGGAGGCTGGCTCGATGAGGCGCTGATGCGCATCACCGACATTTTTCTCGCATTTCCCGGCATCCTGCTGGCCATCGCCTTCACCGCCGCCGCCGGCCCCGGCATCGGCCACGTGATCGTCGCCCTGAGCCTGATCGGATGGGTCGGGTATGCGCGCCTCACCCGCGGCCAGGTGCTCGCCATGCGCGAGCGGGAGTTCATGGCGGCCGCGACTGCCCTCGGCCTACCGGCGCGGCGCCTGCTCTTCCGACACCTGCTGCCCAACGTGGCGTCACCCGTGTTGGTGGAGGCGACCTTCGGCTTCGCGTACGCCATCCTGGCGGAATCCTCCTTGTCGTTCCTCGGCCTCGGGACCCAGCCACCCACATCGAGCTGGGGCGCGCTGCTCGACGCGGGCCGCAGTTACCTGCTGGTCGCGCCGCACATCACCACGTTCCCCGGTCTGGCGATCTTCCTCACCGTGCTGTGCACGGTCCATCTCGGTGACCGGCTACGTGACCGCCTCGATCCACACCACGTCCCGTCATGACCCCGGGGTCGGTTTGACTTACCCCCCCTGAGTGAAGAGAATGCCGCGCCTTTTTCTCCGGAGCCCCCGTGATGAACCCCCCTTCCGAATACACCTACAACGTCGCCCGCGAGGCCATCTACGTCCTGATCGTCGGCTTCCTGTGGGGCATGGCCATGCTGATCTTCTCCATCGGGGGAATCGAGGGATACAAGGAAATCCGTAACAAACGGGCGTACGCCATCCAGGCGGTGACCGCGGCCGACCCGGCGGCGCAGGAGGAGGCACGGCACAAGGCGGGCGAGGCATTCAATCACGCGCTGGAGCTGTGGGGTGAGGCGGGGGCAACCATCGTCGTGTTGTGCGTGGGAGCGGTGATCACCACCCGCTGGATGAACCGCAAGTATCCGGCGTAGTCACTTCCCTGCCGTCGTACCGACGACGCGCAGCAGACTGTGGCTTGCGAGTCGTGACGATGGCGACGGATGGATGAGCGCCACCTTTCCCATCGGCCGGCTGTTCGTCATCGGCGTGCCCGGCACCGCGCTCGATGCCGAGAGCCGGGCGCTGCTGCGCGATCAGCAGGTCGGCGGGGTTATCCTGTTCGCGCACAATCTCGCCTCTCCGGACCAAGTGCGCGACCTGACGCGGGAGATCCACACGGCCGCTAGCCGTCCCGTGCTGATCGCCGTCGATCAGGAGGGGGGTCCGGTCTCCCGCCTCCCCTCGCCCCCCTACCCCCGCTACCCTGCGCCGGCGGAGCTCGGCGGCCGGGCCGTGGAGGAAGAGGTCGAGGCGGTGGCCGCCGAGATGGCGACGGTCCTGGCGGGCCTGGGAATCAACACGAACCTCGCCCCGGTCCTCGACGTGGTCGACGATCCACACACGGCGTTCATCGCCGCTCGCTCCTTCGGCCGCGACCCGGACCTCGTCACGCGCCTCGGCCGGGCGTTTGTGCGCGGCTGCGAACGGGCCGGCGTGTTGCCCTGCGTGAAGCACTTTCCCGGCCACGGCGCGACGCGCGACGACTCACACCAGACCCTGCCGACGATCACCGCCCCGGAGGCGACCCTGCGGGCGCGCGATCTGGCGCCGTTTCACACCCTGATCGAACGGGGCGGCACCCTGGTGATGCCGGCCCACGTGCGCTATTCCGCCCTCGATCCGATCCTGCCGGCCACCCTGTCCGAGCGCATCCTGCGTGGCTGGTTGCGCGACGAGCTGGGCTTCGCGGGCGTCGTGATCAGCGACGACATGGAGATGCGGGCCATCACCGACCACTTCCGGCCCGCAGACATCGTACGCCGTTACTGGTCCGCCGGCGGTGACCTGGTGCTCGTGGGCCACGATCAACGGTACGCCCGCACGTTGCTGGCGGCCGCCGAAGACGCAATAGCCGATGACGACCTCGACATGGCTCTGTTAGAAGAGAGCCTGCAGCGGGTCGAGGCACTACAGCGCTCGGTATTGAGCTAGCCCATCCGCAGCCACACCAACACTCTCCGGAGAGCCACTGCCATGGAAATCGTCAATGTTCACGCACGCGAAATTCTCGACTCTCGCGGCAACCCGACGGTCGAGGTGGAGGTCGATCTCGCCTCCGGCGGCCATGGCCGGGCCGCCGTCCCGTCGGGGGCGTCCACGGGTAGCTTCGAAGCGGTGGAGCTGCGCGACGGCGACGCCTCACGCTATCTCGGCAAGGGCGTGCGCACCGCCATCGACCACGTCAACACGACGATCACCGAAGCAATGCTCGGCCTCGACGCCTCGCAACAGGCGACGATCGACGCGCGGTTGATCGAGCTCGACGGCACACCCAACAAGGGCCGCCTCGGGGCCAATGCGGTCCTCGGGGTGTCGATGGCGTGCGCCAGGGCGGCCGCCGACACCTGCGGCCTGCCGCTCTACCAGTACCTCGGGGGCGCCCAGGCGCGCGTGATGCCCGTACCGATGATGAACATCCTCAACGGCGGCAGCCACGCAGACAACAACGTCGACCTGCAGGAGTTCATGGTAATGCCGGTCGGCGCCACCACCTTCGCCGAGGGGCTGCGCATGGGAGCAGAGGTCTTCCACAGCCTGAAGAAGGTGCTCAAGAGCAAGAAGCTCTCCACCACCGTGGGGGACGAAGGCGGGTTCGCGCCCAACCTCTCCTCCAACGAAGAGGCGCTGACGGTGATCATGGAGGCGATCACCGCGGCCGGCTTCCGGCCGGGAGAGGACGTGCGCATCGCCCTCGATCCGGCGAGCAGCGAGTTCTACCGCGACGGTAAGTACCACTTGACCGCCGAGGCCGACCCGGTGCGTGATGCCGACGGCATGATCGCGTTCTACCAGGGGCTGTGTGAACGCTATCCCATCGTGTCCATCGAGGACGGCCTCGCGGAGGAGGACTGGACCGGGTGGCAGCGCCTCACCGCCACCCTCGGCAAGACGGTGCAGATCATGGGCGACGACCTGTTCGTCACCAACACCGCACGCCTCGCCCGCGGCATCCGCGAGGGGGCCGCGAACTCGATCCTGATCAAGGTCAACCAGATCGGCACCCTCACCGAGACCTTCGCGGCGATCGACATGGCGCGCCGGGCCGGCTACACCACGGTGGTCTCGCACCGCTCCGGCGAGACCGAGGACACGACCATCGCCGACCTCGCGGTCGCCACGGGCTGCGGCCAGATCAAGACCGGCTCGGCCTCCCGCACCGACCGCATCGCCAAGTACAACCAGCTCCTGCGCATCGAGGAGGAGCTGGGCTCGGCCGCGATCTACCGCGGTGCGGACACCTTCGACTCGATCCGGGGATAATGCTCCCTCCCCCTCCGGGAAAGGGCTGGGGTGGGGGCGGTTGGAGCGAGCACTCGTTTGAACGATGCGCACACTGATCCTATGAGACCCACCGCCCTTCCCCTGACCCCCTCCCGAGGGGAGAGGGTCTCAAAGGACTCACCTTCGGCGAGGATCGACTGATTTGCGCTGGCTGGTCATCTACTACTCTGCGACGGGGCAGACCAAGCGTGCCCTCGCCGAGGTCACGGCGCCCCTCGCGACCGCCGGCCACAGCGTCACCTGGCGGCCCATCGAGCCTGTCGAGCCCTACCCCTTCCCCTGGCCGCAACGCCGCTTTTGGGGCGTCGCGCCCGAGTGCAAACGGGCACTGGGTTGTGCGATCCACCCCCTCGATCTGCCCGATGCCGAGGACGTCGACGCCATCCTCCTCGGCGCCCAGCCGTGGTTTCTGGCACCGGCGCCGCCGGTGATGGGATTTCTCAACGCCCCGGAGGCGGAGATCTTACGTGGCAGGCCGGTATTCCCGGTGGTCACCTGCCGTGCCGCCTGGCGGCAGGCGTATCGCATCCTGCGCATCGCCATCGTCGCCCACGGCGGGCACATCCCCAAGCGCCTCGTCTTGAAGGATCGGGCACCGACTCCCGTGAACATCGTCACCACGGTCCACTACCTCTGGTGGGGAACCGAGATCCACGATCGGCCCCTCGGCGCGTTCTGGCCGCGCTTCGGCATCGCCCCGTCGGAGTGGCGACGCGCGCGTCTGTTCGGCGAGGGGTTGACCCGCCTCTCTCCGGGTTGACGTGCAGGCGCCAACCTCTCGTGAGAAATTTCCGTGATCGCGATCGGTCGATCGATCTTTAAGACAAAACGCTTGACCCATTGTGGCGGCTTCGCCAACCTTCTCCGATCGCTTAGGCGATACGCTGTCTCGTATCGGTAGTGTCCTTCCTGGTGAGCCCTTATGAGCTAGCGGCAAGGCCCCTCCCCCTTGCCAACGGTTCCCCGCCACGCTCCCCGCAAAGTCCAACGATCCCGTTGGCAATCATCCTCAAGCTACTGGCAGGTCAGATCGCGGCGGAACGCGGCCCTTCGCGGACGGCCAACATCCACACGGGAGGAGTCGGAGGAGAGATCGCATGAAGAACTTTCACAACACATCGGCTGGCAAGGCCCTCGTCGGTCTTGGCTTGGTGGCGGGCCTCGTTGCGGCACCGGCGATCGCCACCGCGGCGAGCCTCGACATGGGCCTGCAGCTCCGCTACCGGGGTGAGGTCGACATGCGCGACTTCGACGAGGACACGAGCGAAGACATCGTGAACTCCCAGCGCACGCGCCTCAATGCCAAGGTCGACCACGAGCGTTACCACGCCTTCCTGCAGATCCAGGACGTGCGCGTCTGGGGCGAGGAGGAGGACACCCTCACCGACGCCAGCGCCGACGGCCTCGACATGCATCAGGCGTTCTTCAAGGTGGACGACGTCTTCGGCAGCGGGATCGGCGTCCAGGTCGGCCGCCAGGAAATCAACTTCGCCGATGAGCGGCTGGTGGGCGCGGTGGATTGGACCCAGAATGCCCGCTCCCTGGACGGCTTCGTTTTGTCCAAGGCATTTGGCGACTCCGGCGTCATCATTCCTTTCCTCTTGCAGTTAAACGAGGAAGACGCCATCGGCTTTAGTGGCGATTTGCGCCAGGCCAACCCGAACGTCGACGAAGGGGAAGATCAGGATATGTGGGCGGCGGGCTTCCACTCCGTCTGGAACGTCGCCGAAGATAACACCATTCAGCCGCACGTCTATTTCCTGCGGGACGGCATGACCAATCTCAACCTCTACACCCTCGGCTTCTACTACGACGGCAAGGCCGGCGATATCACCTACGACTTCACCGCCGACTGGCAGACCGGCGACATGGGCGACATCGACATCAGCGCCTACCTCGTCGCCGCCAACGTCGGCTTTCAGAGCGGCCCTCTCAAGGTGGGGTTGGGCGTCGACTACCTCTCCGGTGACGACGACACCAGTGACGACGATGTGGAGTCCTTCAACACCCTGCTCGCCACCAACCACAAGTTCTACGGCTACATGGACTACTTCACGAGCTTCGGCAGCGCTAGCGATGACGTGCGGGGGCTGGGGTTGATCGATTACCATGCCAAGGCCTGGTACACGTTCGGCGGTTCCACCAAGGCGGGTGTAGACGCCCACTACTTCACCACCGCCGAGGACGACGAGGCTCGTCTGGATGGCGAGGATACCCTGGGTACCGAGCTCGACTTTGGCTTCAAGACCAAGAGCGGCCCGCTCGACATCTACGCCGGCTATTCGGTGTTCTTCCAGGACGAGGCCATGGAGGCCCGCTTCCACGGCACCACCGGCGCCGACAACAACGACGACATCGCCCACTGGGCCTTCGTGATGGCGTCGATCAACTTCCCGTAAGCCACGGTCCGGCGATCCGCGAACCAAGGCGGGGTGCCGGTCCCACCGGCACCCCGCCTTTATTGCGCCAAGCCCCCCGCGACCTGCGCCAGGTACGGCACGGCCCGCGGCGGGTCATGATACTTCTCGTGTACGGTCAGGACGTCCGGCAGGGAGGAGAAAAAGCCTTCCACCACCACCGGATCGATGTGGGTTCCCGATAGGGAACGAATCTGCTCGACCGCCCGATCGGTCGCCCACGCCTCCTTATAGGGCCGCTCCGAGGTGAGGGCGTCGAAGATATCGGCCACCATCACGACGCGGGCGTGCAATGGGATCGACTCTCCCGCCAGACCGTGCGGGTAACCAGAGCCATCCCACCGTTCGTGGTGGTAGAGGGCGATCTCGGCGGCCGCTTGCATCAGGGGAGACGAGTGTCCCTCGAGGATCCGCGCACCGTGGGTGGTGTGCGACTTCATGATCTCCCACTCCTCCGGGTTCAGCTTGCCGGGCTTCAGGAGCACCCGGTCGGGGATGGCGATCTTGCCCACGTCGTGCATGGGGCTCGCCTGATAGATCATTGCCACCTCCTCGTCCGGCAGTCCCATGGACCGCGCGACAAGCATCGCGTAATGGCTCATGCGGACCACATGCAGACCGGTCTCGTTGTCGCGAAACTCAGCGGCCCGCACCAGCCGGGCGATGATCTCGCGACGGCTCTCATCGAGGCTCTGGCTGTACTCCTTGACCAACTCCGACAGATGGTCGCTGGAGGAACGCAGCATGTTCTGATACGTGCTCAGCCGGGAGAGGTTGCGCACTCGCGCCACGAGCTCGAGCTGGTCGAACGGCTTGTGGACGAAGTCCGTGGCGCCCGCCTCCAGGGCCGCGAGCTTGACCTCGCGGACGTTGATGGAGGTCATCACGATGACCGGCAACATCTCGGTCGTAGGGCTGTTGCGGACGTGGCGGAGAAAGGTCAGCCCGTCCATCTCTGGCATCTCGATGTCGAGGAGCACCACGTGGGGGGCGTTTTCCTGCATCCATGCGAGGGCCTCGACGGGGTTGGTGAAGCCTTGAACCTGCGTCAAGTTGGCCTTGTGCAGGATCTTGCGCAGGAGCGCTACCACCTCTGTGGCATCGTCGACCACCAAGATGAGTGGGTCGTGCATCACGCGCATTCCTGGGTCGGGAGGTTGGCGGTCCGGCGGTAGCACACACCGCCACGGCGGCCGATGACTCCCTCATTTATCGACCAGCCGCGACAGCAGGGTAAATTCCATCGCGCTGGCAGGTATTTTATCCTTGTGCCGCAAACCGGCACCGTCGCACACCCGTCGCGGCACCCGCCGGGACGGCGCGAGGATTCGGTGTGCCGGTGAGCCGTCAGTCACTTGGGTCGCCGGGCGACTCGTGCAGACTCCCAGGCCGAGTTTCCCCCAGCAGGCCGATCCCCCCCGCCAGGCTCGCCACCGTGACCAGGAGAAGCCAGGTGGCGGCAAAGGCCACCGCTCGCTCGCGATCGAGGCCGGCCCACTCCAGGGTGACCAGATATCCCCATTCCCGCGGGCCGAGGCCACCGAGACTGACGGGCAGACTGGCCACTAGCCCGACGGTCGGGGCAATCCACAGCCAGGGACCCCAGCCCATCCCGATGCCCAGGGCCGTGGCAACGAGCAGGTGCACGCACGCGTACAGCGCCTGCACCAGAAAGGAGATCAACAGCACCGCACCGCCCCGCCGGCGATCGTACGCGATCGCCGTGCGCCACGGGCGATCACGCGACGCCCGATCGCGGGCCGTGAGCCGGGCGTAGACCCACGGTGCACCGCATACCACCAGACCGCCCACGGCTCCGGCCTTGCGCAGCCAGTCCGCGGGGCCATGCAAGCAGAGACCGACGGCGAGGAGCAGCAACAAGCCCCACAGACCCGTGAGCCGCTCCAGGAATACGGACCACAGGGTGGCCTTGGTGGGCATCCAGCCACGGCCACTCGCCAGGCCGCTCGCCCGGAACAGGTCACCGCCGACGAAACCGGGCAGGAACAAGCTGAGAAACATGCCCGCAAAGTACAGCCGCACATGGCGCGACAACCCTGCGCCACAGCCGAGAGAACGAGCGATCCACTGCCACTTCGCGGCGCTGAGCAGTTGCGCCGCGAAGAAGACGGTCAGGCCCAGGGCGAACGGTGTCGGCCGGAGGTCACGGAGGGCGGCAGTGACCCCGTGCCACTCCACGCGCTGGGCGAGGAGGGCGAGGAGCACGAGGCTCACACCGGCACGGGTCCACCTCCCCAGCCGCCACCGGCCATCTCCGTCGCCGCCATTATCCAACCACCGCGGCGGGGTACCCCTGGGCTTCAGGCTCGTCCCCGCCTCCACCATTGCCAGCCCACGACCATCAACAGGGGAGCCAG
>DASWHD010000216.1:0-19306 GCA_036393335.1 bacterium
AGGCCACGGCAACAAGACCTTTAACGGTACCTTCCACTATTGCGAGGTCAACGTCGACGACCTCGGTGAAGGCCCGGGTCCCGCCGAGCCCGATACCGCCGACTGCCCGTCCGAAGGGTTCGGTGAAAAGGGTGATCCGACGGTACCGGCGAACTGCGACTGCCCCGACTTCTACCGCATCACCATCTACGATGGCGTCAATGCGGCCGATGTCACCTTCCTCCCGGACGGCAGCATCGACCCGACGACCTTGAACAAGACGGATGTGATCTACGAGGTCGACGGATATCTGAAGAACGGCAATGGTCTGCAGCTCCACTCCCTGACGGGATTCGACACGCCCTAAGCCCCGTCAGGCCCTGCTGATGGCCAAAGGAGGGGCGAGCAATCGCCCCTCCTTTTTTTGCCCCGCAGCGCCGGCAAGTCACCGGGGGCGCGGGGCGATGAAGGGTGGCCGGGCAGTCGGGGTCGTTGCCGCTGCGCGGCAGGCGTCGGCGGTGATCCGGCGTATGGCGTGGAGGTGGAACGCTCCCTGGGACGACACCCCCTCAAGCGGTGGCTCCGCCACCGCGTCTCAGAACGACAGGGTCGCGAGCAGGTAGACCTGGTCGTTGGCGTCGAACTGGCCGAGGGTGGTGTCGTCGTCCCCCGTGATGACATGCAGACCGAGATCGAGGGTGAGCTGATCGGTCGCCTTGTACTGGAGTCGGGGCCGCAGGTAAGCCGCGTTGTCGCCGAGGTCCCAGGCGGTATACAGGGCGGGGGTCAGGGTGCCCTGGAGGGTCTCGTACTCCAGCACCAGGACGAGGGTGACGGCCTGCTGGCGCGCCAGCAGCAGCGACTGGCTCTCCTGTACCCATTGTTGGATCGCCTGCACGTTGCCGTAAAAGGCGTCGATCGTGACGTCGGCACCGATCCCCAGCAGGGTCTGGTCGGCCTCCACGACACCGAGGTCGGAGGCCTGGTATTCCGCGTTCAGCGTATGGGCAACCTCCGCCCGCACGCCGTAGTCGCCAACCGTGGTCTCCATCGCACCCCCCAGCGTGACGACCCAGGGGTAGCTGGCGGTGATGTCCGGGGAGGCGGTGGCTAACACTAAGGCGCGCTGGGCGGGGTCAGCCGGCAGCGTAGCGAGGGCCGTCTTGGGGTCGAAGGCCGCAGCCAGAGCGACGAGGTCGCCACGCAAGACCGGCGTTCGCTGGTGGTGGACAAGGGCGGAGAGGGCAAAATCGACCTCCCCGACCGTTGAGCGCAGCCGCCCGCCGTACTCTACGTCGCCCCACCCAGGGGCATCGGCAGTGACCCCGAGATCGTCAAAGAAGTTGGCAGTGGCCGCGTCGCTTGCGAGGTCGGCACCGACCTCACGATTATGGCGGAAGAGTGCCCAGTCGCTGCCGAAGAACTTGATGCGGTCGACGTAGGGACGAGGAGAGATGATCAACTCCAGGGTCGACTGGCCCATATAGATCTCCGCCTGGGCCATGGGGGCGGCGAGCTTGCGGTCTTCCTTCCACGGGAGGAAAAGTTGGTCGAGGTCCTGGGCATTCACGTTGTCGGTGAGTACCACCTCATCCATCTTGCCCCACTGCACCACCAGATTGCCGACCTTCAAGTCGAAGTTCTCACTGCTGTATTGCACGTAAGTATCGTAGAGGTCCAAGTCGATGTCGTCCTCGGCTCCGCCATTGCCGTAGAAGTCGCCCGTCAAGCGGCCGCTGGCCTTGTAGGTGATGGCCTCTCCTGCTTGACCATCCGCCGCGAGCTCAAGCTGGTCGCGGGAATCCCAGTGGTCTTCGTGCGCCTCGTCGTGGTCGAGGTCGGTGGCCCCCTGAAGCCGCAGCACGGTCTTCATCTCCACCGCGTGAGCCGGCAGTGTGGCCGGGATCATGAACAGGAAGAACGACACTGCGGCGACGAGCACATGGTTCATCATGGCGAATCCGGGAATGAGGTCGGAGGCGGGGAGTCGTCCAGAGGGTCTACGGTTGTCGCGAACGGAACGGAAGTCTGGCTAGCACGTCGCGGTGGTGTTCCTCCCAACCCGCGCTTAATGCTCCATCGCCCGCTTGGTGAAGGCGGAGGGGTCGAGACCGACGTTGTAATCGACCTCCTGTGTGGTGAGACGGGTGGTGTGTCGGCTGTCGAGGGTGGTGACTTCGCTGTCTGTGACCGTCCAGATGCCATTGATCACTTCGATGCGATTGGCTTTGCTCACCTTGAGCTTTCGCCCCTTGTCGTCGAACGACTCGGACAGCACCGGCAGTAGGCTTACCTGGTCAACCCACACCTTCACCTTGCCATAGGCGCTCGACCCTGCGTCCTTGGGCACGCTTTCCAGGATCCAGCACTGCCAATCCCCCACACGGTCTTCACCGAGAAGGGTGTGGATGTCCTTGTCGGGGCTACGACGCTCGAGATCCTGGTAGTACAGATCCGAGTTGACGAAGCTCTTGCCCTTCTGTTTTGCCACGATGCGCCGCACCCGCCGCAAGGCGGGGAGGTAGAGAAACTGTTCGGCATCCTCGCCATCCCGTTCGAGGGTTAGAAAAGCGGTGTCCTGGATGTCCTTAGGGTAGGTAAAGCGGATCAGCGAATCCTGGAGTCCCCCCTGACGGAGAATACGGCTCTCGAAGTGACGTATCCGCTGTTGGCCGGAGCGACTGGTGAGGACCATCTCCACGACGGCCATCGCATCGCGGCCCGCCTCGCGGTCGTACACCCGACGGGCGATAGCCTCGCCCGTTATCCCTATAGAGGGGGGAGCGACGCGCACCGCCGCGGGAGGTGCAGGTAGAGGGGGGGGGGGCATGTGGGTCGGAGGTCCCTGAGCCGGCTCCTGAGGCGTGCCCATCCCTGGTGCAGGTGCTTCCTGGATGGGTACCTGCGGCGTGGGCTCGGGTCTTGCGCCCTTCGGGACCGCGGGTGGTGACGGAGGAGGACTCGGCGCGGGTGGTGGTGAGGGTCGCGTTTGCGCCGGCGTGGGGGGTGGTGGGGGTGCGGGTGTTTCTTCCTGGTTCTCGGAACCGTCGAAGAGACGCCGTAGGTCCCAGGCGAGCAACACCGGTCTCATGGGCGCGTCGGGCGGTTCGGCACGCGGTGTGCTCATGGCCGCCACTTCGCCCAGGGGTGAAACGATCATAGAAACTGCCGCCTGCGTCGGCGCCCCGCTCAGGCTAAAGGCGATCAGCAGACCACACACGGGGGAAAGGGTTGTCATGGTTGTTGGAGTGAGAGACTCTGCGTCGGTGGAATGGAGCGGATGCCCTTGTGAGACGACAAGTTGCACCATCCTACGCCAACCGCAACCCAGGAGGGAGATCGTGGAGCAGCACGTGCGTAGATCCGGGAACCTGCATTTTCTTCTACTTGCGACGCTGTGCCTCTGTTCGGTCGGGTGCGAGAGCGCGGCGACCCGTTACGAGAAACACATGGCGAACGGCCGGCAGGCGCTCGCCCAGGGCGGCCTACAGGAGGCCATCCTCTCCCTCAAGTCGGCCCTGGCGGCGCGGCCTGAGGACGTGGACGCCCGCAAGCTTTTGGTGGAGTGCTACATCGAGCGTGGGGCCAAGGAACCGGCCCGGGAACTCCTCGGCCCTCTTGTCGCGGAGCTTCCTGAGGACTCCACCATCCCCCTGTTGGATGCGCGTCTCTCCCTGCTCGAGGACGACCCCGACCATGCCCTTGAGATCCTCACCGGGTTCATGGCCGTCCATGGCGAGACGACCGAGGCCCTCACGGTCTTAGGAGATGCCCATGCCGCAAAGCGGTTGTGGAGCGAGGCCCTGGAGGCCTACGACCTCGCTTTATCCAACGCACCGGACAACGCCAGTGCGTTGCTTGGCAAGGCCTCCGTCCTGGCAACCTTAAAGCGCAATACAGAGGCGGCAGAGGCCGCCGAGCATGCGATCCAGGCGGACCTCCATCTGGGAACGGCCTACCTTCTCCGTGCTCGTCTCGCACAAGCTGACGGCGATCTCGAACGTGCCCGGGATGTCTATGCGCAGGCCCTCGAGCAGGACCCCCGGGTGGCAATGCAGGCGCGGTTTGGTCTCGGTCAGGTCCTTCTCGCGCAACAGAAGCCGAAGGAGGCCTTGGAGCAGGGAGAGAAGCTAGCGAAGGACTATCCTGCCTTCCCCCAGGGATACTACGTACGCGGCGTGTCCCATTACTTGCTGGGGCACTATGACGACGCCACCGCAGATCTACAGAGCTGCCTCAGCAAGGCACCGGACCATCCGGGTGCGCAGTTCTACTTGGCGCTCGCCCAGTACCAGCGCAAGCAGTGGCAACAGGCCCTCGGAGCAGCAAAGTCGCTTCAGGCCCAGTTTCCCGGGGCGAAACCGGTCGAGATGCTGATCGCCGACCTCCTGCTACGCACCGGCGACCACAAGGCTGCGGCCGCGCAGGCGCGCCGCGTATTGGCGGTCGTACCCGACTCCTCCCTCATGTACCGGGTACTCGGGGCCGCCTTGATTCAGGGAGGGGATGCGGAAGGGGGCGCGCAGGCCTTGGAGGAGGCCCAGCGCCTCGCCCCGGACGAGCGACTAGAGTTCGCCCTCGGCGATCTCTACTTGTCGATGAATGAGCTGGAAAAGGCCGCTGACACCTTCGAGGCGGCCACGGCGGCCAATCCCGAGGACCGGGGGGCGAATGTGCGGCTGTTCTTCACTCGTCTGAGACAGGGGGATTCCGAGGGCGCCCTGGGACTCCTCGACGACCTTCTCCAGAGGGCTCCGGAGGACCCCATGTGGTTGGGCCTCCGCGGTGCGGCCTTTCTAGCGAAAAAGGACTGGCAAGGGGCCGAGGCGGCGTTTCGCAAGACCATCGCGGTCGCTCCGGACCTTGCGGAACCGCGACTCAACCTGGCGCGGCTCTACCGGCGTCAGGCGCGATGGGAGGAGGCCCGCAAGGAGTACGAACAGGTGCTCGCGCTCCACCCTCAGGATTCGGCAGCCCATCGGGAGATCGCCCAGCTCGACCTGCGTGAAGGCAAGCAGGCGGACGCGATCACCCATCTCCTGACCTCTCTGGAGGCGCAGCCTGACCCGCGTGTGGCCCTGCAGCTTGCGACCCTCCGGCTGCGCATGGGCGACGTGACCGGTGCGCACGATGCGGCGGAGAAGGCGACCCAGCTTAGCCCGGACCTTGGGGAAGCCTGGCTGGCGTTGGGGATCGTCGCCCTCGCTCAGGGAGATCTGAAGGGCAGCGAGGTGGCCTTGCGCAAGGCTTCGGAACAGTTACCGGATTCTCCGCAGGTTTGGTACCACCTGGCAGGACTGGAAATTCGTCGGAAGAACTGGCAAGCGGCGCGCGACGATCTGAAGAAGGCAGCCGCGATCGCACCCGGCCACCCTGGGGTGGCCGCGCGCAGGGTCCAGGTTGAGCTTTCCGCGGGCCAGCCCAAGGCCGCGGAGGCGTTGGCGGAGGGTTTTCTCAAGGTCCACCCGGATCTGCCCACCGCCTACCGCCTCCTGGCAGGGGTGCAAGAGGTGCTGCGTCAGCCGGACCGGGCCCGTAAGACCCTGGCGAGCGCGCAGGAGAAGTTTGGCGAGGGGATAGCTATTCTCCTCATCCAAGCAGAGTTCGAGCGCCGCCAAGGGAACCGCGAGGAGGCGGTCGCGCTCTACCAGCGCGTGCTGGAGCTCGATCCCAAGGCGGCGGAGGTCATGTTCCACAAGGCCCTCGTCGAGGTGGCCGCCGGCAATTTCGAAGACGCAGCGGCGAGCTATGAAGGAGTCCTGGCCTTGGTACCCGACCATCCGGTGGCGATCAACGACCTTGCATATCTGTACGCCGACGTCTTTGACCGGCCGGCGGATGCGCTCGAGCTTCTCAAGCGTGTCGCCCCGGAGGTTCTCGCCAAGGCGCCGTTGATGCGCGACACGCTCGGCTGGACGCAGCTCAAGGCGGGAAAGACGGCATCGGCCGTTGACACCCTGAAACAGGCTGCTGCCGACCTGCCCGGGTCCGGCACTGTGCGTTATCACTTGGGCGCAGCCCTGATTGCCAATGGCAAGACCGACGACGGGCGGCGCGAGATCAAGGCGGCCATTGACCTCGGGCTTTCTCCCTCCGAGGCGGAGGCAGCCCGGGCATTGCTTACCGAGCATACAGAGCATCAGCGCAAATAAGTTTCCTCTCGGCTGGAACCGGTCGCGGCTGAAGAAGCCGCCTGGGCGGGCCGTCTTCCCGCGCTGCGGCTCGGGCGGCTCGGCCACGAGGCGGTCAACCCAGCTTTGGTTCGCCTCCGCAAAGGCGAGAGCCGCCTTCGATTGGAAAGCGCGGGGCGTCCCCGTCGCCTCCGAGGCTGCGCTGCGGTGCCCGACGGCCGCGAGCGAAAGCGACGACGGCCCGTCTGGAACTGCTTCCGGTCGGGTCGCGGAAGGCGTGCCGTGGGCGGGGCCGGACTCGGGGAAGGTTCGCATGCCGCTTCTTACCGAAAACACAAATCCATATCATGATTCCCAATAATAGATTTCTGCCGATCGTCACAGCGGTCGGTAGTTCTTAGTGAGTGCCCACATGCTGACGCCGTTGAGGATCGGATCGGTCGAGCTGCCTAATCGGGTCATTGCGGCGCCGATGGCGGGGATCTCGGACCTGCCGTTTCGCGAGCTTGCCAAGCGCCACGGTGCCGACTTGGTGTGCACGGAGATGGTGAGCGCCGAGGCGTTGGTGCGCGGCACCAACGGCCAGACCCGGCGGCTGATGCGTTACGAGGAGGGCGAGCGACCCATCTCCATGCAGCTCTTCGGCGGGCACCCGGAGACCATGGCCGAGGCGGCGCGGGTGCTGTGTGATCACGGCGTCGACCTGATCGACATCAACATGGGCTGCCCGGTAAAGAAGATCATCAAGTCCGGCGCCGGCGCCGCCCTGATGCGGGAGCCGGCCCGGGCGGCGGCGCTGGTGGCCGCGGTGGTCAAAGCGGTGGACCGTCCAGTGACGGTGAAGATGCGCGCCGGCTGGGACGCTGCGTCGGTGAATGCCCCGGAGGTGGCGCGCGCCTGCGAGGGGGCCGGAGCGGCGGCGGTGTGCGTCCACGCCCGCACCCGGGCCGATGGCTTCGGCGAGGTGCGCGACTATGAGCTGTTGCGCCGGGTGAAGGCGGCGGTCGCCGTCCCGGTGATCGGCAACGGCGGGGTCGACTCACCCGAGGTGGCCGAGCGCCTGCTGGCCGACTACGGCTGCGATGCGGTGATGGTGGGTCGCGGTGCCCTCGGCAACCCGTGGTTGTTCGCGGCGATCCGTGCCCGCCTGCGGCGTGAGGAGCACCGCGGTCCGACGGTGGAGGCGCTGCGCGATACCCTCCTCGCCCACCTCGCGCGCGCGGTCGCGGTGCATGGCGAGGGGCTGGCCGTGCGCCGCCTGCGCAAGCACCTGGCGTGGTATCTGCGCGGTCTCCGTGGCGCCCATCGGGCGAAGGAAAAGATGCAGCGGCTGGACGGTGCCGCGGCGCTGGAGGAGGCGATCCGCCGGTACTTCGATGCCGTTCTCGGAGAGACATCCCCCGCCGCCGTGTGACCATGAGGCTACCGGAGTTTGAACCTTTGCGGCCGGAATCCGTCTCCTAGCCGAGTGCACGGTGAGTGGAGGACAGTGTGGACTCGCAGGAGTCGAGTGCGCCGGGTGGGAGCGGGATCCAAGGGTGGGGGGAGAGGGCTTGCCCCGACCGGGATCATGTTTGCCAACGGCTAATTACAACCCGGATTGCCGGGCGTCACCGATGACGATCCGTCCCTCGTCCGTGCAGCCGAAACCCTCACCTCCGTCAATAGGCCCCCTTGACCATGGCATCGATCTCTCCCGAGCGCGTGCCATCGAGCACGGACACCGTGAACCCACCGCCACCCAACTTGTTGGATAGCCTGCCGCTCGGCATCCTCGCCACCGACGCGGCCGGGCGGCTCACGTGGTGGAACCAGACCGCCGGCGATCTGGTGGGCTCGGCCATGGACTTTCAGGTGGGACGGCCAGTCGGTACCGTCCTGCGCCTCGACTTCGACATCGACCACATCATCCGCCAGGTGGTCGCCGCCGAGAGCGTGTACAACAATCAGGCCGCGACCCTGATCAACCGTTTCGATCAGGCGGTCGATGTGGGGATCACGGTCGCCGCCCTGCTGGCCGACGGCGACGCTACGGTGGGTGCCGCGGTCTTGGTCCAGGACCACACCGGCCTGCGGCGCCACGTGGAGCGCAGCCGCCACGCCCAGCGCCTGCAGGATCTGGGGGCGATGTCGGCGATGATCGCCCACGAGGTCAAGAACCCCCTGGGCGCGATTCGCGGCGTGGCGCAGGTCCTGGCCGGGGAGTGCAACCGCGCGGATCAGCACGAGGGGTTGGAGGTGATCCTGCGCGAGGTCGATCGCCTCACGATGTTGCTCGACGAGGTCCTCGGCGTGGCCCGCGCGGAGCTGCGCGAGCGCAAGCCGGTCAACATCCATCGGGTCCTGGACCGGGTGGTGGACCTGCTGCGACGCGACATCGGCGACCCGACCCGGGAGCCATTCGTGGCCGAGTACGACCCGTCGTTGCCGGAGGTGGCCGGCAGCGAGGATCAGCTCGTGCAACTGTTCTTCAATCTGGTGAAGAACGGCCTCGAGGCAAGCCCGCCCGGGGTGCCGGTGACGGTACGCACCCGGCTCTCGCCGACGCGCTTGGTGCTCGGTGGCGCGAAACTGGGCGGGGCGCGCATGTTGGTGGTGACGGTGATCGATCGCGGTCCCGGCATCCTCCCGGAGCACCGTGCGCGCCTATTTACCCCGTTCTTCACCACCAAGCGTCACGGTACCGGCCTCGGGCTCGCCCTATGCGCGCGCATCGTCGAGGAGCACGGCGGCGAGATCCGTTTCCCCGAGGTACGCCGCGGCGGCACGCGGGTCGAGGTCTATCTGCCCTTTGCCAACGCCGGCACGTGAGGTCCCACGGACCGGCCGGCGGGTCGGGTGGGCGCAACAGAGAATCCGGGCTAGGCTTCCGCCATGGAATCGAGACCGACGGTCCTGGTGGTCGACGACGAGTCGAGCCTGCGCTGGGTCCTGCGCAAGGGGCTGACCAAGGCCGGGTATGACGTGGAGGAGGCGGAGGACGCCCACACCGGGTTGCGCCTCCTGCGGCAGCGCGAGTTCGCCGCCGTGATCCTCGACATCAACCTGCCGGGGCTCACCGGGCTGGAGGCCCTGGAGGAGATCGCGGCGGTGCGCGCCGGCACGCCGGTGCTGGTGATCACGGCCCAGAACTCGATGAGCAATGCCATCGAGGCGATGCGCCGCGGCGCGGTCGACTACTTCACCAAGCCCTTCGACCTGGATGAGGTCTTGCTGGTGCTGGCGAAGGTGCAGGAGCGGCGCGAGCTGGAGGCGGAGGTGAGCCGCCTGCGGCACGCCGCCGGCGAGGTCGACCCGCTGGAGGAGATGGCGGGACGCTCCGACGCCATGCGCGAGGTCTTCAAGCGCATCGGCCAGGTCGCGGCGCGCGAGACCACCGTCCTGATCCGTGGGGAAAGCGGTACCGGCAAGGAGCTGGTCGCCCGCGCGATCCACTACAACAGCGCCCGCCGCCACGGTCCGTTCGTGGCGGTGAACTGTGCGGCGATCCCCGCGGAGCTCCTGGAGAGCGAGCTGTTCGGTCACGAGCGGGGCGCCTTCACCGGCGCGGTGAGCCGCAAGCGTGGGCGGTTCGAGCGCGCCGACGGTGGCTCCCTGTTCCTCGACGAGATCGGCGACATGGCCCCGGCCCTTCAGACACGCCTGTTGCGGGTGCTACAGGAAAAGGAGATCGAGCGGGTCGGCGGCGAGGAGTCGGTGGCGGTCGACGTGCGCATCCTGGCGGCGACCAACGTCGATCTCGAGGACGCCGTGCGTCGCGGCCAGTTCCGCGAGGACCTCTACTACCGGCTCAACGTGGTGACGGTCATCTTGCCGCCGTTGCGTGACCGGCCGGACGACATCCCGATCCTGGCGGAGCACTTCATCCGGCGGGGTAACCGCGAGTTGGGCACCGCGGTGGACGGGATCACCGAGGAGGCCCTGCAACGCCTGCAGCGCTATGGCTGGCCTGGCAACGTGCGCGAGCTGGAGAACTGCGTCAAGCGCGCGATGGTGCTGGCGTCGGGCCGAGTCCTGGGGGCCGCCGAGATCGAGGCCGCCGGCTTCGGTGCAACGCCGGCGGCGGTGCAGGAGGCGGCGTGCAATTCGCTGGAGGCCGACATCTTGCCCCACCTGGAGCGCATGGTCGGCGAGGTGCGGGGCGAGGGAGACCTGTATCGCCAGGCGGTCGGCGCGGTAGAGGGGCCGTTGCTGCGCCTCGTGCTGGCCCGCACCGGCGGCAACCAGTTGCAGGCGGCGCGTCTCTTGGGGATCAACCGCAACACCTTGCGCAAGAAGCTGCGCGAGGCGGGCATCGCGACCGACGTCCGGAGCTAACCCGCATTTCTTACCACGAATTTGCTGCGCTCGCGCACCCGCCCTGCCTGCCGGCAGGCAGGCCGCATCTCCTGGCCCACCTCGTCCGAGCTCTCGACCAGGGGTAGGAGCCGGGGTTATTCCGGCGATCCGCGCCATCGGCGCGGCAGGCCCTGCGGGCCTGGATCGCCGATACAATCGGCTCCTACGCTTGGGCCGGCCAGGAGCTACGCGCGTGTGCGTGGTCTCGCGACGATCCGTGATGAGAAATGCGGGCGAATACGGGGCGCGCCGGCGGTGTTTTTGTCGCGGCCGACGATGCCGGTCGGGGTAGGCAACCAAAGCGCTGCGAATTGCTTGACACTCTCCTGGCGCGTACCTAGGATCGCCCGCGTTTCCAGCAGCCCCGCGGCTTTGCAGACCATCACCCCATCAACGAGCGAGGAGGAGAGGATGACTAAGGCGGATCTCATCGAGGCCATTGCGAAGGAGGCCGATCTTTCGAAGGCGGACGCCGGCAAGGCGTTGAACGCCACATTGGATACGATCACCAATGCCATGAGGAAGGACGAGAAGGTCTCCCTAGTCGGGTTCGGTACCTTCTCGCTGGCGAAGCGACCGAAGCGTAAGGGACGCAACCCGCAGACCGGTGCGTCGATCACCATCCCGGCGCGCAAGGTGCCGCGCTTCACGGCCGGCAAGGCGCTCAAGGACCGGGTCCAGCGCAAGCGATAACCCGGCGCCGCACGCGTACCAAGAGAGCGGGGGTAGCCTGGCCGGGCTGCCCCCCTTTCTTTTGTTGGGCCGTTTACTTGACACCATTTCGGGCGCTTCAAAGAATACGCCCCCCCTTTCAACCCCAGGACTGTGGTAGAGACAGGCGCGTAGCTCAGGGGGAGAGCGCTACCTTGACACGGTAGAGGTCGGCGGTTCGAAACCGCCCGCGCCTACCACCTCCCGCCGCCGCCACGCTGGAAACAGATGCAGATCGAGGTAACCCTACCGGACGGGACGACCAGGACGTACGGCGAGGCCGTGACGGTGCAGCAGGTCGCCGAGTCGATCGGCGCCGGTCTGGCGCGCGCGGCGATCGGCGCGCGCGTCGACGGCAAGCCGGTCGACCTGAGCGCCGAGCTGCACGGCAAGGTCTCCCTGGAGATCCTCACGGAGCGTTCGCCCGACGCCCTGGAGGTCCTGCGCCACTCCACCGCCCATCTCCTCGCCCACGCGGTGAAGCACCTCTATCCCGAGGCGCAGTTCGGCGTCGGGCCGGTGATCGAGAACGGCTTCTACTACGACATCGACATCGATACCCGCCTCCACCCCGAGGACCTCGAGCGGATCGAGGCGGAGATGCGGCGCATCGCCGAGCAGAACCTGCCGGTCGAGCGCCGGGAGCTCTCCCGCGAGGAGGCGATCGCGGAGTTCCGGCGCGTCGGTGACGGCTACAAGGTGGAGATCATCCAAGGGATCGCCGACACCGACACCATCTCGGCCTACGGCCAGGGCGATTTCATCGATCTGTGTCGCGGCCCGCACGTGCCGTCCACCGGTCGCCTGCGGTTCTTCAAGCTGCAATCCATCGCCGGCGCCTACTGGCGCGGCTCGGAGCACAACAAGCAACTCCAGCGCATCTATGGCACCGCCTTCTTCTCCAAGAAGGCCCTCGACGAGCACCTGCACCTGTTAGAAGAGGCGAAGCGGCGCGACCATCGTCGCCTCGGCCGCGAGCTGGACCTCTTCCACCTCCAGGAGGAGGCGCCGGGGATGGTTTTCTGGCACCCCAACGGCACCCAGATCTGGCGTGCGGTGGAGGGCTACATCCGCGAGCTGATCGGGGCGCGCGGCTATCAGGAAATCCGCACCCCGATGATCGTCGATCGCAGCCTGTGGGAGCGCTCGGGCCACTGGGACAAGTTCCGCGAGGAGATGTTCACCACCGAGAGCGAGTCCCGGGAGTTCGCGGTCAAGCCGATGAACTGCCCCTGCCACATCCAGGTCTTCAACCAGGCGGTGCGCAGCTACAAGGACCTGCCCCTGCGCCTCGCCGAGTTCGGCTCCTGCCACCGCAACGAGCCGTCCGGCACCCTGCATGGCCTGATGCGGGCGCGCAACTTCGTCCAGGACGACGCCCACATCTTCTGCACCGAGGCGCAGATCGGGCCGGAGGTGATCGCCTTCAACGAGCTGGTCTTCCAGGTCTACGAGACGTTCGGTTTCGGTACGCCCCTGATCAAGCTGGCGGATCGTCCGGAGAAGCGCGTCGGCTCCGACGCGGTGTGGGACCGGGCCGAGGCGGCCCTCCAGGCGGCCCTCGACAGCAGCGGTGCGGCGTACGAGCTCAACCCGGGCGAAGGCGCCTTTTACGGCCCAAAGATCGAGTTCAGCCTCAGAGACTCCCTGGGACGGGTGTGGCAGTGCGGCACCATCCAGGTCGACTTCTCCATGCCCGAGCGCCTCGGCGCCACCTATGTAGGAGAGGACAACCAGCGCCACACGCCGGTGATGCTCCACCGGGCCATCCTCGGCAGCATCGAGCGCTTCATCGCCGTGCTCATCGAGCACTACGGCGGCGCCCTGCCGCCATGGTTGGCGCCGGTCCAAGCGATCGTGCTGCCGATCAGCGAGCGCCACCGGGACTACGCCGAGACGTTGTACCGGCGCCTCGACGAAGCCGGCCTGCGCGCCACCGTCGATCGCCGTGACGAAAAGGTCGGGGCGAAGATTCGCGACGCGCAACTCCAGAAGATCCCCTACATGCTGGTGGTGGGTGACCGGGAGGCGGAGAGCGCCAGCGCGGCCCTGCGCACGCGCAGCGGCGGCGATCAAGGAACCATGGACATGACGGTGATAACCGATAGAATCCGCACCGCCGTCGCCAGCCGCAGCGTGGAGCTGTAATAACACGGGTTCGCCCGGTCATTCCTGGAGGTTCTTATCCGCCGACGTAAACCGACTCAGAAACGAGAGCAGCGCGAGAGGATCAACCAGCGCATCCGCGTGCCCCAGGTGTTCGTGATCGACGAGGTGGGCGAGCAACTCGGCACGATGGATATCCGGGCCGCCCTGGAGCTGGCGCAGGAACGCGGCATGGACCTCGTGGAGGTCTCGCCGAACGCCGAACCGCCGGTGTGCAAGGTGATGGATTACGGCCGGCACCTCTACGACAAGAAGAAGAAGGCCTCGGTCGCCAAGGCGCATTCCCACCAGATCTTGCTGAAAGAGGTGAAGTTCCGGCCCAACACCGACACCCACGACCTAGAGACCAAGACCCGCAAGGCGGACGCCTTCTTGAGCGAGGGCAACAAGTGCAAGATCACCGTCATGTTCCGGGGCCGGGAGATGGCCCACGTGGAACGCGGCCGTGAGGTGCTCGACAAGGTCACCGCGCTGCTCTCGGAGGTCGCGGAGCGGGAGCTGGAGCCGCACATGGAGGGGCGGTTCATGTCGGCGATCCTGACCCCCAAGAAAACCAAGAAGAAATCCTCCCCCAAACCACCGGAAGTGACTCATGCCCAAGATCAAGACGCGGCAGGCGGCCGCTAAGCGCTTTTCCAAGACGGGGACCGGCAAGTTCCGCTTGAAGCACTCGCACCACAGCCACATCCTCACCAAGAAGAGCACCAAGCGAAAGCGCGGCCTGCGCAAGCGCGGGTCGATTTCGCACCAGGACACGAATCGTGTTGCCAAGATGGTGCCCTATCTGTAATGCAAAACGCCCAGGAGGCTAGTCATGCCTAGAGTGAAGGGGGGTCCGAAGACCCACCGCCGGCACAAGAGAATCCTCGCCATGGCCAAGGGGTACCGCGGCGGCCGCAGCCACCTGTACCGCACGGCCCAGGAGACCGTCGATCGCGCCCTGTGCTTCGCGTATCGCGACCGCCGGGCGCGCAAGCGTGACTTCCGCCGCCTGTGGGTGGCGCGGGTCAACGCCGCCAGTCGTGCCCTCGGTGTGCGGTACAGCCGGCTGGTCGCCGGGCTGGACAAGGCGGAGGTGCGGCTCAATCGCAAGATGCTCTCGGAGATGGCGATCTACCATCCGGCGGACTTCGCGAAGGTCGTGGCCCTCGCCCAGGAGCAGGGATAGGTTGTTTCCCTCCCCCTCCGGGGGAGGGGCAGGGTGGGGGCGCCGGGAGCCAGCACGTCCGATGAGCGATCTCCCCACCGTCTCGTTCACGGCGCACACGCTCCCTCCCCCTCCGGGGGAGGGCCGGGGTGGGGGCGTCAGGACTCGGCGATCTGCTGAATCACCTCCCCACATTGCGGTAATGCCACACGCCCTCCCCCAACCCCCTCCCGGGGGGAGGGGGAGTATGGCGCGGGCAAGGTCGCGTGGCGGCCGGTAAGTGATGTCCGCGCCTGATATCGAGGCGGTCAAGCAGGAGGCCCGCGCGGCGATCGCCGCGGCGGACGACCTGGAGGCGCTGGAGGCCCTGCGCGTCGCCTGGCTGGGCAAGAAGGGACGGGTCGCCACCCTCATGCAGGGGATGGCCGGCCTCGACCCGCAGGACCGGCCGGCCTTCGGCCAGGCAGTGAATACCCTCAAGGGCGCGGTGAGCGCACAGCTTCAGGCCCGTAAGGAGGGGCTGCGGCGCGTCGCGATCGACCGCCGCCTCGCGGCCGAGGGGGTGGACGTGACGCTCCCGGGCCGGCCGCCGCGGCGCGGCTCCCTGCACCCCCTGACCCGCACCCAGCGGGAGATCGAGCAGATCTTCCTGCGCATGGGCTTCGCCATCGAATCCGGTCCCGAGGTGGAGACCGACTACTACAACTTCGAGGCCCTCAACATCCCGCGCGACCATCCCGCGCGCGACATGCAGGACACCTTCTACGCCGGCGCCGATCGGGTGCTGCGCACCCACACCTCCAGCGTCCAGAGCCGGATCATGGAGCGCCAGCCGCCGCCCATCCAGATCATCGCCCCCGGCCGGGTCTTCCGCCGCGACTCGGACCAGACCCACTCCCCCATGTTCCACCAGGTGGAGGGGCTGCTGGTCGACCGCGAGGTGAGCTTCGGCGACCTCAAGGGGGTGCTGGAGTCGTTCACCGCCCAGATCTTCGGCCGTCCCCTGCCGCTGCGCTTCCGGCCCAGCTACTTCCCGTTCACCGAGCCGTCGGCGGAGGTGGACGTGCGCTGCGTCATGTGCGGCGGCGACGGCTGCCGGGTCTGCTCCCAGACCGGCTGGCTGGAGATCCTCGGCTGCGGCATGGTCGACCCCAACGTCTTCGAGCTGGCCGGCTACGACCCCACGGCGGTCACCGGCTTCGCCTTCGGCATGGGCATCGAGCGCATCGCCATGCTCAAGTACGGCATCCCCGACTTACGCCTGTTCTTCGAGAACGACCTCCGCTTTCTAGAACAGTTCTGAGAGGAACGACTCAACGCAAAGGCGCCAAGGCGCAAAGATTTTTTTCTAACCACGAAGGACACGAAGAACACGAAGCGGTTTGGGGTCCATCATCACAAACAACGTGAGCACAGACTCACGTCCCACTGATTTCCGGAACAAGATTTCTCGCGCAGAGACGCAAAGACGCAAAGGAACCACTGACCATCTCTGCGCCTCTGCGTCTCCGCGCGAGCCAGAAAAGGAAACGATGCCGCGTTACGAAATTTCGCGAACCTGAAAACTTCGTGCCCTTCGTGTCCTTCGTGGTTTCCAAAGAAAAGTAGACCGCGATGCTCGTCCCCGTTTCCTGGCTCCGTGACTACGTCGAGTTCGACCTCGGCCGCGACGCCCTGTGCCACGGCCTGACCATGGCCGGGCTGGAGGTGGGCGGGGTGGAGAACGCCGCCGCGTCCCTGGCCGGGTGCCGCGACCACCTGGTGGTGGGCCGGCTCACCGCGGTGGAGCGCCACCCGGCCGCGGACCGCCTCACCATCTGCCAGGTGGACACGGCTGACCAGGTGCGGCAGATCGTGTGCGGCGCCCGCAACCACAAGGTGGGCGACCGGGTCGCCGTCGCCCTCCCCGGGGCGGTGCTCCCCGGCGGCATGGAGATCCGCGCCGCCGAGCTGCGCGGCGTCGCCTCGGCCGGGATGCTGTGCTCGGCCAAGGAGCTGGGACTGGAGTCGGAGGCGGAGGGGATCCTGATCCTCAACGGCGACAGCGTCCTGGGCGCGCCGGTCGTCGAGGCCCTGGACCTGGACGATCCGGTGATCGAGATCGACCTCACCCCCAACCGCGGCGACTGCCTCTCCCTGGTGGGGATCGCCCGCGAGGTGGCGGCCTTCGCCCCCGGCGCACGCCTCCACCCGCCGGACTGCACCGTCGACGAGCAGGGGCCGGAGACCGCCTCCCTCGTGGACGTCCGGATCGACGCCCCCGCCCTGTGCCACCGCTACACCGCTCAGGCGGTGGAGGGGGTGGCCATCGGCCCGTCGCCGGCCTGGCTCCGGCGCCGCCTGCGGGCCGTCGGGCTGCGGCCGATCAACAACGTGGTGGACGTCACCAACTACGTGATGCTGGAGCTGGGCCAGCCCCTCCACGCCTTCGACCTCGACCGGCTGCAGGGCCCGGCGATCCGCGTCCGCTCCGCCCGCCCCGGCGAGACCCTGGTCACCCTGGACGACGTGGAGCGGCCCCTCGATCCCGACCGGCTCCTGATCTGCGACGCCGCCGGGCCGGTCGCCCTCGCCGGGGTGATGGGCGGCCGCGACTCCCAGGTGACCGGATCCACCACCCGCATCCTCCTGGAGGCCGCCTCCTTCGATCCCGTCTCGGTGCGCCGCACCGCCAAGCACTACGTCCTCCACTCCGAGTCGTCGCACCGCTTCGAGCGCCAGGTCGACCGCCAGGGGATCACCGCCGCCCTGCACCGGGCGGCGCGCCTGATCCGCGAGCTGGCCGGCGGCACCGTGAGCCGCGCCGCCGTCAACCTCTTCCCCGGCGCCGCGCCGCGGCCGGTGATCGACCTCGACCTGGCCGCCGTCAACCGCACCCTCGGCCTCACCCTGGAGGGCGACCAGGTGGCCGCGGTGCTGGCGCCCCTGGGGTTCGCCGTCGAGACGACGGCCGGCGCGCTACGCGTGACGGTGCCGAGCTGGCGCAACGACGTGGAGCGGCCGGCGGACGTGATGGAGGAGGTCGCCCGCGCCTACGGCTACGACCGCATCCCCTCCACCTTCCCCAAGGGCGGCCGGGTGCCGGGGCCGGGGGGGGCGCGCGATACCCTGCGCCGTGCCCTCCAGGACACCATGGCGGCGCTCGGCTACCGCGAGATGATCGCCGTCGCCTTCGCCGACGAGACCCGCGCCGACCGCCTGCGCCTCTCCGTGGACGATCCGCGCCGCGCCGCGGTGCGCCTCACCAACCCGCTGGCCGCCGACCAGGCCACCCTGCGCACCGAGCTGCTCTCCGACCTGCTGCGCGCCGCGGCCCACAACCGCCGCCACGGCGCCGACGCCATCGACCTGTTCGAGATCGCCGCCTGCTTCACCGCCACCGCCCCCGGCGAGCTGCCGGCGGAGGAGGAGTGGCTCGCGGGCCTCACCACCGGCCCCCGCACCGGCCTCGACTGGGCGACCACGCCGGAGGTCGCCACCTTCTTCCACCTCAAGGGCGACCTCATGGCGCTGCTCGACGGCCTCGGCGTGGAGCGGGTGGACTGGCGGCCCTCCGCCGAGCCCTTCCTCCACCCCGGTCGCGGCGCCGACCTGGTCGCCGCCGAGCGCCGCCTCGGCTGGGCCGGCGAGCTCCACCCGGAGGTGGCGGCGGCCTGCGACCTGGCGGGGCGCTACCAGGTCTTCGCCCTCTCGCTCGACGCCCTCGACGAGGTGGTGCGCGACCACGTCCCGTTCCGGCCGATCCCGCGCTTCCCGGCCATGGAGCGCGACCTCGCCCTCCTGGTGCCCGCCGACCTGCCGGTCGCCGTGCTGCTCGACACCGCCCGCGCCCAGGCCGGTGACCTCCTGGAGACCATCGGCGTCTTCGACCTCTACCGCGGCGAGCACGTCCCCGAGGGCAGGGTGGGCGTCGGCCTCCGCCTGCGCCTGCGCGCCGCGGAGCGCACCCTCACCGACGCCGAGGCGGACAAGGTCGTCGCCGACCTCCTCACCCACTGGCAAACCACCCACAACGTCACCCTGCGCAGCTAGTGTTGCGTTCTCGAAGTTCTAAGATTGAATTCACTTCCCAAACAAGAAGGTACAGAAAGGATTTACACCGGAAAACTGCTGGCCTTTGGAATCGCCTTACTTCGAGAACGCAACACTAGAGAACCGCGCAACGCAAAGACGTAGGGGGCCACAGCAGAACGGCTTGGTAACGCGTCCCCTCTCCCCCCGGGAGAGGGCCAGGGTGAGGGCGTTCCGGGATCGCCGCCAACGGTGGTGTTCGTCCCCTCTAGGAGCGAGCTTGCTCGCGAACCGCCGGACCGTAAACGGCTCAGCGCGGAGACCCAGCGCCGCAGAGGAAAGCGCATACGGTCGCACCCATGTGCCCTCTCCCCGCCGCGGGAGAGAGACAGGGAGAGGGGACACGGTCGACTGCCGATCGGCTTGACGATCGTGTATATTGCTGCGATATACACTCGATGATCGAGCTACGGCGGATCACGGGCTTCGATTGGGATGCCGGCAATGCTCGGAAGAGCGTGGACAAACACGCCGTCTCCCAGCCGGAGGCGGAGCAGCTCTTCTTCCGTAAGCCGCTATGGATCGCGGTAGACATGAAACACAGTCAACAGGAAGAGCGATTCCACGCCCTCGGCCAGACCGCGGCGGGCCGACTCCTCCACGTCACCTTCACCCTCCGCGAGGAGGGCACCAAGATTCGGATCATCTCTGCGCGCGACATGTCCCGCAGAGAAAGGAGGCTCTATGAGCAAGCGCCGTAAGCCCATCCCCGAATTTCAGGACGAGGCCGAGGAGCGCGCCTTCTGGGAGAGCCACGACTCGG
>DASWHD010000217.1:0-20071 GCA_036393335.1 bacterium
GCATAGGCACCGAAATGCTGCCGGAAGATCGACTGCAGCGTGACCGTTGAAGACGACATATTCGAAACGTTAGCGATGGCCGGAATAACAATGACTACGGATCGCTCAAAAGATCTTCCCCGCGAAGCGGCTTTGTTCAACAATGATTCAATGGATCCGCATAAGATGTGGGGACTCGCTTCCCTGTCCGCACTTGACGCCGCCAGGTACCGTGGCAAAGGCACGATCCAGCCAGTTTGTTCAAGGACTCGCCGGCAACCCAGCCGTTGATCCGGGGCAGGTTATGCGGATCGGCATAACAACCTCAACCGGATGAACCGCCAGGGATTCGGGCACGGGGCGGTGTCAGAGGGAGGTCGGGTTGCGCCCGACGTGGCCTACCGGCCGGCAGGCGGGCAGAGCCCGCCTTACGGGGTGTTGCAGGGTCGTCCCGCGGGGGCGGCGCTAGTGGATCAGCCCTACCTTGAGGGCGATGGCGGCGAGACCGAGGAAGGCGCCGAAGCCGACCACATCCGTCACCGTGGTGAGGAAGATGGAGGAGGCCTGGGCGGGATCGAGGCCGGCGGCGCGCAACCCGAGGGGGATGACCGCGCCACAGGCGCAGGCGAGGGCCATGTTGATCACCATCGCCAGCCCCAGGACCAGACCGAAGGCCGGGGTGTTGCTGGTCGCCCACGCGATTACGGCGGTGACCACGCCGACGACGACCCCATTCACCAGGCCAAGAAGCAGCTCGCGGACGATGACCCGACGGCCGTAGCCCGCGGGGATTTCCCCGAGGGCGAGGCCGCGGATCACGACCGCCATGGTCTGGGCGCCGGCGTTGCCCCCCTGCCCCGCGACCACCGGCAGGAAGATCGCCAGCAAGGTGAGACGAGCGATGGCGTCGTGAAAGATGCCGACCACCGCCGCTGCCAGAAAGGCGGTGAGCAGGTTGACGTGCAGCCACGGCAGGCGCATGCGCACCGAGTAGCCGAACGGCGAGTCGGTGCGCTCGTCCGCGCCGGCCCCCACCAGCCGTTGTAGGTCCTCGCTCGCCTCCTCCTGGATGACGTCGATCACATCGTCGACGGTGACGATCCCGACGAGGCGTCCCTGGCGGTCGACGACCGGCAGGGCGAGGAGGTTGCGGTCGCTGATGATCTCCGCGACGCTCTCCTGGTCGGTATCGACCGACACCGAGGCGACGTCGCGGTTGGTGATCGCGTCGATGGATGCCCCGGGCGGCGCGAGGATCAGGTCGCGCATGGTGACCACGCCGATGAGGACGTCGTTCCGGTCCACCACGTAGGTGTAGTAGATCTGCTCGAGCTCCTCCGAACGGCGGCGGATGGCGTCGATCGCCTCGGCCACGGTCCACTGGCGGCGCACCGACAGGACCTCCGGGGTCATCAGGCCGCCGGCGGTGTCCTCCGGGTAGACCAGGAGATCCTCGATGACGGTGCCGGCGTCGCCGGAGGCCTCCAGCAGGGCCTCCCGCTGCACCGCGGACATCTCGGCGATGATGTCCGCCGCATCGTCGGGGTCGAGCTCCTGGACGACGGCCACGGCCTGTTCGAGATCGTGGCTCGCGAGGGCCTCGGCCGCGTCCTCGTACGGCAGCTCGGTGAGGGCCTCGGCCGCCGCCTCCGGCGGCAACAGGGCGAGGATGCGCGCCGCGAGCTCGTTGTCGAGGCGGCGCAGGGTCTCGTGGAGCTGGTCACGCGGTAGCGCGGTGAGGGCCACCTGCGCCTCCGCCGCGGGCTGTGTCTCAAGCCAGGCGGGCCACTCCTCGGGAGCCAGGGTGGTGAGATCGGGCGCCATCGTCGTCCGTTCCTTCGCTGGGTTCTCTGCGGCGCTGGTACCGATCTCGCATCATCCGCTGGCCTCGGCCTTCAACCTACTGCCGCGCGCGGCGCCACACCAGTCCCCTCTCCGGCCATCTTTGGCCGTACCCGGCCCGAGCGGAAGGGGACCACGCCAGACGCGGAGTCCATCTAAGGAATGCAGGGCAGGTCGGGAAGGCAGGAAGAGGGACGAGAGCAAAAACCTACGGTGACAAATCCTGCCTTCCTGCGGTTTTCCTGCCTTCCTTATGGGCGTTGCCAGCCGCTGCACAGCCACCAACCGGCGTGCGTACCACCGCAGCGAGGAAGGGAAATAGCGGTCTGACTGTTGCGCAATGATGGGTTACTCTGGCCAGTGATGAAGCGTCGACCGCAACGCGTGGTGGTCATCGGCGAGGTGTTGTGCGACGTCTTTCCCGACGGCGACCGCCTCGGCGGTGCTCCCTTCAACTTCGCCTGGCACCTGCACGGCCTCGGCCTGGTGCCGCACTTCGTGTCCCGGGTCGGCGACGACCCGCGCGGCGAGCAGATCCGGGCGGCCATGGCCGGCCACGGCATGGCCCTGGACGGCCTGCAACGCGACCCGACCCACCCCACCGGCACGGTCCGGGTGACCCTCGACGGCCGCGGCGGCCACCACTTCGACATCCTCGCCGACCAGGCGTACGACCACCTCGATCCCCAGGCCGTGGCGACGGTCATGGGCGCGGCACCGGTCGATCTGCTGTACTTCGGCACCCTCGCCGGCCGTAGCCCGGCGAGCCGGGCGGCGATCCTCACCGCCGCCAACGCCACCCCGGCGATCCGCTTCCTCGACGTCAACCTGCGCCCCGCGTGCTGGAGCGAGGCGACCCTCACCGCCTGCCTGGCGGCCGCCACCGTGGCCAAGCTCAATGACGACGAGCTGGAGGTGGTGCGTGATCTGTACGCGCTGCCCGCCGGCGAGGCGAACGCCGCGCGGGCTCTACGTGAACGGTTTGGCCTCGACGCGCTGATCCTCACCCGCGGCGCACGCGGCGCCACGTGGCTAGACGGCGCCGGCAGCGTCGACACCGTCGCACCGGCGGTGGAGGTGGTGGATACGGTTGGCGCCGGCGACGGCTTCGCGGCGGTGGCCGCCGTCGGCCTGCTGCACGGCTGGCCCCCGGCCACCACCCTGGGGCGGGCGGTCACCTTCGCCGCACGGATCTGCGGCCGGCGCGGTGCCTGCCCCGAGGACCCCGCCTTCTACGGCGGCTGGCGCCGCGACTGGGGTCTGGAGGAGACGCCGTGAGCCGGGAGACCGATCTCTACCTCGTGCTGCTCTCGGTCCACGGCCTGATCCGCGGGGAGAACCCGGAGCTCGGCCGCGACGCCGATACCGGCGGCCAGGTCACTTATGTGCTGGAGCTGACCCGCGCCCTGGCGCACCACCCGCGGGTGCGGCAGGTGGACCTGGTCACCCGGCAGATCTTCGATGACAAGGTCGGCCCGGACTATGCCCGACAGAGCGAGGACCTGGGGGTGCCCGGTGCCCGCCTGGTACGGCTGCCCTTCGGGCCGCGCCGCTACCTGCGCAAGGAGCTGCTCTGGCCCCACCTCGACGAGCTGGTCGACCGCCTGGTGCGGTTCTTCCGCCGCGAACGCCAGATGCCGCACGTGGTCCACAGCCACTATGCCGACGCGGGGTACGTGGCGCGGGAGGTGTCGCGCTTCCTCGGCATCCCCCAGGTCCACACCGGCCACTCCCTGGGCCGCGCCAAGCTCCAGCGGCTGATCGACGCCGGGCAGAGCTTCGAACGCATCGAGCGCCAGTACCGGATGAGCCACCGCATCCACGCCGAGGAGCGGGTCCTGGAACACGCGGCCGTGGTCGTCTGTTCCACCCAGCAGGAGGCGAGCACCCAGTGGGGGGCCTACCAGAACGCCTACAACACCCGCCTGACGGTCAACCCGCCGGGCATCGACCTGCACCGCTTCTCGCCGCCGCACCGCGGCCAGGGTACGCCCCCCATCCAGGCCCAGATCGACCGCTTCCTGCGCCACCCCCACCGGCCCATCATCCTAGCCATCGCCCGGCCCGATCCGCGCAAGAACCTGCGCCGCCTGATCGAGGCGTTCGGCAATTCCCCCACCCTCCGGGAACGGGCCAACCTGGTGATCGTGGCGGGCAACCGCGACGACATCGCCGCCTTCGACGAGGCGGCCCAGGGCGAGCTTACCGAGCTGCTCCTGGAGATCGACCGCCGCGACCTGTACGGCCAGGTCGCCCTGCCCAAGCACCATACGCCCGATGACGTGCCGGATCTTTACCGCATCGCCGCGCGCAGCCAGGGGGTGTTCGTCAATCCGGCCCTCACGGAGCCGTTCGGGCTCACCCTGCTGGAGGCCGCGGCCAGCGGCGTGCCGATCGTCGCCACCAACGACGGCGGACCGCGGGACATCATCGCCAACTGCCGGAACGGCGTGCTCACCAACGCCCTGCAGGCCGACGACATCGCGGCCAAGATCATCGGCGTGCTGTGGGATCGCCGCCAGTGGCGCCGCTACGCCAACGCCGGAATCGCCGGCGTGCGGCGTCACTACACCTGGGACGCCCACGTCCAGCGCCACGTCAAGGAGGTCGACATGGCCATTGCCCGCCTGCGTCCCAGGGGGCTGCCACGCCATCGCTCGGAATCGGCCCGGAGACGTCTCATGCATCTCGACCGCCTGCTGGTCTGCGACATCGACAACACCCTGGTAGGCGACAGCCAGGCGCTACACGAGCTACTCGCGGTGCTCGAGCGCGAGCACCACCACCTCGGCTTCGCCGTCGCCACCGGCCGCTCCTACGAGCTGACCCTGGAGGTCCTGGCGGCGGAGGGCATCCCCCGTCCCGACATCCTGGTGACCTCGGTGGGCACCGAGATCCACGAGGGACCCCACCTCGATCCCGCGGTCGGCTGGGCGGCCCACCTGCGCTACGGCTGGGACCGGCAGGGCATCGTCCGCGCCCTGCGGGGCGTGCCGGGCCTCACCCTGCAAGGCGAAGAGGGGCAACGCCCCTTCAAGGTGAGCTATTACACCGACGGCAGCGCCGTCGCCGGCGACGCCGACGGCGATCCCGCCTACGTGGGGGGCCAGCTCATCGAGGAAGAGGTCAGTCGCCGGCTACGTGCCGCGGGTCTGCGCTTCAATGCCATCTTCTCCCACGGCCAGTACCTGGACATCCTGCCGGTCCGCGCCAGCAAGGGGAAGGCGATCCGCTACCTGGCCGACAAGTGGGAGCTACCCATCGAGCGCGTCTTGGTGGCGGGCGACTCGGGGAACGACGAGGAGATGCTGCGCGGCCAGACCCTGGCGGTGGTGGTCGGAAACTACAGCCAGGAGCTGGAACCCCTGCGCGGCCAGCCGCGCATCTATTTTGCCGCGGCAACCTTCGCCGCCGGCATCCTGGAAGGGATCGCCTATTACCGCTTCCTCGACGACAACCCGGCGCCGGAGGCCACGGCAGGAGAAAACCCGTGACGACCCCCCTCGACACCGCCCTGGGCGATCACCGCGACTCCCTCTACCTCCTGTTTCGCCGCCTGTTCGCCCCGGAGCGCCCCTTCCTGCTGCGCAGCGACGTGCAGGATGCGGTCGCCGCGCACCTGGCGGAGCGCCCCGAGGACACGCCATGGCTCACCGGCGGACCGCTCGCCGAGTGGTTGCGGCGCGTGCAGGAGGCCGTGGTCCAACCCCCGTGGGTGTGTTTCGCGGTGCGTACCCGCATCGCCCGCTGGCAGCACGTCACGGTGCACACCGACGACATGCGCGCGGCGGCGGTGCCGGTGCAGGAGTACCTGCGCATGAAGGAGGAGGTCATCCTCGGTCCGCAGCCGTACGGCCGCGAACCCCTGGAGGTCGACACCGAGCCGTTCAACCGCAGCTTCCCGCACCTCCGTGAGCCGCGCTCGATCGGTCGCGGGGTGGAGTTCCTCAACCGCCACCTGGCGAGCCGCATGTTCCAGGACCGGGAGGCGGCGGGCAAGCTGCTGCTGCGGTTCATGAGCCTGCACCGGGTCGACGGCCGCGATCTGATCCTCAACCGGCGCATCACCGACCTGGCCACCCTGGAGGAACGGCTCGCCGACGCCCTCGAGTTCGTTGCCAGTAAGGACCCCGCCACGCCGTGGCGGGATCTCGCCCTACCCCTCCAGGAGCTGGGATTCGAGCCGGGCTGGGGCGGCTGGGCCGACCGGGTGCGGGAGACGCTGGAGCTGCTGCGCGAGCTGCTGGAGGCCCCGGACGCGGCGACCCTGGAGCGCTTCCTGTCGCGCATCCCGATGATCTTTCGCATCGCCATCATCTCGCCCCACGGTTGGTTCGGCCAGGACGGGGTTCTCGGCCGGCCCGACACCGGCGGCCAGGTGGTCTACATCCTCGATCAGGTACGGGCGCTAGAGGCCCACATGCGCCAGTGGTTCCAAGAGCAGGGGGTGCCGGACGTGGTGCCGCGGATCGTCATCGTCACCCGCCTGATCCCGGAGTCGGACGGCACCACCTGCCACCAGCGCCTGGAACCGGTGCGCGGCTGCGAGCATACCCACATCCTGCGCGTGCCGTTCCGCACCGCCAGCGGCGAGGCGATCCCCCACTGGATCTCGCGCTTCCAGGTGTGGCCGCACCTGGAGGGGTTTGCCCTGGAGGCGCAGCGGGAGCTGCTGGCGGAGCTCGGCGCCCGCCCCGACCTGATCATCGGCAACTACTCCGACGGCAACCTGGTGGCCTCGATCCTCGCCCACCAGCTCGGCGTCACCCAGTGCAACGTCGCCCATGCCCTGGAGAAGTCGAAGTACGTCCTGTCCGACCTCTACTGGCGGGACAACGAGTCGAGCTACCACTTCTCCACACAGTTCACGGCGGACCTGATCGCCATGAACACGGCGGACTTCATCATCGCCTCCACCTATCAGGAGATCGCCGGCACCGACGAGACCATGGGGCAATACGAGGGATACGCCAACTTCACCCTGCCCGGCCTGTACCGGGTGGTGAACGGCATCTCCCTGTTCGATCCCAAGTTCAACATCGTCTCGCCGGGGGCGGCTGCGGACATCTTCTTTCCCTTCTGGCACCACGAACGGCGACTGGCGGCGGTGCGCGCGGAGCTGGAGGCCATGTTGTTCGAGCGCGACGTGGCCATTTCCCACCGTGGCCACCTGGCCCACTCCGAGCGGCCGCCGCTGTTCGCCATGTCCCGCCTCGACCGGATCAAGAACCTCACCGGCCTGATGGAGGCCTACGCCAAGGACCCGCGCCTGCGGGAGCTGGCCAACCTGGTGGTGGTGGGCGGCCATTGCGACCCGGCGGCGTGCATCGATCAGGAAGAGGCGGCCGAGGCGCAACGCCTGCACAACCTCATGGACGAGCACGGCCTGGACGACTGCGTGCGCTGGCTCGGCGTGCACCTCGACAAGCAGCAGACCGGTGAGCTGTACCGCGCGATCGCCGACCGTCGCGGGGTGTTCGTGCAGCCGGCGCTGTTCGAGGCGTTCGGCCTGACGGTGATCGAGGCCATGGTCACCGGACTGCCGACCTTCGCCACCCGCTACGGTGGGCCGTTGGAGATCATCACCGACGGTCGCTCCGGTTTTCACATCGACCCAAACCACCCGCAGGTGATGACCACGCGCATCGCCGACTTCCTGGCCGGCACCCTGGCCACCCCCGCCACCTGGGACGACATCTCGGCGGCCGCCGTCGCCCGGGTGCTGGAGCGGTACACCTGGGAGATCTACGCCCAACGCCTCCTCACCCTGTCCAAGATCTATGGGTTCTGGCGCTTCGTGTACGACCTGGAGCGGCGCGAGAACATCCGCTACCTGGAGATGTTCTATCACCTCCAGTACCGGCCGCTGGCGGCAAGCGTGACGTAACGGTCAGCGGTCAGCGATCAACTTCATGGGAAGGCAAAGGTCCTTTGGGCTTCTTGTTTCCGGCCAACAACCTCGAAAGAATGGCGTTCGCCACGCCGCATGAACATGCTGATCGCGGAAAGCGGATAGCTGACCGCCGGTCAGTCGATGTAGCATTCGGCCGCCCGGCGGCAACCCACTTCCTGTGTACCCCGCCACGTCGGAAACAACGATGATCAATCACCAGTTTGAAGTCGTGGACATCCACGGTAGAGTCGGCCTCGTGACCATCCGCGGCGGCGACCTCAACCACCTGGAGGCGAAGTTTCCGGACTTCCTGCGACGCGCCGCCGAGGCTGACCTCGGTGCATCCCGGGTGAGCTGGCTGCGCATCGGCAAAGGCTCCACCGATGGCCTCGCGTGGCTGCGGGACTTCTTGCAGCGCCAGGCGAGCACCGGCGTCCTATGTTCCCACCAAGAGGTGACCGGCGGGCAGGTGCTGGTCCACTCCCACCCGCGCCAGCCGTGGGACCGCGATCCGAGTCAGTCCCGTCCCGTCTGATCACCCCTCCTCACACCCGACGCACCACGACCTTGACCGAGGGCAACACGCCATGGACCCGCTGACGGCCATGGAGCGACTGCACGCGCGCCGCCCGGCGCTACGGCTGGCACACCCGATCGCCGAGCGGCGCCTGGCCGCCGGTGATCTGGCAGGTGCACGGGCCGTGTGCGAGGCGGGGCTCGCAGCCAAGCCCGGCTACTACCAGCTCTACCTCACCCTGGGAAAGGTGGCGGAGATGGAGGGGCGCCTGAGCGACGCGATGCACGCCTTCCAACAGGCCCTCGCGCTCTCGCCGGACAACCGGCTCGCCGCTTTCCGGCTGGTCACCCTGTTTGCGAAGACCGGCCGCAGCGCCGCGATCCCACCCCTGCTGCGCCGCTTCCCGGATCTGGGCGAGGATCTGGTGCGACGCGACGATGCGTCTCCCACGGTCGCCGCCGTACCACCGTCGCAGCCAGCGCCGGCGGACGGCGAGGTCCTGCCCCCCCTGTTCGTGAACCCCACCGTGGCGGAGCTCTACTGGAGCCAGGGCCACCCGGAGGAGGCGGCGGCGATCTACGAGGAGCTGCGCCGCCTGCGGCCCCACGACGCGGCGATCGCCGCGCGCCTGGCGACGATCCGCGGCGGCGCCGTCCCGCCGGGAGTGGAGGCTCAGTGATGCGCATCGCGTGCCTGCACGGGCCCAACCTCAACCTGCTCGGCAGCCGCGAGCCGGCCCACTACGGCACCCTCTCCCTGGCGGCGATCGACCGCGAGCTGACCCAGTGGGGGGAGACGCTGGGGGTGGAGATCCACTGCGCCCAGCACAACGGTGAAGGGGAGCTGGTGACGGCCGTGCAGGGCGCGGCCGGCGACGACGGCCTGCTGATCAACGCCGGTGCCTACACCCACACCAGCGTCGCCTTGCGCGACGCCCTGCTGGCGATCGGGCGGCCCTTTATCGAGGTACATCTGTCGAACGTCTTCGCGCGGGAGCCGTTTCGCCACCACTCCTATCTCGCCGACATCGCGCTGGGGGTGATCAGTGGCCTGGGAATCGACAGCTACCTGCTCGGGCTCGAAGCACTCGTGCGTCACCTGCGGCATGAAGGATGACTACCGTGGCGACTAGACCAAGGAAGACCATGGCCAAAGAAGATCCCCCCGAGAGCGGCCTCACGAGCAAGGACATTCGCGAGCTGATTCGCATCCTGTCGCGCACCGACGTGGAAGAGCTGGAGCTGGAACGGGCCGGCGAGCGGTTACGCCTGCGGCGCTTCAGCCGCGGCGCCGCTGCAAACCCACCGCCCGGCGAGGTGCAGGTGGCGGCGACGACGCCGGCACCCGCCACGCCGCCGGCGACCCCCGAGCCGGCCGAGGAGAAAGGGCAGGAGACCATTACCTCCCCGATCGTCGGGACCTACTACCGCGCCCCCGCCCCGGAGGCCTCACCCTTCGTGCAGGAGGGCGACACGGTGAAGGCCGGCCAGACCCTGTGCATCATCGAGGCGATGAAGCTAATGAACGAGGTCGAGGCGGAGAGGCCGTGCCGGATCCTCCGCTGTCTGGTGGAAGACGCCACGCCGGTGGAGTATGGCGAGGTGCTGTTCGTCATCGAGCCGTTGTGAGGGATGGGGGACGAGGGTTGGGGGATGGGGGGTTGGCCGGCCGCCTGCGGCGGCCAATGATTTTGTCGGCAGTTCCTCGCGCAGCCATGCCTTCGACACTCCTTAAGAAGCCCGCCGCCGGCCCGCAAGGCCGGCACCGTCTCCCCACCCCCCATCCCCCAATCCCCATCCCCGATGTTTAAAAAGGTCCTCATCGCCAATCGCGGCGAGATTGCGTTGCGCCTGATCCGCGCCTGCCGTGAGCTGGGCATCGCCACCGTGGCGGTCTACTCGGAGGCGGACGCCACGTCGCTGCACGTCCAGCAGGCGGACGAGTCGGTGTGCATTGGCCCACCGCCTGCGCACGCGAGTTACCTCAATCGCCACGCCCTCCTGTCCACCGTGGAGGTGACCGACGCCGACGCCCTCCACCCGGGCTACGGCTTCATGGCGGAGAACGCCGAGTTCGCCGACATGTGTCACTCGGTGGGCATCACCTTCATCGGCCCGGCGGGCGACCAGATCCGCCTGATGGGCGACAAGGCACGCGCCAAGGAGACCATGCGTGCCGCGGGGGTAGCGGTGGTGCCGGGCAGCGACGGCGTGGTGGAGAGCGCCCGCGACGGCCTGAAGGTCGCGCGCACGCTCGGCCTGCCGGTGATCATCAAGGCGTCGGCCGGCGGTGGCGGCAAGGGGATGCGCGTGGTGAACACCGAGGCCGCCTTCTCCAGCGCGTACTCCGCGGCACGAGCCGAGTCCCAGGCGGCGTTCGGCGACGATCGGGTCTACGTGGAGAAGTACATCGACCGGCCCAAGCACGTGGAGGTGCAGATCCTCGCCGACCGCTTCGGCAACGTGATCCATCTCGGGGAGCGCGACTGCTCGATCCAGCGGCGCCACCAGAAGCTCATCGAGGAGAGCCCCGCACCCACCCTGAGCCCCGCGGCTCGGCAGGCGATGTGTGCGGCGGCCGTGCGTGCCGCGCAGCATGTCGGCTACCAGAGCGTGGGCACGATCGAGTTCATCGTCGACAGACAGAACAACTTCTATTTCATGGAGATGAACACCCGCATCCAGGTCGAGCACCCGGTCACGGAGATGGTTACCGGCGTCGACCTGGTGAAGGAGCAGATCCTCGTCGCCGCCGGCCAGCCGCTCTCCCTCAGCCAGGAGGACGTACGCTTTCACGGCCACGCCATCGAGTGTCGCGTGAATGCCGAGGACCCGGTCACGTTCACTCCGTCGCCGGGCACGATTACCACCTTCATTCCCCCCGGCGGCCCGTGGACCCGGGTCGACACCGCCGCCTACGCGGGCGCGCAGGTACCGCCATACTACGACTCCCTGATCGCCAAGGTGATCGTCCTCGGCCGCGACCGCAACGAGGCGATCATCAAGATGCGCCGGGCGCTGGGGGAGTTCATCGTCGAGGGGGTGAAGACCACCATCCCCCTCCACCAACGCATCCTGCGCAGCGCCGAGTTCCGGGCCGGGGACGTCTACACCAACTTCTTGGAGACCGTGCGACTGTGATCCCGGTCCACGGCCTACCGACGATCTGCCTGATCACCTCCGCGACCGAAGCCGAGCTGGCGCTCGTCGCCCAGTTGGTGGATGTTGGGGCACGCTGGTTCCAGCTCCGGGTGAAGGACGGGCCCGATCGTGAGTTTTTTGCCCGCGGGATACGGCTCCAGAACCAGCTCGCCGGCAGCGACGCCCTGTTCAGCGTGAACGACCGGGCCGACATCGCCGCCGGGTGCGGCGCCGGCGGCCTCCACCTCGGGCAGCGCGATCTCGACCTGGCGGATGCCCGCCGCCTGTTGCCGGACGCGTGCATCGGCGTGTCCGTGCATGACGGCATGGAGGCGGAGCACGCCGCGGGGGCCGACTACGTAGGGACCGGCGCGCTCTTCACGACCCAGACCAAGGCCAACGCGCGCCCCCTGAGTGACGACCGCCGACGTGCGGTACAATGCGCCTTTCGCGGTCCGATCGTCGGCATCGGCGGGATCGAGCCGGCCAACGTCGGCCGGCTTCCGCCCCTGGGGATCCGCCACGTAGCGGTGTCGCACGCGGTGTTCGGCGCCGCCGATCCGATCGCCGCCTTCCTGGCGATCGCCGCCGGACTCGGCGCGGCGCCGGCGGACGCCGCAGGTAGATGATTGACATGGTCAAGCATTTCCTCCTAGCGTTTTCAGTTTCTTCTACGCTACGCGTCCTTCTCCCCGCCGCTCAGTGACCCCTCGGGGTTTCAGTCGTATCCCATCTCCCCGAAAGGTGGAGTGATGGCTTTCCAGGCCATTCCTGCCTCCCCGTAGTCCCGTCCCATGAATCTGGTCGAGCTGAAATCCAAGGGGATCGACGAGCTCACCGCCCTCGCCCGCGCGATGCACATCGAGGGGGCGGCCACCCTGCACCGCCAAGACCTGATCTTCGCCCTACTCCAGGCCGCCACCGACGAGACCGAGCCCCTGACCGGTGAAGGGGTGCTGGAGACCCTACCGGATGGCTTCGGCTTCCTGCGCTCCCTGGAGGCGAACTACCTCGCCGGGCCGGACGACATTTACGTCAGCCCGTCGCAGATCCGCCGCTTCAACCTGCGCACCGGCGATACGGTGTGCGGCCAGGTACGCCCGCCCAAGGAGTCGGAGCGCTATTTCGCCCTGCTGCGGGTGGAGCGGCTCAATCACGAGGACCCCGCGGCCGCCCGTAATAAGATTCTGTTCGACAACCTCACCCCCCTCTACCCCCAGGAGCGGCTGGTGATGGAGACGCGACCCGACGAGTACTCCGGCCGCGTCATCGACCTGGTCGCGCCCCTCGGCAAGGGCCAGCGCGCCCTGATCGTGGCACCGCCGCGCACCGGCAAGACCATGCTCCTGCAGGCGATCGCCAACGCCATCACCACCAACCACCCGCAGGTCAGCCTGATGGTGCTGTTGATCGACGAGCGGCCGGAGGAGGTGACCGACATGCAGCGCTCGGTGAAGGGCGAGGTGATCTCCTCCACCTTCGACGAGCCGGCGAGCCGCCACGTGCAGGTCGCGGAGATCGTCGTGGAGAAGGCCAAACGTCTGGTGGAGCATGGCCGCGACGTGGTGATCCTGCTGGACTCCATCACCCGCTTGGCGCGGGCCTACAACACGGTGGTCCCGACCAGCGGCAAGGTCCTCACCGGCGGCCTGGACTCCAACGCCATGCAGAAGCCGAAGCGGTTCTTCGGTGCCGCGCGCAACATCGAGCACGGCGGCTCGCTGACCGTCGTCGCGACCGCGCTGATCGACACCGGCTCGCGCATGGACGAGGTGATCTTCGAGGAGTTCAAGGGCACGGGGAACTGCGAGATCGTGCTCGACCGGCGCCTCTCGGACCGGCGCGTCTTCCCGGCGATCGACATCAACCTGTCCGGCACCCGCAAGGAGGAACTGCTCATCGAGGCCGCGGCCCTCCGGCGCCACTGGGTGCTACGCAAGTTCCTGCAACCCATGAACACGGTCGAGGCGATGGAGTTCCTCCTCGACAAGCTGCGCCTCATTGAGAACAACGCGGCCTTCCTCCGGGCGATGAACGCCTGAGCGGGAAAAATCGCACCTTGCGGTGGGGGGCGTCGCCCCTATAATTCCCCCCCTTGGCCGCCACCGACGGCCCCGAGTGACGAGGCGCACGGCGATGAAAACAGGAATCCACCCCGCATACGAGCCCACGACCATCACCTGCACCTGCGGGACGGTCATCGAGACGCGCTCTACCCGCAAGAACGCCCACGTCGAGATCTGCTCCAGCTGCCACCCGTTCTACACCGGCAAGCAGAAGATCGTGGACAGCGAGGGGCGGGTAGAGAAGTTCCAACGACGCTTCGGCGTCAAGCAGTAGCTCCGCCCGACGTTGGCCGGCTGCTTGCCACCGCCGGCGGGCCGCGTCCGGAGGTACTCCGCGCTGGAAGGTGCGCCCGCGGGATGGGTCGTGTTGCTCGTACAGTCCGGCGATCCGGCCGTATTGTCGTGCGCGACGGAGATTCCCCGTCGCCCATGCCCTCAGCCGCGGCCGTGAACGCCGCCACCCTGTGATGTTGACCAAGCTCGCCAAGATCGAAGCCCGCTACCACGAGCTGGGGGAAAAGCTCGGCGATCCGGCGCTGCTCGCCGACCGCGCCACCTACACCCAGCTCGCCAGGGAGCACGCCCGCCTTGCGGAACTGGCCGAGGTCGCCGTGCGCTATCGCCAGGTGCTCCAGGCCATCGCCGAGGCCGAGGAGATCCTCGCCGACGCGACTCAGGACCCGGAGCTGCGGGAAATGGCGAAGGCGGAGCTGGACGAGCGCCGCACCGAGGTCGACACACTGGTGGGCCAGCTCAAGAAGCTCCTGATTCGCCGCGACCCGAACGACGACAAGAACATCTTCCTGGAGATCCGTGCCGGCACCGGCGGCGACGAGGCGGCCCTGTTCGCCGCCGACCTCTACCGCATGTACGTGAAGTACGCCGAGGCGCGCGGCTGGAAGGTGGAGATGATGAACTCCAACGTCACCGGCATCGGCGGCTTCAAGGAGGTGATCGCCCTGGTGAAGGGTGACGGTGCCTACTCGCGGCTGAAGTTCGAGGGCGGCACCCACCGGGTGCAGCGGGTCCCGGAGACCGAGACCCAGGGCCGCATCCACACCTCGGCGGTGACCGTGGCGATCATGCCGGAGGCCGAGGAGGTGGAGGTCGAGATCCGCCCGGCCGACCTGAAGATCGACGTGTTCCGCTCCTCCGGCCCCGGTGGCCAGAGCGTCAACACCACCGACTCCGCGGTGCGTCTGACCCACCTCCCCACCGACACGGTGGTCATCTGCCAAGACGAGAAGTCGCAGCACAAGAACAAGGAGAAGGCGCTGCGCGTGCTCCGGGCGCGGCTCTATGAGCGGCAGCAGGCCGAGGCCGACGCCGCCCGCTCTGCGGCACGCAAGTCCCAGGTCGGTACCGGCGACCGCAGCGAGCGCATCCGCACCTACAACTTTCCTCAGGGGCGGGTGACCGACCACCGCATCGGCCTCACGGTACACAGCCTGGAATCTGTGCTGGAGGGCAACCTCGACATCCTCCTCGACCCTCTCATCCAGCACGCCGAGGCGGAGGCCCTGGCACGCAGCGAAGAGCGCTGATGGAGGCGGCCCCTGCGATCCTCGCCACCGACGGCGCCTCCGCTTCCGGGCACCCGCGAAATCCTATGGCCGCCGCCGAGTCGAGCCCCTGGGAGTGGCGCCGCTGGGGTCGCGACCAAGCCATCCCGTTCGATGAGGCACAGTACCTCCTACTGGAGCTCCTGCGCCGGCCGCCATCGGCCCTCGTGGAGCCGATCCACTTGACCCCACGCCAGCAACGGCGTCTCGCGCGCTGGATCGCCCGCCGCGCCGCCGGCGAGCCCCTGCAATACATCACCGGGCGTGCCCACTTCTACGGCGAGACCTTCCGGGTCGGCCCGGGGGTGCTTATCCCCCGCCCCGAGACCGAGCTGCTGGTAGCGGCGGCCCTGGCGGCTCTGCCACCGCACGCCCGGATCCTCGACCTGGGCACGGGCAGTGGCTGCATCGCCCTGACGATCGCCCGCCAGCGTCCAGAGGTGCACGTGGTGGCGGTGGAGCGCTCGCCCGCCGCCCTGCGCTGGGCACGGGTCAACGACCGGGAGCGCCGCCTCGACCTACGGCGCGGCGACCTCTACGGCCCGGTAGCCGGGGAGCGGTTCGACTGCATCTGCGCCAACCCGCCCTACGTGGGGGAGCGCGAGATCCTGCCCAGCGACGTGCGCGGCTGCGAGCCGGCGGAGGCCCTGTTCGCCGGCGGTGATGGGCTGGCCGCGATCCAACGGGTGATCGCCGGCGCCCCGGACCACCTGGCACCGGGCGGCCGGCTGCTCATGGAGATCGGGGCAGGTCAGGGCGAAAAGGTACTCGACCTTGCAGCGCAGGCATTTCAGGATGTCACCCTAATCCAGGACTATGCTGGCCACGACCGGGTGCTGGTGGGGTACCTAGGGGTTAGGGGCTAGGGGAGGACAGCCCTTCGGGCAGGATGAAATGTCGATGGTCACACAGGACAAGATCTGGTTTCTTCGGGTGCTCACGAAACACATCATGTAGGAGCGGGCTTGCCCGCGAACCGATACCGAGGCTGCCCGAGCCATTCGCGAGCAAGCTCGCTCCTACGGGCGGCTGCGTCCACCATCCCCGGGAATCCCGGGCGACCCGAAAATCCTCGCCGGCCGCAGGCCGGCACCACCCCTGACCCCTAGTCCCTAACCACTAGCCCCTCCCCGAATGGATACCCTGCTGATCGAAGGCGGCACGCCGCTGCGCGGCGAGTTCCGCCCCTCGGGGGCGAAGAATGCGGCCCTGCCGTGTCTCGCCGCGTCGCTCCTGACCACCGCCTCCACCACCCTGAACAACGTCCCCGAGCTGCGCGATATCCGCACCATGACCGCTCTCCTGGCGGAGATGGGGGCGCGGGTCGACTGGGACCGCACCGCGCGCCGGGTGGCGATCGACACCTCCGGGATCTACCGCCTGGAGGCGCCCTACGACTTGGTCAAGACCATGCGCGCCTCGGTCCTGGTCCTGGGACCGCTCCTCGCCCGTTACGGCCACGCCCGGGTGTCGCTCCCCGGCGGGTGTGCCATCGGCGAGCGACCCATCGACCAGCACCTGAAGGGGATGGAGGCCCTGGGGGCGCGGATCGACCTCTCCCACGGCTACGTCGACGCCCGCGCCGGACGGCTGGTGGGGGCGCGGATCCCCATGGGGCTGGTGACCGTCACCGGCACCATGAACGTGATCATGGCCGCCACCCTGGCGCGCGGCGAGACGGTGATCGAGAACGCCGCGTGCGAGCCGGAGGTGGTCGACCTGTGCCACTGCCTGCGCACCATGGGTGCCCGCATCGCGGGCGACGGCACGCCGCGGGTGCACATCGCAGGGGTGGACGAGCTGGGCGCCGGGGAGTTTGCGGTCATGGCCGACCGCATCGAGACCGGCACCTTCCTCATCGCCTGTGCCATGACCGGCGGCGAGGTGCGCTTCGCCAAGGAGGCCCTGGAGCACCTCCACACCCCCATCGACTACCTAGTGCGCGCCGGGCTCAAGCTGCGCACCGAGGACGGCTACGTGGCGGCCGTGGGCCCGGAGCGCCTCACCGCCACGGACGTCGCCACCGCCCCCTACCCCGCCTTCCCCACCGACCTGCAGGCCCAGTTCATGGCGGCCATGACCGCCGCCGATGGCGTGTCGGTGGTGCGCGAGACCGTCTTCGAGAATCGCTTCATGCACGTCGGCGAGCTGCTGCGCATGGGCGCCAACATCCGCGTGGACGGGTCGACGGCGGTGGTGAAGGGGGTCCGGCAGCTCTCCGGCGCGCCGGTGATGGCCACCGACCTGCGCGCCTCCGCGGGGCTGGTCCTCGCCGCCCTGGTCGCCGCCGGAGAGACCACCCTGTCGCGCGTCTACCATATCGACCGCGGCTACGAGGCGATCGAAAGAAAGCTCGCCCCACTGGGGGCGCGGGTACGGCGCGTCGCGGCGTGACCCGCACGTCCGGCAGTCGGGAGGCGCACTCCCGGGCTCTTCGTGCAGTCCGACGGGGGTGGTAGACTTCGCGGCCTTTTCCGGAGGCGCTGGGGTCAGCGGGCGGCCGTCGGAGTGGCTGGCGATCGTTTCGGGAGTGGGACATCAGCAGGAGGATCGGGCCGTGAGCTACATGGGCGGGATGCACCGCGACACCCGTTGCGGTGCGCTGCGGGCGAGCGACGTGGGACGCCGCATCACCCTGATGGGCTGGGTCGACACGCGCCGCGACCACGGCGGCATCGTGTTCGTCGACCTGCGCGACCGCACGGGCATCACCCAGGTAGCCTTCGCTCCGGACCGCATGGCGGCGGCCCACGCCCAGGCCCACCGCCTGCGCAGCGAGTTCGTCATCGCGGTGCGTGGCGAGGTGTGCCACCGGCCGGAGGGCACGGTCAATCCGCGCATGGCCACGGGCGAGATCGAGGTGTACGCCGACGAGCTGGTGATCCTGAACGCGGCCGAGACGCCGCCGTTTCCCATCGCGGATAAGATCGGCACCGCGGAAGACGTGCGCCTCAAGTACCGCTACCTCGACCTGCGGCGCCGGCCGCTCCAGGACGCCCTCATCCTGCGCCACCGCATCGCCCAGGCGGCGCGGCGCTATCTCGACGGCCAGGGGTTCCTGGAGGTCGAGACGCCGATGCTCACCAAGTCGACGCCGGAGGGGGCGCGCGACTACGTGGTCCCCTCCCGGGTCCACCCCGGCGCCTTCTACGCCCTCCCCCAGAGCCCGCAGCTCTTCAAGCAGCTCCTCATGGTGGCGGGCTTCGACCGCTACTTCCAGATCGTCAGGTGCTTCCGCGACGAGGACCTGCGCGCCGACCGCCAGCCCGAGTTCACCCAGATCGACATCGAGCTGTCCTTCGTCCATCAGGAGGAGATCATCGAGCTGATGGAGGGGCTGATCCGCGAGGTCTGTGCCGCCGCCGTCCGGCCCGTCGACCCGCCCTTCCCGCGCCTGACGTACGCCGCGGCGATCGCCCGTTACGGCACCGACCGCCCCGACACGCGCTTCGCCCTGGAGCTGCACGATGTCTCCGATCTGGTGCGCGACTGCGGCTTCCAGGTCTTCTCCGCGACGATCGCCCGCGGCGGCCTCGTGAAAGGGCTGTGCATCAAGGGCGGCGGCGACCTGTCGCGCAAGGAGATCGACGACCTGACACGGTTCGTCGGCCAGTACGGCGCCAAGGGCATGGCCTACCTCAAGGCGGCGGACGGCGGACTCCAGTCGAATATCGCCAAGTTCTTCGGCGAGGAGGCGCTGGCGCTGATCGGCGAGCGCATGGGCGCCGAGGACGGCGACCTGTTGGTGTTCTGCGCCGACAGCCCGAAGATCGTCCACGATGCCCTGGCCGCCCTGCGCTGCCACTTGGGCCGGGAGCGCGGCCTCTACGACCCGAACGAGCTGCGTTTCGTGTGGGTCACCGAGTTCCCCATGTTCGAGGTGGCCGAGGGCGGTCACCTGTCGGCCAACCACCACCCCTTCACCATGATCATGGAGGAGGACCTCGCGAAGCTGGAGAGCGACCCGGCCTACCTGCGCACCTACGCCTACGACCTGGTGCTCAACGGCACCGAGATCGGCGGCGGCTCGCTCCGTATCCACGATCCCGCAGTACAACTGCGTGTCTTACGCGCCCTCGGCTTCACGGAGGAACAGGCGCGCCGTCGCTTCGGCTTCCTGCTCGAGGCCCTGGGCCACGGCGCGCCACCCCACGGCGGCCTCGCCTTTGGCCTCGATCGCATCGTCATGCTCCTGGCCGGCCGCGAGTCGATCCGCGACGTCATCGCCTTTCCCAAGACCCAGCGCGCCACCTGCCTCATGACCGAGGCCCCGGACCCGATCGACGACGAACAGCTCAGCGAGCTCCACCTGATCGTCGAGCGTCCCCCGGAGTAGGCGCACCTAACCGGATCGCAGCATCATCTGGTAGGGGGCACGGCATGCCGTGCCCCCTACCATCGCCGGCACGATCCGTCTTGCCGGTAGCAGCCAATTCCTTCGGCGACCCAGGCCCGAAAGGGCCTGCCCGCCAGAGGCGCCTGGTTGCCGCGCCTGACGGCGCGAATCGCCGGTGCAACCGGCTCCTACCCCGCGTACCCGCCGCGGATCAGATGTGGACCCGAGAGGCCGGAGCGGCCACGCCTTGTCCGCCTCGGGGGACCTCTTGGCGCCGTAGCCGCCGCCGGTTGGACCGCACCGGTCACCGCCCTCTCGCCGCACCGGACCTGTCGTGCCCACCGCGCGCTCCTCACGTAGCCAAGAACACCGGCTGCGGCCGCGCGACGGGCTCCCACGCGGGCCAGGGCGACGGGCCGGGCACGGATTCGTGGGAAGCCGCGGCCTCCGCAGCCGTGGCGACCGCCGCCAAGAGCCTGGGAGACCTGCGAATCGCGGAGGTCGTCAAGCTGGATATGCAACTCGACGACGGCAAGGTGGCCGCCTATCGCGCGCAGGTGAAGGTGTCGTGCAAATACGAGGGAGGCGAGTAGCACGCTCCCCAACGCAGAGGCCCTTATCCATCGTGCGGGAGCGCGGGGCTACATGACATCCGTTTGATCGAGGGACTCGAGGTATTCCTTCAGCGCCTCCGCATTGTTCCGCCGCCCTTCTCTCGAGCCATAGAGAAACGTCA
>DASWHD010000218.1:0-41635 GCA_036393335.1 bacterium
GCTCCGGTCGCCCTACGGGCTCCCTCCGCTTCCCCCCGAGCCGAACCCAGCTTCGCCTCCACGCTCTTCTCCATTTCGTTGATCTCCTTGGACATGGGTTCCGCTCCTAATACGTGTCCAAAGAAATGGGGTCCACCTCACGGGTAGTGAAGGTTCACTTGGTGATCTCAAATTGAGACTGTGGTAATCGCAATTTGAGACATTCGCAGGTGTGCCCTCCGATCTGGCCTTGCGCCTCGTGGAAGTAAGGGCTTTCGGGCGTGGACGCCGGTCGTCCCCGCTGGTGGTGGACTGAGGAGGGCCGGAGGGCCGTAAATTCTTGCGGTCCTATACCCCAGCGATGGCGCCACCCCTCCTCGTGATCCCCCCTTCCGCAGGGTTATCAAGAGAATCGCTGCAGTCGGTCGGCTTGGTCGCGATATGGCAAGAAACTTGCTTAAGTTTGACCCAGCTTGACCTGCTCGTCCCCATGGTGTCGTTGCCCTCCCCAACCCGGAGTCGCTGGAGGGGTTGGACAGTTCGCTGGGGGGACAGGCTGAGAGCGGGGAGGGTCCGGCGGCCGCTCCCTCGGCTGAACGGGTATGCAAAGGTTGGGCTTGGATAACCGAACGGAGTTCTATGGAGGGATTAAGTCATGAAAGGTTGCCTCATCGTATTTGTTATTTCTTTGTTGTCTGGGCCTGGCGTCCAAGCGGCCATCATCACGCTCGATGAGCTCCATAGCACCGAATCTCCGGGCGTGAGCTTCAGCGTCCACCTCGTGGGGCGAGATTTTACCGACGCAACGGTCGGCGGCGGGGTGGATCTGTTCTTCAATCCCGCGGTGGTGCAGGTCACCGGCGTCACCTTTGGCAGCAGCGCGTTCGACTTCAACAAGACCGTACAGAACATCGACAACACCAACGGCAAGATCGACAGCATCCTGGTGTCATCGCTCCTCAGCGACCCGAGCGGCGATTTCAACATCGCGACGATCGAGCTCATGGCGATGCAACCTGGATTCAGTGCGCTCGATCTGGAGCCATCGACGTTCGCGGCACCTTGGTTGACGACCGGCGGCATCGATATCGTTCCAACCCTTCAGGATGGGTCGGTTACGGTGGTGCCGTTACCCCCGTCGATCTGGTTGCTACTCGGGGGGCTCGGCGCGATCGGGTTCACTCGTAGGAAGCGAGCCTGAGCCAACCGCACCACGGGATTGGGTTCCGCTAAAAATGGGTCCACCCGCACCTGCCGGCGAACCGGCTAAGACGACTGCCGTCGGCAGCGGTTTCGAAAACCGGTGCTCCCGAGTACTTCCGGTTTGCTCGTCAACTCCCACGGGCGATCCGGGATCTCCTGGCGAGCACATAGTCGGCGTGGGACGGTAACATGTTTTTTTAGGTTTGGTACGTGTTCGGGAACGTGCCAGGGTGTTCCCGGGGGAGGCACCAGAAATGGAGCGGGGGGTCTTGCAACGGGTCGCTGAGAGGCCGTCAGGCGCCCGAAGGGGAGAGTTGCCTGCTGCATCGCCACGGAGGGATTCACGATGAAACCGGATTTTCTTCTTTGTGTGGGGTATGTGGGCCTCTTTCTTGCTTTCCTCTCGGGTTATCCCGCCGCCACGGCCGATCCGACGATCCCACTCGCGGATCCCGTGACCCTGCACTTGCCCGAGTTGGGCATGGACATCCAGCGGCAGAAATTCTTCGATGAGGGGACCGGGCAGGCCTTCCGGATCAATAAGGTGATGCTGCCGGATGGAAGCATGGAGGAGGTGACGGAGGACGAGGTCCAGACCTTCATCGACATGGACCTCCAGCAGTACCGGGCGCGGGCCGGCGCCATCCACAAGCCGTTCTACAACAAGATAGTACAGGCCACCCGGGATGACCCCGAGGGCCTGTATCCGGTGGTGGTGGTGGCCAAGCAGGATGGCCGGCCGCCGCTGCCGCCGGTCCTGCCGGTGGACGAGGCGCGCCGCCTGAGCGACGCCGAGCGCGACCGCGTCATCGCGGACCGCGATGCGGCCGTGGCCAGTATCCTGACGGGGGCGGTGGGTCTCGCGGAGGAGGCGGTGCTGGCCGAGGGGGGGATGGAGGTCTCGGCCGGGGGCCGGTTGCCGGTCATCATGGCTCGGATGCACCCGGCAGACGTCTTGGCCCTGGCAACCCATACCGACGCGATCGCAACCCTCTACGAGGGGGACCGGCAACCCCTGGCGCCCCTGAACAACAGCCGCTGCGTGACCCGAGCCTTGGCGGTGGAGAACGTGGGGGTCCACGCCTGGGACATCGATGTGGCGGTGGTGGAGAGTGGTGCGGCCGAGGCGGTGCCGTGCCTGGACATGACCATCAACCCCGCATCGACGGGGTCACCCCTCGCCTATCGGAAGCACGCGACCCACGTGTCGGGGGTCATCGGCTCCAAGGACAACATCTATCGTGGCATGGCCCCGGGCGCCAATATCCTCTCTTCTGATACCGTAGATGCCGGCGGTTTGGATGCCGCCATCACCTGGGCGCTCGACGAGGGCGCCGACGTCTTCAACTTCAGCGTCGCGTACGGGAACCCCAATACCGGCGGCCAAGCAGGGTTCGAGGACGAGGCGCTGGACGAGCTGGTGCATGACTACCGGCGCTCTGTGGCGGTGGCGGCCGGCAACACCGTGCTCCTCGGTTCGGACGGCAATCCTGTCGATGGCTGCACCGCCACCCACCATCTCACGTCACCCGCCATGGGCTATAACATCCTGGCGGTGGCGAACTGGGAGAAGGTCGACCCGACGGACTGCTCCGCCACCAACGACCAGATCCACGCCACCTCCTGCTACGAGGACCCCATCAGTCCCAATGGCGACCGGGAGGAGCCCGACCTGGCGGCCCCGGGGAATCCCACCAGTAGCACCGACATCGGGGCCAACGGCAACGCGTGCCAGATCAACTTGAACGGTGGCGGGACGAGCTTGTCCGCTCCGCACGTCGCCGGTGCCCTGGCCCTGTTGATCGCCCGAGACGGCGCCCTCGCCCAACGGCCGGAGGCCGCCCGCGCCATCTTGATGGCCACCGCCCTCCACGACCTGGAGGGATCCGGGACCGTGACCGAGAAGGACGGGGCCGGGGGCATCGATGCCGCAGCGGCCGATCAGGTGGCCCGGGTGGGCAACTACGTCGCCGGCGAGTTCGCTTCCGGGGACCTGGACGCCGACGACCGCCTCACGCTCGGCCAGTTCGACTTCACCAGCTCGACCCAGCGGTTTCGAGTAGTACTGGCCTGGAGCAACAACACTGCATACACCGGGATCGGGCTCTCTTCCGGCTATGCCCTGGCGGACGACCTGGACCTGTTCCTGATCAATACCGCCACCAACAACGTTGTCCAGGGCGGATGGAGCGCGTCCCACGACAACAGTTACGAGATCTTCGACTTGATCCAGCCGCCGACCGGGACCTATAAGCTGGTTCTCCACGCGCAGCCGACGAGCATCGGACTGGCCGACGGCGCGAGCGTCTATTACGGCGCGGCGTGGCACGTGGAGAACGTGTGCGGCAGCTCCGATAGCGACCAGGACGGGGTGTGTGACAACGTGGACAACTGCGTCCACGCCTACAACCCGGACCAGGCCAACAGCGATACCGACGACTTCGGCGACGTGTGCGACAACTGTGACTTTGTCAACAACAATTCCCAGGCCGACCTGGACGAGGACGAGGTGGGAGATGCCTGCGATCCGGATATCGATGGCGATGGTTGCGACAACGACGTGGACGACGATCCCTACAATGGCCTTCAGGACATCGGCACCTGGCAAGGGGTCCTCTGTAATCCGTCCAGTGGGGTGCTGACCGGTCCGGCCGGCGCCAATTCGGATCTGACCGACGAGGAGCTGAACATGACCGAGAAATTGCTGAATTGCGAGGACCCGGACGACGACAACGACGGGATTTGCGACGGTGCCCAGGCCTTCCCGCCCGGCACCCCCGGTGCCGAGGACGGCTGTGAGGCCGGCCCCGATCCCTGTCCGATCTCGGATGGGACCAACCCGGGTCTGTGCCTGAAGATCGTCGCCTGCGACGAGAACCCGGCGTGGTTCCTCGGCTGTCTGCTGGGCGATTGCGTGGAGTTCTTCCTGAAGATCGAGTCGCTCATCAACCCCAACCCGATCCTCGTCGAACGGTTCCAGATCGCCAACCAGACCCTGTACCTGAGCCCGGCCGGGGGTGAGACCCTCGCGGATCTAAAACAGAAGGTGAGCGGCGGCAGCCTGGGTCAGCAGGCGGCTTCCCTGGCCGGGCCAACCACACAGGACCCGCCGCGGGTCGAACGCCGGCACGGCGTGGTCGGCAGCAGTCAGCGGACTGCCACGCTCGCTGCGCCGGCCCGCGAGGATCGGCTGCGGATGGAGCTCTGGCGCCGCGGCGCGGGTACGGAGCCGGATCGGTTCGTCGCCTTGGTAGCCGAATACGCCCCTGCGGACGTGGTGGGCGAGGTCGGTGCCGGCCGCTACCTGGCGGTGACGCCGCCGGACGCCGAGGGCGGCACGGAAGTTCAGGTGGGTGCGAGCTGGCTGGTGGGTGCACCGCCGGAGACGGCGTGGCTGGATGCCGACGGGGACGCTTTCCCCGACACCTACGATAACTGTGTCCTGGCGGCCGATCCCGACCAGCGTGACACCGACCGAGACCGGATCGGCAACCAATGCGATGCCGACTACGACAACGACGGCGTGGTCAGCACACCGGACCTGGTGATCTTTCGCAAGGCCCTCTTTACGACCGACAACGAAAATGCGGACCACGACGGAAACGGCGTGGTGTCTACCCCGGACCTGATTCTCTTCCGGCAACAATTGTTCAACCCGGACGCCCCGGGACCGTCGGGCTTCGTGATACCGACGCGGTGAGTTTGTCTAGGAATGAGGAGATGACAGATGGCCGCTGCTCTCGACCGACGATCTATGAGGAATGCATCGTGATTGCCGGTATAGCGAGAGGTCTGGTTGCTTGGGTCCCATGTGAGTGCCCGAAAAGTCCCAGCGGATTCCTTGATGGCGGGAAGGAGGCAGGGGGCTATGTAGCCCGCAGGATCGATATCGGAAGGCGTTCTCCCCTTGGCGAGGCGGAGCGCATTTTGGGTCATCGGTGGGCGGTCGTCATGCCGGCGGTCCCCTCAACCGAATCCATCTGCATCCTCGTGGCTCGATCCATCTTCGCAGCCGCTCCGTATTATGGGTTCCTTAGAGCAAATCAGGGATTGCCATCTGCCGCGAAAAACGGTTACCCAGACCGGACTCGCCAATGAAGTAATGGCTCCCACAGTTGACTATTCATAGCCTGATCCCTGATTTTCTTGACCCTCCACTGGTATTGGAGTACAAAAACCCGCCCTGCTGCACAGGAGAGTGTCATGAACGCCATTGGCAAAATCGAGGCCCGTTACCTCCGCGACGACATTCCCGAGTTTCGCGCCGGTGATACGGTGCGCATCCACGCCAAGATCCAGGAGGCGGGCAAGGATCGTATCCAGGTCTTCGAGGGGGTAGTGATCGCGCGCAAGGGCGGCGGCCACCGGGAGACCGTGACGGTGCGCAAAGTCTCCAGCGGCGTCGGGGTCGAGCGCATCTTCCCCGTGCACAGCCCGCGCATCGACCACATCGAGGTGGTCCGTCGTGGTCGCGTGCGCCGTGCCAAACTCTACTACCTGCGCGGCCTCACCGGTAAGGCGGGTCGAATCCGCGAGCGGTAGGCCTGGCCCATGGCCGCGGGCCGCGAGGCAAAGGCGGCGGGCGGGGCACGACAGCTCGCCCTTTGGGAGGCGGCCGGGGCCACCCCGTACGAGTTCGATGCGGCCTACCGGACCGCTTCCCTACGGCGCATCGCGGGGGTAGACGAGGCGGGGCGGGGTCCTCTTGCCGGGCCGGTGGTGGCGGCGGCGGTAGTGCTGGCACAAGAGCAGCGCTTCATCGGCCTGGACGACTCCAAGCGGGTGAAGGAGGCGGATCGAGAGCGCCTCTACACCGAGATCGTGGCGCTGGCGCAGGGATGGGCGGTGGGAGTGGCCGACGTCGAGGAGATCGACGCGGTGAACATCTTGCAGGCGACCCGCCGCGCCATGACCCGGGCGGTGGCGGGCCTGGTGCCGCCGCCGGACCTGCTGCTCGTGGACGCGGTGGTGGTGCCGTGCAGTCTGCCACAGCACGCGCTGGTGAAGGGGGATCAGCGTAGCGCGTCGATCGCGGCCGCCTCGATCATCGCCAAAGTCACCCGCGACCGGATGATGGCGGAGTACGAGCGGTGCTACCCGGGTTACGGCTTCGGGCGTCACAAGGGATATCCCACCGCGGCCCATCGCCGCGCGTTGCGCGCTCTCGGGCCGACGCCGATCCACCGCACGACGTTTCGCGGGGTGTGGGAGCTACTCGGTGGGTGAGCGAAGGGCGGAGGAGCGCGACTGGGGACGCTGGGGAGAACGGCGCGTGCGGCGCTATCTGCGCCTGCGGGGCTATCGGATCCTGGCGCAGAACTACCGGTGCGGCTATGGCGAGGTGGACATCATCGCCCAGCGCCTGGGAGTCGTGGCATTCGTCGAGGTGAAGACTCGGCACGGTGACGGCTACGGCGGGCCCATGGCGGCGGTGACCCGCGTCAAGCGCGAGCGCTTGCGCCGAGTAGCGGCGCACTACCTCCAGGGGCGGCGCCCCCCGCGTCACTGCCGGTTTGACGTAGCGGCGCTGTCACTCCACCCACGCACCGGTCGGCCACGGCTCCACTATCTGGCCGGCGCCTTCGACGGGGCGGAATGATGCGCGCGGTGGTGCAGCGGGTGACCCTGGCGGAGGTGAGGTGCGGAAGTGAGACGCGGGCGATCGGGCGGGGGCTTGTGGTGTTGGTCGCGGTGGAGGCAGGGGACGGCCCAGCCGACTTGAGCTACATGGCAGGCAAGGTGGCACGGCTGCGGATTTTCGCCAACGGTTCGGGCAAGATGGACCGGTCGGTGGTCGACGTGGGAGGTGAGGTGCTGCTGATCTCGCAGTTCACCCTCGCAGCAAGCCTGGTCAAGGGGCGGCGACCGGACTTCACAGGCGCGGAGCGTCCCGAAGTCGCGGCGGCGCAGGTAGAGGCCCTGGCGGAGGCGGTGCGGGGCGCAGGCTGCCCCGTGGTCACCGGGTTTTTCGGCGAGTACATGGAGGTCGCTTTGGTGAACGACGGCCCGGTCACCATCTGGATCGACAGCAGGAGACGGCAATGACGGCGCTGGAAGGGTTTGATCGCGCGGTGGTGGCCGAGGCGCAGCGTCAGGCGGCGGTGATCGAGCGCGGCGTGGTGGAGAACTTGCCGGAAGGAGACCTGTTGCCGCGGCTTGCGGCGGCGATCGCTGCCGGCCGGCCGCTGCGCATCAAGGCTGGATTCGACCCGACCGCGCCGGACCTGCATCTGGGACACACGGTGTTGTTGCAGAAGCTCAAGCACTTCCAGGGGCTCGGTCACCAGGTGGTCTTCCTGATCGGTGACTTTACCGCCGCGATCGGCGATCCGAGCGGCCGCCAGGAAACGCGGCCCGTTCTGTCCACCGAGGAGATCGAGGCCAACGCCACCACCTATCTGGAACAGGTCTACACGGTGCTGGACCAGGGGAAGACCGAGGTGCGTCGCAACAGCGAGTGGTTTGCACGGATGTCCGCCGCGGACATGGTGCGGCTCGCGGGTCGGGGGACGGTAGCGCGCCTGATCGAGCGCGACGACTTCACCAAGCGCATGAAGGAGGGCCGGTCGATCGGCGTCCACGAACTCCTTTACCCGCTGATCCAGGGATACGACTCGGTGGCGCTGCGCGCCGATGTAGAGATCGGTGGCACCGATCAGCGGTTCAATCTGCTGATGGGGCGCGAGCTACAGCGGGCAGAGGGGATGGCTCAGCAGGTGGTGGTGATGATGCCGATCCTCGAGGGGCTGGACGGCGTGCAGAAGATGAGCAAGAGCCTGGGCAACTACATCGGGATCCGCGAGCCGGCGGCGGACATCTTTGGCAAGACTATGTCCATCTCCGACGAGCTGATGGTGCATTATTACGAGCTGCTCAGCGATCTTGACTGCGAGGAGCTGCAGGTCTTGAAGGTGGGGCTCGCCACCGGAATAAAGGATCCCATGGCGGCGAAAAAGGCCCTCGCCTTAGAGTTGACCGCACGCTGCCACGGTCGATATCAGGCCGGCGAAGCGCAGGCCCTGTTCGAGCGCCAGGTGCAGGGCCGCCAGCGGCCGAACGAGATTCCCGAGGCGGAAGTCGTCTTCGACGGACAACAGGATTGGCTGCCGGCGATCCTGTTCCGCGCCGGCCTGGTGAAGTCAACCAGCGAGGCGATTCGCCTGATCCGTCAAGGGGGAGTGCGTGTAGAAGATGAGAGAATAACCGATAAGGACTACCAGCTTTCCGCCGTGAGGCCAGTGGTGGTGCGGATCGGGAAGCGCAATTACGCGAAGATCATTCCCCGTTTGCAGTCGCGTTAAGGCATGGAGAGAGCACGGCGTTCTCTCGGGTCCCGGTGGACCGTGAGTCGATCCCTGGGTGCGCGATACCTCGGGCCGCTGGCGGCGTGTCTGGTCGTCGCGTCGCTCGGTTGTGGGGGCGGCGATGGGGGCGGGGGGGGGGACGCCAGCGACACCCTCCAGATCCTGACCCTCACGGATACCGAGCCCTCCAGACCGGTAGCCGACGGTGAGCTCGATGTCGATCCCCTCGGGCGTGGCAACCTGGTTGGGACGCAGACGCCGGTGATCTTCATTCACGGGTTTGACTTTCCCCTGGGCGGGCGGTCCCCGAAGCAGCAGATGGACGACATCATCGCCGACCTCACCCAGCGTGTGGCGAACTGGGGGAATCGCTATCAGGCGTGGCTTTACCTCTATGACCCCCTGAAAGACTTGGCCGACTCAGCCGATGAGCTGGCCGGCGAGCTCCGCCGGCTGCGGCATCAAGGAAATGTGATCCTGGTCGGTTACAGTCAGGGTGGACTCGTCGCGCGGAGCTTCGATACGCGGTTTGGCGATGAGTTTCCGGTGTCCCGCCTGATCATGATCGCGACGCCGAATAGCGGACTTCCGCTCGACGCGATGAAGGCGATGCTGCTGGACGACATTGATCGCCTGCCCGATCCCCTGCCGACCACCTTCCTGCGTGAGGTGGCACGGACGATCTACCGCGAGGTGTTCACAGAACGGGAGGTGTCGGATGATCTGCGAGAGGGTAGTGAGTTCCTCGCCAGCCTTGCACCGCCCAAGGATTACTACTACGCCATCGCCGGGGTGGGCTCCGACGCGAATATTTTTCTTGACTACGTGTCAAACCTCGATCTCTATAACGGTCTGCCCAATGACGGCCTCGTGTCAGTCGAGAGCGTCGAGGCGGGCTTGGTGGCGGGGCGGACCGCTGAGTTGGGACCCGAGGGCGGGTACCCGGACAAGTCTCACTTCAGCATCATCCGAACGGACATGGTCTTTGAAGCGGTGGCGGGACTGCTGCAAGCGGGCTCCGAGGGTGCTATCATTTTGTGATAGGAGATAATTCTGTGCGTAACCCTTTGAAAAAAGAGGGGTGTCCATTATATGGAAGGGTGTTGACTCGGGGACATCGGATGAGTACAGTCCGCCTCCCTCGTGAGCGAAGCGTCGCCTCTGAGGTCGTTCTCTGAAAAGCTGGTAGGTAGTGTTTAGCCTAGCGGGCACTTGATATAAGTGACCGTTAGGTCACGTTTGTGTTTGTCCGTTCAAACTTTAATTGGAGAGTTTGATCCTGGCTCAGAACGAACGCTGGCGGCGTGCCTAACACATGCAAGTCGTACGAGAAAGCTCCCTTCGGGGGGTAAGTAAAGTGGCGAACTGGTGAGTAACACGTGGGTAATCTGCCCTAAAGATCGGGATAACCTCGGGAAACCGGGGCTAATGCCGAATACGACGCCACCACTCAAGTGGTGGCGTGAAAGGTGGGGATCTTCGGACCTACCGCTTTAGAATGAGCCCGCGGCTGATTAGCTAGTTGGTGGGGTAAGGGCCCACCAAGGCGACGATCAGTAGCCGGCCTGAGAGGGTGATCGGCCACATTGGGACTGAGATACGGCCCAGACTCCTACGGGAGGCAGCAGTGGGGAATATTGCGCAATGGACGAAAGTCTGACGCAGCAACGCCGCGTGAGCGATGAAGGCCTTCGGGTTGTAAAGCTCTGTCAGGAGGGAAGAAACCACAGGGGAAGATAACGCCTCTGTGCTGACGGTACCTCCAAAGGAAGCCACGGCTAACTCCGTGCCAGCAGCCGCGGTAATACGGAGGTGGCAAGCGTTGTTCGGAATCACTGGGCGTAAAGCGCGCGTAGGTGGTCTGCTAAGTCGGGAGTGAAATCCCCGGGCTTAACCTGGGAACTGCTTTCGATACTGGCAGACTAGAGGATGGGAGAGGGAAGTGGAATTCCTAGTGTAGCGGTGAAATGCGTAGATATTAGGAAGAACACCGGTGGCGAAGGCGGCTTCCTGGCCCATTTCTGACACTGAGGCGCGAAAGCGTGGGGAGCAAACAGGATTAGATACCCTGGTAGTCCACGCCGTAAACGATGGGTACTAGATGCTGGAGGTATCGACCCCTTCAGTGTCGTAGCTAACGCGTTAAGTACCCCGCCTGGGGAGTACGGCCGCAAGGCTAAAACTCAAAGGAATTGACGGGGGCCCGCACAAGCGGTGGAGCATGTGGTTTAATTCGACGCAACGCGAAGAACCTTACCAGGGCTTGACATCCCGAGAATCCCCCCAAAAGGGGGAGTGCCCTTCGGGGAATTCGGTGACAGGTGCTGCATGGCTGTCGTCAGCTCGTGTCGTGAGATGTTGGGTTAAGTCCCGCAACGAGCGCAACCCTCATCCTTAGTTGCTAACATTCAGTTGAGGACTCTAAGGAAACTGTCTGCGACAAGCAGGAGGAAGGTGGGGACGACGTCAAGTCATCATGGCCCTTACGCTCTGGGCTACACACGTGCTACAATGGGCGGCACAAAGGGTTGCGAACCCGCGAGGCGAAGCTAATCCCAAAAAACCGTCCTCAGTTCGGATTGCAGTCTGCAACTCGACTGCATGAAGGTGGAATCGCTAGTAATCGTGGATCAGCATGCCACGGTGAATACGTTCCCGGGCCTTGTACACACCGCCCGTCACACCATGGGAGTTGGCTGTACCGGAAGTCACTGTGCTAACCCTTCGGGGAGGTAGGTGCCGATGGTATGGTTAGCGACTGGGGTGAAGTCGTAACAAGGTAGCCGTAGGAGAACCTGCGGCTGGATCACCTCCTTTCTAAGGAGTTTCCTTTCAGATGTGGTTTGCCACATTTGTAACAGGAAAGCATCCAGGTCGATCCCGCTAGGCTAAACACTGCCTGCCAGCTCGATGCACGTGGGGAAGAGAGCCCCGTGTGGGGGCGGGCTTGTAGCTCAGCTGGTTAGAGCACACGACTGATAATCGTGAGGTCGGTAGTTCGAATCTACCCAGGCCCACCAGCGGGTTGAACCACTGCTCCCGTACGAGAGATAGCGGCAGTTCTCCCTGGGGGATTAGCTCAGTTGGGAGAGCGCCGGCTTTGCAAGCCGGAGGCCAGCGGTTCGAACCCGCTATCCTCCACCAAAAGGAAAACTTCAGTTCCATGCGAGGCGCTTGTGATTGAAGTTTTCCTTTTGAAAGTTTCCCGTGGTGCATGCCAACGGGAAAGCTCATTGACAAGAGAGAAGGTTCAAGGTGTAAAAGAAATGTTGGGTTAGACCAAGCGACTAAGGGCGCACGGTGGATGCCTTGGCAGAAGCAGGCGATGAAGGGCGTAGTAAGCTGCGATAAGCTTCGGGGAGCCGCTAGCAGGCGTTGATCCGAAGATTCCCGAATGGGGAAACCCATCTCGAGTCATGTCGAGATATCTTGCACTGAATCCATAGGTGCAGGAGGCGAACCTGGGGAACTGAAACATCTCAGTACCCAGAGGAAGAGAAAGTAAAAACGATTCCCCGAGTAGTGGTGAGCGAAAAGGGAACAGCCTAAACCGGCTCATACGTGGGCCGGGGTTGTGGGGCGTGCGATATGACACCCAGAGCGGTAGATGAAGTGGATGGAAAGCCACATCATAGAGAGTGAGAGTCTCGTAATCAAAATCGCAATGGGGTCTAGCACGTACCCGAGTAGCGCGGGGCACGTGGAATCCTGCGTGAATCCGGGAGGACCATCTCCTAAGGCTAAATACTCGCTTCTGACCGATAGTGAACAAGTACCGTGAGGGAAAGGTGAAAAGTACCCCGTGAGGGGAGTGAAATAGTACCTGAAACCGTGTGCCTACAAGCAGTGGAAGCACCATGTATATCAGGTGTGACCGCGTGCCTTTTGCATAATGAGCCTGCGAGTTACTGTATGTGGCAAGGTTAAGCGGAAGTGTAGCCGTAGCGAAAGCGAGTCTGAATAGGGCGACATAGTCGCATGCAGTAGACCCGAAGCCGAGTGAGCTATCCATGGTCAGGTTAAAGTCACGGTAATACGTGATGGAGGACCGAACCGTAGTAGGTTGAAAACTACCCGGATGAACTGTGGATAGGGGTGAAAGGCCAATCAAACTCGGCTATAGCTGGTTCTCCCCGAAATAGCTTTAGGGCTAGCGTCGTGTGAATGTTCTAGGTGGTAGAGCACTGAATGGGCTAGGGGCCCTACCAGGTTACCAAACCCAATCAAACTCCGAATGCCTAGAAACACTGCACGGCAGTCAGACGGCGGGTGACAACGTCCGTCGTCGAAAGGGAAACAACCCAGATCGCCAGCTAAGGTCCCTAATCATAGACTAAGTGGGAAACGTTGTGGGAATGCGTAGACAGCCAGGAGGTTGGCTTAGAAGCAGCCACTCCTTTAAAGAGTGCGTAATAGCTCACTGGTCGAGTGCGCCTGCGCGGAAAATGTAACGGGGCTTAAGTCTATAACCGAAGCTGCGGATTGTGTTTTACACAGTGGTAGGGGAGCATTCTGTACTGATTGAAGCTGTACCGAAAGGAGCGGTGGACGGTACAGAAGTGATTCTGCAGGCATGAGTAACGATAAAACTGATGAGAAATCAGTTCGCCGAAAACCCAAGGGTTCCTATTCAACGTTAATCAGGATAGGGTTAGTCGGCCCCTAAGCCGAGGCCGAAAGGCGTAGGTGATGGGAAACAGGTTAATATTCCTGTACCACCTTTCTCCCGTTATCACCGATGGGGGGACGCAGGAGGGTAGGTCAGCCGGGTGCTGGATATCCCGGTTCAAGCGTGTAGAAGGGTGTGGTAGGCAAATCCGCCGCACCAACTTCGAGACGTGACGACGAGGCCGTGTGGCCACAAAGTGATTGATCCCATGCTGCCAAGAAAAGCCTCTAGGGAGGTAGAAGGGTGACCGTACCGTAAACCGACACAGGTGGGTGAGGAGAGAATCCTAAGGCGCTTGGGCGAACTCTGGTTAAGGAACTCGGCAAATTGACTCCGTAACTTTGGGATAAGGAGTACTCCTAGTAAGTGAAGACCCTCGCGGTCCTAGCTGAGGGGAGTTGCAGAGGAGAAGGGGTAGCGACTGTTTACTAAAAACACAGGTCTCTGCAAAGTCGCAAGACGATGTATAGGGGCTGATGCCTGCCCGGTGCCGGAAGGTTAAGGAGAAGGGTTAGCTTTCGAGCGAAGCCCCGAACTGAAGCCCCGGTAAACGGCGGCCGTAACTATAACGGTCCTAAGGTAGCGAAATTCCTTGTCGGGTAAGTTCCGACCTGCACGAATGGCATAACGACTTCCCCGCTGTCTCAACCAGAGGCCCAGTGAAATTGTATTGCCGGTGAAGATGCCGGCTACCCGCGACAAGACGGAAAGACCCCATGAACCTTTACTACAGCTTGGCAGTGATCTTAGGCCTGGTATGTGTAGGATAGGTGGGAGACTTTGAAGCGCTGGCGCTAGCCAGTGTGGAGTCGTCCTTGAAATACCACCCTTAGCATGTTTGAGATCTAACCTCGTCCCGTGAATCCGGGACAGGGACATTGCCTGGTGGGTAGTTTGACTGGGGCGGTCACCTCCAAAAACGTAACGGAGGTGCGCGAAGGTTCCCTCAGGCTGGTCGGAAATCAGCCGTCGAGCGTAAAGGCATATGGGAGCTTGACTGCGAGACAGACAAGTCGAGCAGGTGCGAAAGCAGGTCTTAGTGATCCGGCGGTCCCGTGTGGAAGGGCCGTCGCTCAACGGATAAAAGGTACTCTGGGGATAACAGGCTTATCTCCCCCAAGAGTTCACATCGACGGGGAGGTTTGGCACCTCGATGTCGGCTCATCGCATCCTGGAGCTGAAGCAGGTTCCAAGGGTTGGGCTGTTCGCCCATTAAAGCGGTACGCGAGCTGGGTTTAAAACGTCGTGAGACAGTTTGGTCCCTATCTGTCGTGGGCGCTGGAGATTTGAGGAGAGCTGCTCCTAGTACGAGAGGACCGGAGTGGACGAACCTATGGTGTACCAGTTGTGGCGCCAGCCGCACCGCTGGGTAGCTATGTTCGGAAGGGATAACCGCTGAAAGCATCTAAGCGGGAAGCCCACTCCAAGATGAGATCTCCCGGATCTTTAAGGTCCCTGAAGGCCCCTCGGAGACTACGAGGTTGATAGGCGGGGTGTGGAAGCGTGGTGACACGTGAAGCTAACCCGTACTAATTGGCCGAGCGGCTTGGTCTTGACCCCACATATCGGAAGCCGTGAACCTTCTCTTCTTGTCGATTTAATTGATTTCCCGGTGGTCATAGCGGAGGGGTCCCACCCGTTCCCATCCCGAACACGGAAGTTAAACCCTCCAGCGCCGATGGTACTGCTATGGCGGGAGAGTAGGTCGCTGCCGGGATTAAGTCGGCCCCACGGGCGAAAGCCCGTGGGGCTTTTTTTGTACGCTGACTGGCCCGCATTTCGCAGCCATTCCTTCTACGGCGGTCGTGAACACCTTCCCGGCTTCTCTGCTCCCTCGTACCTGTCGCTGCAACGGGCGAGAGCACCGTTGGGACTAGAGAAAGTCGCCCCGCAGAATGTCACGCACGACCCGAGTAGCATCGATGGACTCCTGATCGGGCCCTGGAGTTTCGAGCGGCTCGGGCGCTGTTGGTCGCCGGCGGATAGTGTCTGTCTCGCGTTCGATGGCAAGAGAGGGCGTAGCGACCGAGCCGACGTTGAGGAGACGCAACTTGCCCAACACCCGGTACTCGTCCGACTCGTGCTTCCCATCGAGGTCGGCGGATTGGAAGTAGCGCAACTCCAAGGTCAGGCCGTAGCATTGGCCGGTCCGATCGGCGCTCAGGCTCGCTTCGGATAGCTCACCGTCATTGGTGTCGATCCACTGCTCGGCGGCCACGGACCAACGTGGAGAGAGACGTACTCCATAGGCCGCCGTTAGAAATTCGCGGTCGTCCGCCATCCAGCGCATGCCCGCGCGAAGGAACCACCTCTGATCCTTCAGATAGGACAAATCGAAACCACTTACCAGGTGGCTCCCGGTGTCGGTATTCCAACGAGTCTCGGCTTCGAAGGCTGTTCCGCGTGCGGCCTTGACGGTTACCTCACCGAATGCGTCCAGGGAATCGTCGTCGGGGCTCGGTGCCGCATCGCGGAGGTTGACTGCCGCACCGGTGCGTAAGATCGCTCGATCTTCGCCGGCGGCAGGTACACGCCATCGTTGGATCAACGAGAGATTGACCTGGTGAGCGCGGGTACGGTGGTCGAGGCGATCAATCTGCGGCACCCTTTCCTCGCTCTCTCCCAGGCGTGCGAAGTAGACGATCTCGGGCTCGAGCACGTGATCAAATGATGCGTAACGGCGATGTAGCTGGGCGTTGCCGCCGAGATGGGCATCGACCAGGATGCGGTTGCTGTTGTCGCGGGATTCCTCGACTTCGTTGAACGTGTAAATCGCCTCTTCCACTCCGGTCCGCGCGAACAGGTCGAGGCCAGGAGTTGGCCGCAGGTCCTTGCGTAATTCACTGCGTAGATCGATGCGCCATCCATGGCTCCCGTGGTCGCGCCAGAAATTCGTCGCGTTGAGCTCGCTTCGCAGGTGCAGGTTTTCTCCCCAGATTGCGGCGGCGGGCAACTCCACACGCAATTCCGGGAGGCGCTGAAACTGGTCGTCCTGCTGGTCAACAAGGTCCTGGAATAGGCGCAGGTTGACCGTACCGACCACATCCGCATAACGCTGGCTGAGAAAGGCGTCGGAGACCAGGTTTCGGGTCACCCGGCTGGTACCGGTGCTGGAGAAGCCGCGAATGTTTTCATCGTCGGTCTCATCGAGGTAGTGAAAGTTCAGGCGTGCGCGGGTCCGGTCGCTGATGTGCTGTTGGACGTCGGCACGAAGCTCATAAGACACCCCGGAATCGTCCTGCAGCCGGTACACCTTCAGCTCACCATCGCTTTGCGGCCCTACGGCGTAACGGTACTCACCGCCGACCCCGAATCCCTCCAGCCCCTTGAGGTCGAAATAGAGGGTCGCATCCTGAGAATCGTCGATGACCCAGTAGTACGCATTATCTAGGGTGAGGCCGTAGCGGCTGCTGGTCTCTGGTTTCGAAAGGAGCAGGCCCGTGGCACGACGGTCGCTGATGTTCTGCTCCAGGTATGGGAGGTACAGCACCGGCACCCCTTGCCAGTAGAACAGCACATTGCGCGCCTTCACCTTGCCTTTCAGATCGACGTTCATTCTGTTGGAGCGAAACTCCCATGTCGGATTCGGGGGACGGCAGGCGCTGAATCGTCCTCTTTCCACCTGGTAGGTGGTGGGGCCGGTCTTCTCCAAGCCGGCCGCCCCAACGTAGTAGTTCTCCGCCTCCATGTACAACTCGGTGCGGCCAAGGGTACCGCTCTCCGTACGGATGCCGAGGTGGACGTCGCGAGTGCGCATCACCGCACCGTTGCGAGTGATCGTCACGGCGCCCGGTGCCCAGACGTTGCCGGTGTTCTGGTCGAAGGTGATCGTCGTGGCCTCGACCGTGGTGTCCGCGTACTGCAGACGGACGTGGCCGCGCGCTTCGTAACGCCCGTCGGCCGTGGACAACATCCGATCGGCGCGTAGCACTACCTCACTAACCTGGATGCTGCCATCGGGCGCCGTCGGTTTGTGGAGGTCGGCCAAGGGCCCTTGCACGAGACCCGCCACGGTCTCCCCGTCCGTGACGGCCTCTTCCGAGGGCTCGGCGATCGTGGGCGGGGCGAGGTGCTCGCGCAACTCGCTTATGCGCTCCTGCCAGGAATCCTGCCGTTCATCGGCAAGTGTGGCCCTGGTCGCCCCGTAGAGGCAAAGACACAGTGCCAGCAGGAGGTGGAGCATCACACGGTGGGGAGCTGGGTGGCCGGTGCGAGGACTCGCCGGGCCTCGCCCACCAGTGTGAGGGAGCCGGTGACGCACACGACGGTCGCGGGGGGGAGGCGCCGGCGCAGACGTGGCACGACCACGTCCGCCGGTTCACCCACTGAGTCAACCGGAACATCCTGAACATACGGCGCCAGTTCCGCCGGGGGTATGGCACGCGGATCCAACAGGCGCGGTAGCGTAACCCCTGCCAGCGGCAGTTGGAGTGCGGCGAGGAATGCTTCTGGGTCCTTGCCGCGCAGCATCCCCCAGACCAGGTGGATGGGTATGCCGCAGTCTGCCAGATAACGTCCCAGGACCCGGGCGCCACCGACGTTGTGAGCTCCATCCAGCAGGATGCCTTCATGACCGATCCACTCGCATCGCCCGGGCCAGAAGACGCTCGCTAGCCCGTGTGCCACCACCACGGGATCGAGGGGAGCGCCTATGAAGAGCTCGACGGCGGCGAGGGCGCAGGCCGCGTTGGCCACCTGGTGGGCTCCGGCAAGGGGCAGGTCGAGCTCCATGGGGGAGCCTTGGATCGGGTGATACACAATATGTTCACCGGCCCTGCCAGAGCCGATGGCCTCGGCGGCAAAGTCACGGCCAAAGACCACCAGCGGGCTGTGGATCTCAGCGGCGTGTGCGGTCAGCACCTGCGCCACGGCTGCCGGCTGCGGGCCGATCACGCCCGGAACACCGGGACGCAGGATGCCGGCCTTTTCGCCGGCAATGACCGTAAGCTCCTCTCCGAGGATCTCCGTGTGGTCCCGACTGATCGGCGTGATACAGGTCACTCGGGGGAGACACGGACGGGTGGAATCCAGCCGTCCACCGAGGCCGGTCTCCACGACGGCCACGTCCACGGCCCGGACGGCGAACTCCTGAAAGGCGAGGGCCGTGAGGAAGTCGAAGTAGGTATAAAGGGCCGCCGGAGCGCGTTGGGCAATCAGCTCCCGCAGCGCCAACACCCCCGTGGCAAAGGCCGTCGTGTCCATGGCCGCTCCGTACACGGCGATCCGCTCTCGGGGGTGGTCGAGGTGTGGTGAGGTGTAGCGGCCGGTGTGCTGGCCTGTGGCCCGTAGCACCGCATCGGCCATGGCGCACACCGACCCCTTACCGTTGGTTCCCGCAACGTGAATCGCCGGAAAGGTAACCTGTGGGTCGCCAATGGCGGCCAACAGATCCTCGAAGCCGCGCAGGTCGAAGACCATGCGGCTCGGTTGCAGTCTGTTCAGAAATGCGAGGGCGTCCGATGTGGGAGCAAGGACCATCGCCCGGACGCTACGGCCGGCCCCAAGGGCTGTCAACGTCGCTGCGCAGCTCGCTTGATCGGGCTATCGTGCGCAGATGATCCCCCTCGATGTACGCAGCCAGGGGCTGTACGTCCACGTCCCGTTCTGTCGCACGCGCTGCACCTATTGCGACTTCAACGTGGTCACCCTGCGCGAGGCGGGAACACACGTCACGGCCTACTTCGCGGCGTTATACCGTCAGATCGCCAGGGTTGCACCGCTTCGTTCGACTCTGCCCCTGCATTCGATCTACATCGGCGGGGGGACGCCATCGGCGGTGCCGGCCGGCAACATCATTGATCTCTTGGAGGTCGTGCAGCGACGTTTCACCATGGAGCAGGGGTGCGAGATCACCGTGGAGGTCAACCCGGGGAGCGGCCATGAACCGTTCTTGCGGGCGCTCCACGGCCACGGGGTAAACCGGATCTCGGTAGGCGTCCAGTCGTTCGACGATACCGACCTGCGCGGACTCGGTCGCGGCCATACGGTAGCCGACGTAGATCGCCTCCTCGACCTCTGCCAGCGCCTCGGCTTCGACAACGTAAGCCTCGACCTCATCATCGGCCTGCCAAGCCAGAGCCTGTCCGCGCTCGATACCAACGTCGCGCGCGCGGTCGCCACCGGCGTGCCACACCTCTCAGCCTACCTCCTCCACTTGGAGGACCATGTGCCCATGGCCGCCCAGGTGCGGCGCGGCGAACGTCACCTCCCGCCGGAGGAGAGCGTGGCCGAGATGTTCCGCTTCCTGCATGAAAGACTCGCCGCCGAGGGACTCGCGGCCTACGAGATTTCCAACTTCGCCCGACCTGGCTTCGAGAGTCGCCACAACCTCGGCTACTGGCGGTGCGAGCCGTGCGTGGCCCTGGGCCTCGGTGGCCACGGAATGCGGCTCGTGGACGGTGGGTGGCAACGCGAAATGAACGAGATAGACCTCGACCAGTTCCTTGCCGCCATCGCCGCTGGGAGAGATGGCATCGCCGGCCGCGAGCACGTCACTGGGCTCACATCGCTCGCGGAGTGGGCCATGCTCCGCCTGCGTCTGCGAGAGGGTGTAGACCGCGCAGAGTTGTGCCGGTGTTTCGGCCCCGGTGCCGTCGACTGGCTCGATCAGCGCCTGCGGCCCTATTGTTCCCGCGGCTGGCTGGAGGCCGACGCAGTCAGATGGCGCCTCACCCTGGAAGGTCGGCTGTTCTCGGACACCGTGTTCTGCGAGCTATTCGACTGAGGAAGACTCGCCGGACGCAGCGGGCCTTTGATCCGCCACATCACTCCTGCCCTGGCTACGCGTTGACAAGATCGCTGGGGACGGGACATCGGATGACCGAGCCGTGATGGCCCATGCTCGGCGGAGTCAGCTCCGCGTCGGCACAGCCACAGCGGGCGACCATCACACCGTCAGGATGTCCTCTTCCTTGTCCTTCAAGATCTGATCCACCTGGTGGATATACCCGTCGGTGAGCCTCTGGATGGCTTCCAACTTGCCGTGCAGCTCGTCCTCCGTGACCTCTTTGTCCTTCTCCATGTTCTTGTAGGCATCGTTGGCCTCGCGGCGGTGGCGGCGGATCTCCACACGGATCTCTTCCGCCTCGCGGTGTGCCACCTTGACCAGCTCCCGGCGACGCTCCTCGGTCAGGGGCGGAATGGGGAGGCGAATGACGTTGCCGTCACTGGTCGGCGTAAGGCCGAGGTCCGAGGCGAAGATCGCCTTCTCGATGGCCGAGATCATCGACTTGTCCCAAGGCTGGATAGCAATGAGCCGCGGCTCGGGGGTGGAGATGGTGGCCATCTGATTGAGCGGCGTGAGGGCGTCGTAGTAGGTGACCTGGATACCGTCGAGGAGATGGGTGCTCGCCCGGCCAGTCCGGAGACCAGAGAGCTGGCGCTGCAACGCGTCGATGGCATCGTCCATCTCCATCTTCGCCATCTCGAAAATGTCGTCCGCCATGGGATCATGCCTCCGTTTGCACCGTAGTACCCATGACCTCCCCGCGGCAGGCACGCAGCAGATTCCCCGGGACGGTCATGTCGAACACCACCAGTGGTAGGTCGTTGTCCATACACATGGCGATGGCCGTGGAGTCCATCACCTTGAGGCCACGGTTCAGCACCTCTTTGTACGAGATGGAATCATACCGCACCGCGTCGGGGTGGATGGCGGGGTCCTTGTCGTAGACCCCGGCGACCTTGGTCGCCTTAAGGATCGCGTCGGCGCCGATCTCCATCGCCCGCAGGGTGGCGGCCGTGTCGGTGGTAAAGTACGGATTGCCGGTGCCCGCCGCGAAGATCACCACGCGCCCCTTCTCGAGATGGCGGATCGCGCGGCGCCGGATGTAGGGTTCCGCCAGCGACTGCATCGCGATCGCGGTCTGCACCCGAGTCGGTACGCCCTCATGCTCCAGGGCGCTCTGTACGGCGAGGGCGTTCATCACCGTCGCCAGCATCCCGATGTGATCGGCAGAGGTCCGTTCCATACCGGCGGCCGAGGCCAAGAGGCCGCGAAAGATATTGCCACCGCCAATCACCAGGGCGAGTTGCAGACCCGTGGCATGGACCGCTGCGATTTCGCGCGCGAGGGCCTGCACGGTTTGCGGGTCGACGCCGTACTCGCGGCTGCCCATCAACGCCTCGCCGCTGAGCTTGACCAGCAACCGTTTGTAGACGGGCGCATTCATGACGGGGCGCGGTCGGCAATTGACGGTCAGGGATCAACCTTCAACAAGCAGGGCGCAGGCAACGGTACCATGCTAACCGAGAGGAGATGGATCGCCGACGGTACAAACGCGCTGGCCATTACCCCTTGAGCTGCGCGGCGACCTCGGCGGCGAAGTCATCGCTGCGCTTCTCCAGCCCTTCCCCGAGCTCGAAGCGGGCATAGCGGTTGACGATGACGTGGCCGCCGAGGGTCTTCGCGGACTCGGTGAGGAGCTTGTGGACGGCGATGTCCGTGTCCTTTACGAACGGTTGTTCCAGCAAGCAGGCCTCGGCAAAGAACTTCTCCAGGCGGCCGGTGACGATCTTGTCCACCACGGCCTCCGGCTTGCCGCTCTCCAGGGCCTGAGCACGGAAGATGCTGCGCTCGTGGTCGATATCCGCGGCCGGCACGTCCGACCGCTGTAGATAGAGCGGGCTCGTCGCCGCGACGTGCATGGCCACGTCACGGCCGAGGCTGGCGCCGTTTGCCGCGCCATCGCCGTCCAGCGCCACCAGCACGCCGATCTTCCCGCCCATGTGTATGTACGAGGCAACGCACGCCGCTTCGAAGCGGACGAGGCGGCGGATCGCGAGGTTCTCACCGATGGTCGCGATCCGCTCGGTGAGTCGCTCCGCGACCGGCGTGCCATCCGCCATGGTTTGACCGAGGAGGGTCGCGACGTCGGCCGGGGCGTGGCGCAGGATGTGCTCGGCGACGTTGGCGGCGAATTTCTGAAAGTCGTCGTTCTTCGCGACGAAATCGGTCTCCGAGTTCACCTCGACCAGGCAGCCGCTCTTGCCGTCGGCGGCGACTGCCGCCACCACCGCACCCTCGGCAGCGATGCGCCCCGATTTCTTCGCGGCGGCGGCCAGCCCCTTCTCGCGCAGAAAGTCGACCGCCTTGTCGATATTGCCGTCGGTCGATACGAGGGCCTTTTTGCAGTCCATCATCCCCGCGCCCGTGCGCTGGCGCAGATCCTTCACCAGGTTTGCCGTGATCTCCATAATTGATTCTCGTCGTCGTCTCGGGTGGGTGTGGCTGAGGGAACGAGCGGCCGGTCAGGGCTCGATGTCCTCCTCGTCTGCCGCCGAAGGCTCCATCGTGTCCGTGCTCGGTGGCGCAATCGGTTCTGTCGCGGCGAGCGCCTGGGCGGCGATGTCCACGGTTTCGGGCTCGATACTCAGTTGGGTGGCGGCGTTCGGGTTCCCAGCGAGCACCGCGTCCGAGATCAGTCGGGTGAGCAACTGAATGGAGCGGATTGCGTCGTCATTGGCGGGGATCGGAATCTGTACCTGTGATGGATCACAGTTGGTATCGAGGAGGGAGATCACCGGGATGCCAAGCTTGTTGGCCTCAGCCACTGCAATGTTTTCCCGGACGGAGTCCACCACAAAGATGGCATTCGGCAGGCGATTGAGGTTCTTCAGGCCCCCCAGGGCGCGATCCAGCTTCATCCGCTGCTTCTCAATCTTGACGGTCTCCTTCTTTGGCAGGAGCTCGAAGGTGCCGTTCTGCTTCATTTCCTCGTACTTCTTCAGCTTGCCGATACTTACCTTGATGGTCTCGAAGTTGGTGAGAGTGCCGCCCAACCAGCGGTGATTGATATACGGCATTCCGCAGCGCTGGGCCTCCTGCTTGATGACATCTTGCGCCTGGCGTTTGGTGCCGACGAACAGGATGATCTTGCCCGTCGCGGCCATCTGGGCGACCGTTTCGTAGACCTCACGCGCGCGCCGCAACGTCTGTTGTAAATCGATGATATAGATGCCGTTGCGTGCCCCAAAAATGAAGGGCCGCATCCTGGGGTTCCACCGGTTGGTCTGATGACCGAAATGGGTACCGGCTTCGAGCAGCTCGCGCATGGTGATCACGGACATCGCCAACTCCTCACTGCGACGCGGGTTAGCCATAGATGTCCCGGGGCCCCAGCGGGGCCACCTGCGTCATGGGACACGTGGAATTTTCACCTTCCAAAAAGGCCAAAAATTCTATCATGGGGTCTATGGACCAGCAACGACTCTTGCCTGTGATTGGCATGCAGGGGTAGTTTCCCCGTCGCTTTCAAAGTCGCGCACGTTGCGGAACTATCTTGTGGCACTGTTTTCTCCAGTTGTTCTACTCCGCTAGAGGAATTCATGTCCGGCCACTCCAAGTGGGCCACCACGAAGCACAAGAAGGCCGCTAACGACAGTAAACGGGGCAAGATCTTTACCAAGATCATCCGCGAAATCAGCGTGGCGGCGCGTATGGGTGGCGGTGATCCAACTTCCAATCCGCGGCTACGCACCGTACTGGTGAAGGCGCGGGGCGCGAATATGCCCGCCGACAACATTACCCGGGCGATAAAGAAAGGGACTGGAGAGTTGGCGGGGGTGTGCTACGAGGAGGTCACCTACGAGGGGTTCGGGCCGGGCGGAGTCGCGTTGCTCATCGATGTCCTGACCGACAACCGCAACCGGACGGTGGCCGAGGTGCGCCACATTCTCGGCAAGCACCATGGCAACCTCGGTGAGAGTGGCAGTGTCTCCTACCTGTTCGACCGACGCGGCATACTGACCTTCAATCGCACCGAGGTGGACGAGGACGCTCTCATAGAGGCGGCCCTCGAAGCCGGGGCGGAGGACGTCGCTGGCGAGGGTGACACCCTCGAGGTTCTGACCTCGCCCCAGGAGTTCGAGGCAGTCAAGGGTGGCCTCGAGGCGGCCGGCCTCGTTCCCACCACCGCGGAGATCACCTTCGTGCCCCAGACCCGGGTCCTGCTGGACGACAAGACGGGCCCACAGATGCTCAAGTTGCTCGACGCCCTGGATGACAACGATGATGTCACCGAGGTCTATTCCAACGACGACATTCCCGACGCAGTGATCGAGCAGTACCAAGGGTGATCGCCGCGTCGTGGCATTCACCCTCCCCTCCTACCGCCCTTCCTCTCCACCCCTCTCCTTCCCAGCTCCTCCTCACTTCTCAAGCATCTCTCCGTTGTGGATGGCGCACCGCGCCGAGCCGGCGGTGGCCGGCTGAAAGCTTCGACATGCGAGCTTTGGGCATCGATCCCGGCTCCTCGATGACTGGCTTTGGGGTGGTCGAACAGACCGCCACGGGGTATCGCCACATCGATTCCGGTGTGGTGCGGACCCGCGCCGCGCAACTACTGCCGGAGCGACTGGCCACGATCTACGCCGGCATCCTGCGCATCATCGACGAGACGCGGCCGGACGAGGTCGCGATCGAGGAGGTGTTCGTGGCACGCAACAGCCGCGCCGCCTTGGTGTTGGGACAGGCGCGCGGCGTAGTGATTCTCGCCGCCGCGCAGTCGGGACTGGTGGTCGCCGGCTATGCGCCGCGCCAGATGAAACAGGCCCTCGTCGGCTACGGTGACGCGGACAAGACGCAGGTCGGCGAGATGGTACGCCGTCTGCTCAATCTGCCCGGTGTTCCCCACCCGGCGGACGTCGGGGACGCCTTGGCCCTCGCCCTCTGCCACCTGCATCATGCCGCCGCGCACCGGCGACTCCGCGAGGCCGTCGCGCAATGATCGCCGAGCTGCGCGGCAAGCTCTCCCGCAAGGAGCCGGAGGAGATCGTGGTCGACGTGCAGGGCGTTGGCTACCGCCTCATGATTCCCCTCTCGACCTACCTGGCGTTGCCGGAGGTCGGCACCGAGACGCGCCTGCTGGTACACACCCTGGTGCGTGAGGATGCGCTGGAGCTATTCGGGTTCGCGAGCGATATCGAGCGCCGTCTCTTCCGTCTCCTGCTCACGGTGCAGAAGATCGGCCCACGCCTCGCGGTCGCCGCGCTGTCGGGTCTTGCCCCCGACGTGCTCGTCGCGGCTATCCAGGCGGGTGACGCGGCGCGTCTCGCCACCATTCCCGGCATCGGCCGCAAGACCGCGGAACGCCTGATCCTGGAACTCAAGGAGCGTGTGGCACGCGTCGTGGTCGGCGGCCGCCAGAAAACGCTCGCACCCGATCGCATGGAAGAGGACGCACGCTCGGCCCTGACCAACCTGGGCTATCGACCGCAGGTCGTAGAGCAGGCGCTGGCTGCGGTGCGCGCCGAAGGTGCACCACGTCATCTGGAGGATTGGATTCGAAAAGGGCTCGCGGCTCTTGCCAGAGCATAAGGTGTCTCGTCAGGATGCGCCGTCACGTGCGTAGCGTCGAACGAAACGATGACTGATCCCATCCAACGCAGCGTGTTCCTCGCCTCGCAGGCGACGACTGCGGACGTGCCCGTCGAGGAGAACCTGCGACCGCGGATCCTCGATGACTACGTTGGACAGCCGGCGTTGCTCGCCAACCTGCGGGTGTTCATCGAGGCCGCACGGCGGCGTAGCGATGCCCTCGATCACACGTTGTTCTCCGGCCCGCCGGGCCTCGGTAAGACCACTCTTGCCCACATCATCGCCCACGAGATGGGCGGTCAGTTGCGAGTGACCTCCGGCCCGGTGATCGAGAAGCCGGGTGACCTCGCCGCGTTGCTCACCAATCTGGAGCGCGGCGACATTCTGTTCATCGACGAGATCCATCGTCTGTCGCCGGTGGTGGAAGAGATCCTCTATCCCGCGATGGAGGACTTCCAGCTCGACCTCATCATCGGCGAAGGCCCTGCCGCACGATCGGTGAAGCTGCCGCTGCCGCCGTTCACCCTGGTCGGTGCGACGACCCGCGTGGGGTTGCTCACGCCGCCGCTGCGCGACCGGTTCGGCATCGTCGGGCGCTTGGAGTTCTACGGGGTGGAGGACCTCACCCGCATCGTCCGCCGTTCCGCTGGCATCCTCGGTTGTGCTGTCACCGACAGCGGCGCCGCGGAGATCGCCCACCGTTCACGCGGTACACCGCGCATCGCCAATCGTCTGCTGCGGCGCGTACGTGACTTTGCCGAGGTCGAGGGTGACGGCACGATCGACCGCGCGATCGCGGACGCCGCGTTGTCGCGAATGGCCGTCGACCACCATGGACTCGATGCCATGGACCGGCAACTACTGCTCGCGCTGATCGATAAGTACAACGGCGGCCCCGCCGGGCTGGCCACGCTGGCCTCGTCGGTGGGCGAGGAGCGAGACACCATCGAAGACGTCGTCGAGCCGTATCTGATCCTCCAAGGGTTCATCCAAAAGACGCCACGCGGGCGTGTCGTCACCGTAAGCGGATATGCAGCGCTTGGGAGACCCGTCCCGCATACGGATCATGCGTGTGGACCGAGCGATGATCTTTTTTCTTGATCTTGGATACAGATTTGTCCGAAAGGAAAAACATTCCAGCAGAGATGAGTTGTTACCGCAGCCCGGCCAATTCCGGCCATACCACAGAGGAGGGACCTCATGGCAATGGAAGTGACCCGCGTCAACGTATGGGCAGGCTCGATCGCAGATCAGCCGGGTGGTTTGGCAACCGCGCTGGCGGTGCTCTCCATGGCCGGCGTCGACCTGGAGTTTGTCATCGCGCGCCGTGACACGATCGGCCAGGGCGTCGTGTTCGTCGCACCGATCGCTGGAGCCAAGCAGGTGCGGGCGGCGAAACAGGCCGGCCTGACCAAGGCGGATTCTCTAGGCTCCCTCCGGGTATCCGCGCCCAATAAGGTTGGCCTGTGCTCGGACATCACCCAGAAGCTCGCCGCGGAGGGCATCAACCTCCGCGGCTATTCGGCCGCGGCAATCGGAAGGCAGGCGGTGGTCTATCTGGCCTTCGACAACCCCGCAGATTCCGCCACGGCGGCGCGCGTACTGAAGTCGGCCGCTATCCAGTCGACCCTTGGAAAGGAGAGGACCATGAAGACGACCGTGAAGAAGAAGGCCCCTGCGAAGAAGGCTGCTGCCAAGAAGACGGTGAAGAAGAAGGCCCCTGCGAAGAAGGCCACCGCCAAGAAGAAGGCCGCGGCCAAGAAGAAGGCGCCTGCGAAGAAGGCCGCGGCTAAGAAGAAGGCGCCCGCCAAGAAGAGGGCCGCGCCGAAGAAGAAGGCGTAAGCCGTCGGACGTGGCACCACGGACGCCGGGGCCTCCACGATCGGAGGTCCCGGTGTTCTTCGTATTATCTCAGGAGTTCCACCACGACGCCGTGTTTGGCGACCACTAGGGTACCGGGCGGGAGCTCCTCCCACGCGGCCTCGTCGGTCAAGGGCACCGACGCGATCAGCACCACGTCCTGGTCGCCACAAAAACCACCGAAGGTGACCCCGCCCAGGTCGTGGACGTCATCCTCCGAGATCCGCGGGCAGTGGCGGCGCAGTAGGTGCATGTCCTTGTCGGCGTATGCAATGAGCTGCCGCCCATCACTCAACACGATGTTCGCCACACCCCGGGCGCGCAACGCATCGAGCTGCGGCTTGAGGCGCTGGGCATCCAGCACCCCCCCATCGCGAATGCCACGCAGGAGATGGCAGAAGGCGTACTCGCTGTCCGTCTGACCGATGGGGCGATCGATGCCCAGGGAGAAGGCCGGATCTTCGTGGATCCCGGCGAATTGCCCGCGATGGGCAAAAACGATGCGCGATCCGTTGACCTCCCGCTCGAAAGGGTGGGTGTTGGCCAGGGAGATGGGGAGGCCCCCGGTTGCCTTGCGGATGTGGGAGATTACCAGGTTGGAGCGGATGTGGTGGGCTGCGAGGTACTTGGCACAGGAGCTTTCTGCTGCCGGCATCGGCTCGCGCAGCAGCCGGCAGTCGAGACCATCGAAGAGGGCCACTCCCCAGCCGTCCGTGTGGTCCCCGGTGTGACCACCGCGACGGGAGAAGATCCCGAATGAGAAGCGCACCCGTGTCGGGATCAGGGCGCTCATCGCGAAGAGCTCACACATGAATCAGATTGGCGGAGGTGGGAAAAGGATCCTAATGGTAGTGAAGAGCGTCGGCGTGCGCTCCTGGTTTCGCCTGCGCCCGGAGATTAGGCAGCGTCGCGGGAGACGAAGCGCTCGCGAGCCTTGGACCGATAGGCGAGCATCGATCCGCCGTCATCGCCTCGGAGGCGAGGGTCGCGTTTCATCACCGCGGCGGGATCGCAGGACAAGAAACAGCAGGGCGGCGGCCAGGTAGCCGGCCACGAAGGGCCAGGTAGTGGCCGGTCCGTAGGCATTGACGATGGCGGCGTCGGTCACGCGGTAGCCGTGCATCAGGCCGGTGGCGCTGACGGTGGCGGCCACCGCGGCCCAAGCCGCCGCGGCGCGGTAGCGGCCCTCGACCAGGGCGACCGTGAGGGCGGCGAGGATCATGGAGGTGAAGATGAAGCCGCGCTCCAGGGCGATCATGCCGGCGATGGGTAGCTGCGCGGCGAGGGCCACGATCCCCACCGAGCCGACGGTCTGGTCGGCGCCACGCAGGCCGCTCTCTAGCATCAGTAGCCCCCACGCCGCGAGCGCCGGAAAGAAGCCCACCACCACCGCCGGGGCATGAGTACGCGGCGTCGCCTGGAAGGCCTGAGCGCCGATGGTGATGCCGATCCACAGGAGGATCGCGGCGCCGGCCTCGATCGGGATCAGGGCGGTGACCACCGCCACCAGGCCGAGACAACACAGCAAAGTGATGACCACGCCGTTGGCCACCGAGTAGCCGGCGCCGGCCCCCATCCCCTTCCATCCCGGATGGCCGATGTAGATGGTGGTGGGAAAGCAGCTCCCGCAGCAGGCGGCGATGATAGTGCCGATGCCATTGGCCGCCAGGGAGCTGCGCACCGGATAGGCGTCACCCGCCGCCTCGGCGGACTCCAGGTTCTGCAACGATCCGATCAGGTTGAACAGCCCCATAGGCACGATCACCGGCAGGAAGGCGAAGAGGTAGGGCGACAGGAGTGTGGTGCCGAGGTCGGCGAGGAAGGGGTGCGGCGGCCGCAGGTCCACCTGGGCCGCGGCCACAACGGCGGCACCATCCATCCTTCCCAGCCCCCACGCCAGGGTGGTGCCGACCACCACGGCGAGGAGCCCTGCCGGCAGCCCAGCCGGCAGGCGCTGGCGGCCGACGTATTGCAGGAGGATCAGGGCAAGGGGCGCCAGCCCCACCAGGGGATCGGCGAAGATGCGGAAGCAGAAGTCCATGGAGATGAAGGTGAGGGCGATCCCCGCGAGGGTGGCGAGGAGCGCCGCGCGCGGCGTGACCTCCTTGACCCAGCCGGCGACGAAGGCGCCGCCGAGCTCGATCACGCCGCTGCCGAGGCATGCCACCAACCCCACCCGCCACGCCAGCACCGGGTCGCCGCTCTCCTTCACCACGGGCAGCATCACGAACAGGATGTAGGCGAACAGGGACACGGTGTTCACGCCGTAGGGCAGGGCCGTCACCTGCGCCTGAGCAGTGCGTCGCGCAAGGGCCCGGGCCTGAAACGCATAGAACAGGTTGCCCGCCAGCAGGCTCACGGCGACCCCGGGCAGGATGCGCCCGTAGAGTAGCTCCGTGCCCATCCCCAGCACCTGGCCGCACAGGGTGACGATCAGCAGGAGCTGAATGAGGTTGTCGACGAACAGGCCGAAGAATCCGTCGAGGTCGCCGGGGCGCCACCAGCGGAATCGGTCGGGGGTTGTCATGGGGAGGGAGGGGGACGATGTCGAGGTTGCCCACGCGATCAACCGCGCCAGGATAGCGACAGGGCCGGGACGTGGGGAAACGCCACGACCTCCCCCGATGATTGCCCGCGGGAGCTGGAGACGTCCCTGGCGGGCCGTAAGGAAACGGCGGAAACACCCGAAAGAGAGAATGACCGTCGGTGCTGCCCGGCTGGCCATCCAACGATGGAGAGAAATATGTCCGACGAGAGTACCCGCGCGGCAGTTGCGGAGGCGTCACACGGAAACCACCCGCTGCATCGCGAGCACCCGCAGATCGCCCACGCACAGGACGACACCGACAGTATCTTCGACATCATCAACTTCTCGGCCCAGGGCGCTTCGCGCCAGTACCTCACGTTCAATCTGGGAGAAGAGCGCTACGGCTTGGAGATACTGAAGGTCCAGGAAATCATCGGCCGGACCGAGTTCACGCCGTTGCCCAATATGCCCGACCACATGCGCGGGGTCATCAACCTGCGCGGCACGGTGGTACCGGTGGTGGACCTGCGCTCGCGTTTTCGCATGAAGGCGCGGCCCTACGACAAGCTCACCGCGATCATCGTCGTCAACGTCCGGTCGAAGACGATGGGCATCGTCGTCGATACCGTTGCGGACGTGATGGGAATACCGGAGGAGTCGATCCAGGACACTCCCTCATTCGCCGCCAGCCAGAAGATCTCCAGCGACTACATCGCGCACATCGGCAAGGTGGGCAATACGATGATCATCCTGCTCGATATCGAGAAGGTCTTGGACATCGCCGACCTAACGGCCATGGCGGCGGTGCAGCCAGCCGCTGCGAATTAAGCGGCCACCGATCATGCCGTCTTGGCTCTGCCGCCGGAAAATTCCTGCGTTCCTGAGATGCAGGATGGCGACCAACACGCCGCCGATTCGGGCTAGATCTTGATCTCGACGTAGGCCTTCGCCCGCAGCTCCTCCATCCACTGGTTGTAGTAGTCGGTCATCCGGTCGGACTGGAGTTGCAGGATAATGTCGTCTTCGACGTCGACGAAGGGGCGGGCCTCCCCCTTCTCTACCTTGCTGATGTAGATCAGGTTGTAGCCGTCCGCCGTGCGGATCAGCTCCGACACCTCGTGCTCCTTCAGGCCGAAGGCGTAGCGGTTGAGCTCCGGCTGGAGCTCACCGTCGCGGAAGCTGCCCAGGAACCCGCCCTGACCGGCGTTCGGCCCCTCGGAGAAGGCCTTGGCCACGTCGGCGAATGGCACGCCGCGTTTGATCTGTTCGATCGCGGCGGTGATGCGATCTTTGGCTCGTGCCTTGCGCGGCTCGTCCCACGCGGGGTCGTAGGCGAAGAAGATACGGTAGATCCCGCGTTGCTCGGGCGCCCCGAACAACTCCGGGTGGTGGTTGTAGTAATCGAGAGCGTCTTGGTCGTTGACCACGATGCGCGACCGCACCTCATGGTGCACCAGTCGGGCGATGGTGATCTGCTCGCGGATCTGCTGGTGGTAGTCCGCCATGGTCAGCCCCTGCTCGCGCAGGGAGTCGACCAGGGCCTGCGGATCCATGCCGTTTCTCTCCCGCACGTCGGCGATCGCCCCGTCCACGTCCGCCTCGGAGACGGTGATCCCCAGGTCATGGGCGCGCTGGATCTGCAGCTTTTTTTCGATCAACTTGTCCAGCAGCCGGCGCCGCACCTGCGGATCGTTTGTCTCGGCGTAGTTGATGAATCCCTGCCGGCCTACCGGCATCTTCAGCTCGTTGAGCTGGCTCAGGGTAATGACCTCGTCGTTGACGATCGCGGCGATGCCATCGACGGTCTCGGTGCGCGCCGCGGTGGCGAGCAACAGAAAGGTGAGGGTGAGGGCGGCTGGGACGAGGTTCATGGCACAACTCTACTGGAAGGCGGGCGAAAAATTCTTGCGCCAGGCGGCCGGGCTGTAGCCTTAACGGCGGGCCGGCTTCAGTACTGAGGCCGGGCGTCGCGTAGGTCCTCTAACAGGGCAAGGCAGTCTCGCACTCGGCGGGCGACGTCGTCGCGGTGATGCTCCGTGGCTACCAGGCGCAGGCTGTACTCGCCGATCAACTGGACACGGTCAGGGTAGTTCTCCTTGAGCCGCAACACCGCCTGAGGATCCAGGACGCTGCGGGCGGAGAAGTGGACCAGCAGGCCATCGGCGGTGAGCTTCACCTCTTCCGCCCGCACGGCGGTGGCGGCGATCTTGCTCTCCGCCTGGAGGAACAGGGCGTACACCTCTTGTGGCGGGCGGCCGTAGCGATCGACCAGGGCCGCGAACGCCTCCTCGATCTCGTGGGGCTGCGAGAAGGTGGCGAGCTCCTGGTAGAGGTGCAGCCGCTCGTGGGCATCACGCACGTAATCGCTCGGCAGGTAGGCGGAGAGGTCGAGGGTGACCTTGGGCAAAAATACCTCCTCCACTTCCCGTCCCATGAGGCTCGCGACGCTCTCCTCCACCAACTTGACGTAGAGGTCGTAGCCCACCGCCGCGATCTTCCCCGACTGCTGCGCCCCTAACAGGTTGCCGCCGCCACGGATCTCCAGGTCGTGGGCGGCGATGTGAAAGCCGGAGCCGAGTTGGGTGTGCTCTGCCAGGGCCGTGAGCCGCTCCTGGGCATCCTCGCCGAGGGCCGATTCCGCCGGCGTGATCAGATAGGCGTAGGCCTGGTGGACGCCGCGGCCGACACGACCACGGAGTTGGTAGAGCTGGGCGAGGCCGAAGGTGTCGGCGCGCTCCACGACGATGGTATTGACCCGTGGCAGGTCGATGCCCGACTCGATGATCGAGGTGCATACCAGGATGTCGTGCTCGCGGTCGCGGAACGCGGTCATCACGTGGGACAGCTCCTGCTTGTCCATCTGGCCGTGGGCGATGGCGACCCGCGCCCTGGGGGCGAGGCGCGCCACCTGCTCCGCGGCGCGACCGATCGATTGCACCCGATTGTGCACCCAGTAGACCTGGCCGCCGCGCGCCAGCTCGCGCGCCAGGGCGTCGGCGAGTACCGCCTCGTCGCGGCGGATGATGCGTGTGGTGATCGGTAGCCGGTCGTGGGGCGGGGTGTTGATGATCGAGATCGGGCGGATGCCCGTGAGCGCCATGTGCAGGGTGCGCGGGATCGGGGTCGCGGTGAGGGTGAGGCAGTCGGCGCGGGTCTTCAGCTCCTTCAGGCGCTCCTTCTGGCGTACCCCGAAGCGCTGCTCTTCGTCGATGATGATCAAGCCGAGGTCGTGCAGACGCAGGTCCCGGGAGAGCAGGCGGTGGGTGCCGATGAGAATGTCGATGCGTCCGTCCGCCACCTGGTCTACCACCTGCCGCTGCTCCTTGGGCGGCAACAGGCGGGAAAGGTGCCCGATGCGCACCGGCAGGCTGGCGAACCGCTCCGTGAAGTTGTGGTAGTGCTGCTGGGCGAGGAGCGTGGTGGGGGCGAGGAGCACCACTTGTTTGCCGTCCAGGACGCAGCGGCAGGCCGCCCGCAGGGCCACCTCGGTCTTGCCGAAGCCAACGTCGCCACACACCAGGCGATCCATCGGCTGGGGCATCGCCATGTCCTCCAGGACTTGGTGGATCACCACCTCTTGGTCCGGGGTCTCCTCGAACGGGAAGGTGGCCTCGAAGGCGAGGTACTCGGCATCGGTGGGGGAGGAAAACGGGAAGCCGGTGGCCGCCTGGCGTACGGCGTATAGCTCCACAAGCTCCCGTGCCACCAGCTCCACCCCCTTGCGGGTCTGGGCCTTGATCCGTTCCCAGGTGCCGGTGCCGAGGGTCGACAGGGTCGGGGCGCGTCCCTCTTCCCCGACGTAGCGACTCACCTGCGCGAGCTCGCCGATCGGGATGAAGACCTTGTCGCCCTTGGCATAGCGGATCTCCAGGAACTCCGCGGTGATGCCCGCGGCGGTGAGGGTGGCCAGCCCCGCGTATTGGCCGATGCCGTGCTGCAGGTGGACCACGTAATCGTCCATCTTCAGAGCGCGGAAGTCCTGCAGCACCTCGTCGACGCTGGTCGGCTTCTTCACCCGCAGGTGGACCTTGGCGCCCCCTAGGTCGGCCTCCGCCAGGTAGACCGGCCCGGTCTCGCCCACCGCGAAGCTGCGTGAGATTTCTCCCACCAGGGTGTAGATGCCTGGCACGGCATCGGCGGATGGCGGGCCGGCGCCGGCCAGGAGCTCCGCGGGCAGGTCCAGGTCGGTGAGCAGTCGCTGCATGCGGTCCGCCTGGCCGGGCGAGAGGCACGGGAGGAAGACCGGTCGGTGGGTCGCCCAATCGCCGAGGGTGGAGCGTAGATTACGCAGCCGCGCCTTGAGGCCGTCGCCGACGATGGTCACGGCGCGCGCGTCGTCCTCGATCACGGGGTGATCCGGGCTCGCCTCGGCGAGGGGCGAGAGGCCATCGATGCAGTCCAGGAGATCGAAGCTCTCGAACAGCTCGACCGGCGCCACCACCGGCGGCGCCAGCTCCGCGAGGATCGGACGGTCAACCGCCGCCAGGTCGCGCCGCGCCGCCACCAGCTCGGCGAAGGCCGCCGCCTCACCCACCAGCACGCCGGGTTGGTCGCGGAAGCAGAGCGGGTCGCTGGCGAAGTAGTCGAACAGGGTGTGGTAGCCGTCGTGGAAGAGGCTGAAGAGCTGTTCGACTCCGGACGGTGGAGCGGAATGGCGCAGGCTCTCTGCGAGCCGCGGACTGCGCTGCGCGCTGCGCTCCGCTGCCTCTAGCCGCCGCGCCTCGGTGAGGAGCAGTTCCCGGGTAGGGCCCACGTGACACGCGTCCAGGTGTCTGGCGGAGCGCTGACTGAGGGGATCGAAGAAACGGATCGACTCGATCTCGTCGTCGAAGAGCTCCAGGCGCACCGGCCGGTCATGGCGCGGGGAGTAAAGGTCGAGGATGCCGCCGCGGTGCGCGAACTCCCCCGCCACCTCCACGAATCCAGTCTGGCGATAGCTCGCCTCCAGCAGCCGCGCGATGAGGCCTTCCAGGGACCATCGCTCGCCTACCTTGATCGTGAACTGCATGCGATCGAACTCCACCACCTTGGGCAGCTTCTGCAGAAGGGCGCGCGGAGTGGTCACCACGCAGCACGGTGCCGCGCCGCGCGCCGCGTGGAGCGTCTCGACGCGCGCCCGCACCAGGGCGGGGTTCAGCTCGGCCTGCTCGTAGGGCAGGATCTCCCACTGGGGAAAGAGCTTCACAGCCGCCGGCGTCACGGGACCGTCGGCTGGCAGAAAGAAGCGCAGGTCCGCCGCCAGCGCGTCGGCCTGATCCGGCGTCTGCACCACGCACACCAGGCTGCGCTCCAGGCGCGTCACGAGCTCTGCCAGGAGCTGCGCCCGGCGACCATGGAGGGCGCCGCGGAGCTGGACCCGTGCCGGCGACTCCTGGAGAGCGGCGGCCAGGCGGTCGGTGGGGGGGTCGAGGGCCGAGGTGCGAGCCAGCATGGGGAGGCGCTAGGGTAGCCGGCGGTGGGCTGCAACACGACCGCTTTCTGCGGCTGCCCGAGGGTTGTTGCTGCCTTTTGACACCCTGTGGTGAACGTGATAGAAGCGCTCACATTAACTTCTCTTTACCTGCCGAGAGTTGTTCAACATTTCCCCGTCATTTCCCCGTTCGATCCACAGTATCCTGGGTGGTTATCCACAAGTGGCTTCCTTGGCGGTCTCGCCGCGTACCCTGACCATCCTCCAGGTCGAAGATAGCGCCGAGAACCGGACTCTCGTGCATAAGATCCTGGAGTCCGCCGGCCATCACGTCATCGACGCGCAGGACGGTGACGAAGGGGTGCGCCTCGCGGCCCAGTTCCGGCCCGACCTGGTGATCATGGACCTCTACCTGCCGGGGGTGGATGGTTACGTCGCCACCGCCCGTCTCAAGGCGGACCCGGCTCTGGCGCAGATCCCGGTGGTGGCACTCACCGCGTCCGTGCTCAGTGGCGACCGGGAACGGTGCCTGCGGGCGGGCTGTGCTGGATACATCAAAAAGCCCATCGACGTGTACACCTTTCCGGACCTGGTGTGGGAGTACTACAGCGGCCGGCGCGATACTTTAGAGATGCTCGCGGGACAGGAGCCCAGCCGCACGTGGGATGCGCGCAACGTCCAGGAGTCGCCACCCATCTGGGGTGGAGCTCGGCCCGTGTTGGCCACCGAGGAGACCTTCGGGCTGCCCCTGGCGGTGTTGGTCAAGTGGCTCGATGCGCTCGAGATGAGCGAGGCGGGGGTGTTCGGTTACGCCGAGGGACATGGCCAGCGCACGGCTCGCTACGCGCGTCAGATGGGTGAACGCCTCGGGGTGTCGCCCCCGACCCTGGAGACCCTGGTGCGTGGCTGCCGGTTACACGATCTCGGCAAGGTGCAGGCCCAGATCCATCACGGCTTCGAGAGGGGCTACCTCACCAGCGAGGCGTGGAACGCCTTCGCCGCCCACCCGCGCTACGGCGCGGAGCTCCTCGCCGGAGTGCCGGGTCTGCGGGACGAGGTCGACATCATCCTTCACCACCACGAGCGGTGGGACGGCAAGGGGTACCCAGACGGCCTGCGCGGCGACGAGATCCCACGGCTGGCCCAGATCTGCGGCGTTGCCGAGGCGTTCGACGCGATGGTCACTCGCGCCGACTACCACCCGGAGCCGTTGACCATGGAGGCCGCGGCGATGGAGCTCAAGCGGTGTGCCGGGGCGCAGTTCTCCCCGCGGGTAGTGGAGGCATTCCTCTCCCTGATCGATGAAGGACGGGTGAGCGTCCCCGAGCCGTAGGGGGCGTAACGCCTGGTGGTCAATCTTGATCGCGGTGGCTCGTCAGGGACCGCCGCGGTCCTTCGCCGTGCGCAGGGAGGAGGCCAGTGACTACCCAGGGTCACCGCGCTTCCTCCGGACTACCTCTCCAGCACGCCGGTGCCATGGGCCAGGGCGAGCCCCACCGCCGCGAGATCAAACTCGTGCCAGGCGGCCATCGACGCGGTGATCGCCTCCATCACCAGATCGCGGGCGCTGCCCCGCAACTCCTTGCCGGCCTCGGGGAAGACCAAGGCCATGCGCACTCGCCGGGTGTATTCCAGCAGCGTCTGGGCCACCTCCACCGTGTTCCCGGGTGTGTCGTCGCGGTGGCAGCGACGGCAGGTGGTGGTGATCGTCTCCGAGTTGAGGACCTGCCCCCCGACGGCGCCATGGCAGGTGGTGCAGTCTGCCGCCTCCCGCCTCGCCTCCAGGGCGCGGAAATGGGCGCTGGCACGGGCGCCGGAGAGCTGGTTGGGGTGGCACTGGCCACACCCTTGCGAGAGGACCAGGCGGTCACCGGCGTGGCCCCGTTCCTCCGCCCAGACGAAGTGGATCCCCACATGGGCCGCCTCGGCGGTGGTGGCATCGCCGTCGCCGCCGTGACAGGTGACGCAGGTCACGTCGTTGTAGGCGTGCAGCGAGTCGGCCCAGTCTTGGTAGGTGTGTGCCCACTTCGGGTCTTGTGGCAACCGCTGATGGCAGTCGGCACAGGCCTCCGCGTGGCCGGCCCAGAGCACGACCAACGCACCGCCAAGCAGCACCACGATGACAGATCTGCTGCGAGTCACGGTCCGGGCACTGCCGGCGACGTATGGCTGCACGGTACCCTCTTTCGGCGGCGATCGTTTCCCCGGGACCCCATGCCTCACCCGCTCCCTCGCGGTGTCAGATCGCGGTGGCTCGCAAGGGGAAAACCACACCCATAAGAGCCGGAAAACCGGCCGCGGGTCCAGGATTTTCCCCTCTCTCCTCCGCGGCTGCAAAGGATCGGCTCGCCACCGACGCTCGGCCGCGGCGGGTCAGGGACTCTGCACCGGCCCCCAGGACGGCGCCGTAGCCGCCACGTCGGGGGGGGTGATGCGGCGGCGATCACCGGTGCGCACGTTCTGGATGTAGATGGAGGGCTGGGCGCGCTGGGTGGTCTGGTAGACGAGGTAGGAGCCGTTCGGCGACCAGCTCGGATGCTCGTGAGAGCCCGGCGCATTGGTGACGTGCTGGGTGTCGCTGCCGTCGGCGCGCATGGTGTAGACATCGAACCCGGCGCCGTTGACCTTGGCGTAGGCGATGCGCTGCCCATCCGGCGACCACTCCGGGTTGGCGAAGTACGCGCCGTCGAAGCTCAGCCGTCGACTGTTCCGCCCTGCGGCATCCATCACGTAGAGCTGCGGCGTGCCGGTACGGTCCGAGATGAAGGCGATCTGCTTGCCGTCCGGGGACCAGCTCGGCCCCACCGCCACCCCCAGCTCCCGGGTGAGCTGGCGCCGATCGCTGCCATTGCGGTTCATCACGTAGATGTCGGTGCTGTTGCCCTGGGTCATGGTGAGGGCGATCTGACTGCCGTCCGGTGACCAGTCGGGCGACATGTTCACACCGGCGCGGCGGGAGATGCGCTTGATCATCGCCCGCTCCAGGTCGAGGACGAAGAGATCCGGGTTGGCCTTCAAGTACGAGGTGAAAGCGATGTATTTGCCGTCCGGCGACCAGTCCGGCATCAGGTTGAGGTTGCTGTTCGACACGACCCGGCGCGGGTTCTCGCCGTCGTAGTCGAGGATGAAGATGTCCTTGCCACCCTTGGCCTTCACCTCGCAGGTGATCCAGGTATCGAACACCCCCTGTTCTCCGGTCACCTCCTTCAGGGCGAGATTGGCGAAGCGGTGCAGCAGGGTGCGCCGCTCATCGACGCGGCCGGTGAGGCGCTTGCCCAGGATTTGGCGGCGGCCAAAGAGGTCGTAGAGGCGCGCCTCGATGGTGATCACCTCGCCGGTCAGCTCGGCGCCGGTCTTGAGCAGGTACTCGGCGCCGATGATGGTCCAGTCGTCGTAGTTGAAGGTCTCGGCCTCCAGGGCGGCAGAGCGATAGTCCTCCAGGTAGGCGATGGGATCGAGGCGCTTGAAGTAGCCGGAGAATTCCAGGTCGTCGGCCAGCACCTGGGCGATCTCCTGCTCCAGGGTCACCGGCAGAGTCCCGCTCAGGCCACGACAGTACGGGATGGCGATGCGGATGCGCGCGATCCCCGACGGGCTGATCACCGTGTACCGCTGGGCCTCGGCGACGACGGTGTTTGTGACCAGCAGACACAGGGAGAGGACGAGTCGGAGACGGGTAACAGAGGGACGGGTCACTGGAAATCCTTGTCGTTGAACTCGTAGTAGAGGTTCACGGCGGTGCCGTCGAAGTCGTTGAGGCGGGAGAGGTCGCGCGGGGGGCTGGGGAAGGGGGCGGACTTTTTCACGGCCCGCTTGACGGCCTCGTCAAAGTAGCGGTTACCGGAGGACGACTCCAACAGCAAGTCGGTGAGCTCGCCCGCCAGATTGACACGGAGGTGGACCTTACAGACCAATCCTGTTCCCGGGGGGATGTTCGGCGGCACCTCGTAGTTGCCGTGGATGCGCCGGCTGACCATGTCGGTATAGAAGTCATAGCGACGCTCCGCCGCGGCGTGGGCCGCCGCCTCGGCCGCCGCCCGTTCCACCGCGATCCGTGCGACCCGCTCCGCCTCCGCCCGCTCGGCGGCGATGCGTGACTGCTCTGCGGCCTTCGCCGCCGCGATCCGCCCCTCCTCCTCGGCCTTGATGCGGGCGACACGCTCGGCGAGATCTTGGCGCTCCTTCTCGATGCGCGCCTTCTCCGCCGCCTTGCGCGTCTCCGCCGCGCGCTCCCGCAGGCGGGCGCGGATGCGGTCGATGCTCTCCTTTTCCCATTCGGTCTCGTTGACCACGGGCTTGTCCGGCGGCTTGGGCTTCGGTTTCGCCACCGGCTTCGGTGCGGGGACCGGCTTGGCTGCGGGTTTCGGCTTCGGCCGCTCGGGTGGCGGCTTGGGGGGCTCGGGTTTCGGCTTCGACTCCGGTTTCGGTGCAGGTGGCGGGGACGGCTCCGGCTGGGGGACGACCGCCTGGGGTTTTTCGGGCTCCTTGGCCGGGAGTGGCGCCGCCTGTTTCCGGGGCTCTTCCTGCACCAGACGCACCGCCACGCTGCTCACCAGCGGAGTGCGGCGTGGTGGGGCGATGTGACCGGTGGTGAGGATGATCGCCGCCCCCAGGAGGTGAGCCACGACGCTGCGCCGCAGGAAGGGGCCGAGACGGCCATTCTGCGGAGGGTAAGGCGCCCTCATCCCGGCCACCTAACCGTCATTCCGCCCCGGGAGACGCCGTGGGCGACGGTCCAGGCGGTTTGCGTCCGACCCTGGCTTCGGCGCCGGGCCGCCGCCGCATGGACCGGACGTGACCCGCGTCGCCGCATTGCCATCACACCCTCGCCGTGGCACAGCCATGGCAGGACCCGCCTTACTCGTCCGCGGGGCGGGTAATCATCCCCAGGCTGTCGACGCCGGCCATTTGCAGCGCCGCCATCACCTGGGCGACCACGCCATACGGGACGTCGCGGTCGGCGCGCAGGAAGACGTCGCGCCGCTGTTGCTCCCGCGCCCGGAAGATCGCATCGACCTTGCGCTCCAGCCCATCCAGGGTGACGACCTGCTCCCCGATGTGGACCTGGCCGTCCCGGCCCACGGTGATCGTGAGCCCCTCCACGTCGGTCTGGACCGAGGTCGACACCGTCTCCGGGAGATCGACGTCGACCCCCTGGGTGAGCATCGGCGTGGTGACCATGAAAATAATTAGCAGCACCAGCATCACGTCCACCAGCGGGGTGACGTTGATGTCGGAGATCGCGCCGCCCTTGCGGCTACTCATGGCCATTGGTGTCTTCCACGAAGTGACGCTTGACGATGTTCAGGAACTCCGAGTGGAAGTTCTCCATGTCCGTGGCCAGGCCGTCGATCTTGCTGTTGAAGAAGTTGAAGGCGACCACCGCGGGGATGGCCGCGGCGAGGCCCGCGGCGGTGGCCACCAGGGCCTCGGAGATTCCCGGCGCGACCACGGCGAGGGTGGCGTTGCCGCGCGCGCCGATCTCCCGAAAGGCGTCCATGATCCCCCACACCGTGCCGAATAGCCCGATGAACGGGGCCGTCGAGCCGGTGGTGGCGAGGAAGGTGAGGTAGCGCCGGAGCTGGCCGATCTCCTCATTGATGGCGCGGGTCATGGCGCGACCGATGTTGGCCACCCCCCCCAGATCGGTGCTCATGCGTGCCGGGTCGTCGTCCTCCTTCTGGTGCAGGCGGCCAGTGGACCGGCGCTGTGACAGGCGCACCAGCTCCGCATAACCGGCCTCGAAGAGCTCCGCCAGGGGCGCCCCCTTCATTTGCTTGGCGGCGGCGAAGATGGCGCTGAGACGCTCGGTCTTCCAGAACACCTCCAGGAATGCTCGGGAGCGGGCACGCGCCCTCTTCACCATCTGCCACTTCAAGGCGATGATCCCCCACGAGACCACCGAGAAGAACAGCAGCAGCAAGAGGACGAACTGCACCATCCAGCCGGCGTTCAGCACCAGGGTCAGGACGGAGTGGCTGGTGGAGGGACCGGCCAGGGCCCAAGCGGGCGCCGGGGCGAGGAGGAACACCAGGAGTGTCGGGAGCACGGCGGGAGGGGGACAGGGAGGGCGGGCGGGTAACGACGTCGCGGTCGATCTTGGGTGGCGGCAACTCACCAAGTCAAGCCGCTCGGAGCGCGGCCTCTGGCGGCCGAACCCCTTGACCGGCAAGGCTTGTCCCGGTAGCGTCCCTGCCCCGGTTGGGGCTCGCGGCGGTGTAGCTCAGCTGGTTAGAGCATGCGGCTCATATCCGCAGTGTCCGGGGTTCAAGTCCCTGCACCGCCACCACTTTTCGCCGCCCCACGGGGTAAGCCTTGGCTACGGGACGCGGGAAGCCAGGAAACCAGGAAGACGAATTCCCGGCGG
>DASWHD010000219.1:0-23881 GCA_036393335.1 bacterium
CTACACCCCATCCACCCGCAGGCCGAGGATTTCGTACTCGATGGTGCCGCGCGGCGTCCGCACCTCCGCCACGTCGCCCGCGGTCTTGCCGAGCAGGGCGCGGCCGACCGGTGAGTGAACCGAGATCAGGCCAGAGGCGGCATCCGACTCCTCCTCGCCCACCAGCGTGTAGGCAGTCTCCTCCTCGGTGTCGCAGTTGAGGAGCTCGACCGTCACGCCAAAGACCACCTTGTCGCCACGGATCTTGCTCGGGTCGATCACCTGGGCCCGGGATATCTTGTCGCTCAGCTCCTTCATCCGTGCGTCGATGAACCCTTGGCGCTGCTTGGCGGCGTCGTAGTCGGCGTTCTCCGACAGATCGCCGTGGCCGCGGGCGTTCTCGATCTCCTTGATGTTCTGCGGCCGTTCCACCGACAACAGTTGCTTGAGCTCGGCCTTGAGCTTTTCCAGCCCTGCGGGGGTGATGGGAAAGGGATCGGGCATGGCGATCGTCTCTTGTTTGGAAAAAACAAAATAACAAGGAGGCCCGCCCCCCGCGGGGGAGACGGGCCTCGCGGAAAGCCGTCCTTGTGGAGGATGTGTCGCTATGAGGTCTGGTAATACCCTTGTAGGGGTCGACAGGTCAACTCGCCATGTTGCAGGGCGGCGATCCCCTTGGCCGCCTCCCGCGCGCCGGCAACGGTGGTGAAGTACGGCACGCCGAAACGCAGGGCGGAGGAGCGAATGGTGTAGGACTGGCGCCGATCGTTGGCGTCCGAGGTGGTGTTGATCACGAGCTGGATCTCGCCGTTGGTGATGCGGTCGACGACGTTGGGGCGCCCCTCGTGCACCTTGTAGACCGACGCGGCCTCGATCCCCTGGCCGTTCAAATAGGCGGCGGTGCCACGGGTGGCAAGGAGCTGAAAGCCAAGCTGCCGGAGGCGGCGCGCCACCGGTGCGGCGATCCCCTTGTCCAGGTCCTTGACGGTGAACAGGACGTTGCCCGCGGTGGGCAGGCGGGTGCCGGCGGCGATCTGCGCCTTGGCCACGGCGCAGCCGAAGTCGGCGTCGAGCCCCATCACCTCGCCGGTCGACTTCATCTCCGGACCCAGGACGCAGTCGGCGCCGGGGAAGCGGATGAAGGGGAAGACCGCCTCCTTCACCGCCCAGTGACTGGGCACGATCTCCTGCGTCACGCCGAGCTCGCGCAGGGTCTTGCCCACCATCACCAGGGCGCCGAGCTTGGCCAGGGGGCGGCCGGTCGCCTTGGCCACGAAGGGCACGGTGCGCGAGGCACGCGGGTTGACCTCCAGGATGTAGACCCGACCATCCTTCACCGCGTACTGGATGTTCATCAGGCCGATGACGCCGATCTCCCGGGCGATGGCCACGGTCTGGCGCCGGATCTCCGCGAGGACGTCGCCGTCCAGGGAGTAGGGAGGCAGGGAGCAGGAGGAGTCGCCGGAGTGGATCCCCGCCTCCTCGATGTGCTCCATGATGCCGCCGATCACCGCATCGCGCCCGTCGCTGAGGCAGTCCACGTCGACCTCGATCGCCTCTTGCAGGAAGTGGTCGATGAGCACCGGGTGCTCGGGGGAGGCCTGGACCGCGTGGCGTATGTAGTGGCGCAGGCCGCCGTCGTCGAACACGATCTCCATCGCCCGGCCGCCAAGGACGTAGGAAGGTCGTACCACCACCGGGTAGCCGATGCGTGCGGCCACCACCAGGGCCTCCGCCTCGGAGGTGGCGATGCCATTCGGCGGTTGTAACAGGTGCAGCTTGTCCACCAGCCCGGAAAAGCGGCCCCGATCCTCGGTACGGTCGATGGCGTCCGGCGGGGTGCCGATGATCGGCACCCCGGCCTTCTCCAGGGGCACCGCCAGGTTGAGCGGGGTCTGGCCACCGTACTGGACGAGGACGCCGTCGGGCCGCTCGACGCGCACGATCTCCATCACGTCCTCGAAGGTGAGGGGCTCGAAGTACAGGCGGTCGGAGGTGTCGTAGTCGGTGGACACGGTCTCCGGATTGCAGTTGACCATGAGGGTCTCGTAGCCGGCCTCTTTCAGGGCGTAGGCCGCATGGACGCAGCAATAGTCGAACTCGATCCCCTGGCCGATGCGGTTGGGGCCGCCGCCGAGGATCATGATCTTCTTGCGGCCGCTGGGGGCTGCCTCGTCCTCCTCGTCGTAGGTCGAGTAGAGATACGGGGTGTGGGCGACGAATTCCCCGCCGCAGGTGTCGACCCGCTTGAAGGCCGCATGCACGCCGTGGGTGAGGCGCGCGGCGCGGACGTCGGTCTCGCGCCGCCCGGTGAGCCGGGCGATGCGGCGGTCGGAGAGCCCGAGGCACTTGGCGGCGCGCAGGGTCGCGGAGTCCAGGGGGGCGCCGCCGCCGAACCGCTCCGCCAGCACCGTCTCGGCCTCCACCACCTCGCGGATCTGGTCGACGAACCACGGGTCGATGCCGCTCGCCTCGGAGATCGCCGCCACGGTCAGGCCGCGGCGCAGGGCGTGGGCCACGTACAGCAGGCGGTCGGCGCGCGGGATGCGCAGGCGGGCGAGGAGGGCCTCTTCCCCCTCGTCCTGGACGGCCGGCGGATCGAGCCCCGCGAGGCCGATCTCCATGGAGCGCAGGGCCTTGCCCAGGGCCTCCTTGAAGGTACGGCCGATCGCCATCGCCTCGCCGACCGACTTCATCTGGGTGGTGAGGACGTCGTTGGCCCCCGGGAACTTCACGAAGTCGAAGCGCGGCACCTTGACCACGCAGTAGTCGATGGTCGGCTCGAAGCACGCCGGGGTCTCGCGAGTGATGTCGTTGGTGATCTCGTCCAGCCGGTAGCCGACCGCCACCAGGGCGGCGATCTTGGCGATCGGGAAGCCGGTGGCCTTGGAGGCCAGGGCCGAGGAGCGCGACACCCGCGGGTTCATCTCCACCACCACCACCCGGCCGTTGGCCGGATTGACCGCAAACTGCACGTTGGAGCCGCCGGTCGCGACACCGATCTCCGAGAGGATCGCCAGGGAGGCGTCGCGCAGGATCTGGTATTCGCGGTCGCTGAGGGTCTGGGCCGGGGCCACAGTGATCGAGTCGCCGGTGTGCACCCCCATGGCGTCGACGTTCTCGATCGAGCAGACGATGATCGCGTTGTCCGCGCCGTCGCGCATCACCTCCAGCTCGTACTCCTTCCAGCCGAGCACCGACTCCTCCAGCAGCACCTGGTGGATGGGGGAGGATTCCAGGGCGAAGGAGACCAGACCGTCGAACTCGTCCGTGTTGTAGGCGATCCCGCCGCCGGTGCCGCCCAGGGTGAAGGAGGGGCGGAGGATCAGCGGGAAACCGAGCGTATCCGCCGCGGCCCGCGCCGCCACCAGATCGGTGACGATCTCCGAGCGCGGCACCTCCAGGCCGATGCGCCGCATCGCCGCGCGGAACTGATCGCGGTCCTCGGCCTTGGCGATGGTCGTCGCGTCGGCGCCGATCATCTCCACCCCGAACCGCTCCAGCACCCCGGCCTTGGCCACGGCCATGGCGGCGTTGAGCGCCACCTGGCCACCCATGGTGGGGAGCAGGGCGTCGGGCCGCTCGCGCTCGATCACCTGGGCGATCATCTCGGGGGTGATCGGCTCCACGTAGGTGACGTCCGCCGTGGCCGGGTCGGTCATGATGGTCGCCGGATTGGAGTTCACCAGCACCACCTGGTAACCCGCCTGGCGCAGGGCGCGCACCGCCTGGGTCCCGGAGTAGTCGAACTCGCACCCCTGGCCGATCACGATCGGCCCGGCCCCGATCACGAGGATCTTCTTGAGGTCCGTGCGTTTGGGCATGGCTAGAGGGCGGGGTGCGATGATCGCGGCGTGGCCACGCGAGTAGAAAGTAGAAAGTAGAAAGTAGGTAGGCGGGCGGTCGCTTCGGCCGCGTGGCCGATCTTCGGCCCCCCCTCCCGCCGGGAGGGGGCTGGGGGGAGGGCGTGTGGAGCAAGTCGTTCGTTTAATCCAACCGCCCCCACCCAAACCCTCCCCCGGTGGGGGAGGGGGCGCGGCGTGCCAGGACTATTCATGTCGCCGACCCCTGGGGTCTGGCGCCTGAACCCCGGCCCCTGAACCGCTCCATCATCTCGGTGAACCGCCCGAACAGATAGCGCGCATCGTGCGGTCCGGGGCTCGCCTCCGGGTGGTACTGGACGGTGAACAGGGGCAGGTCACGGTGGACCAGCCCCTCGCAGGTGTGGTCGTTGAGGTTGATGTGGGAGACCTCCACCGCCTCGCCGCACGCCTGGATCGACTCCACGTCGACGGCGAAGTTGTGATTCTGGCTGGTGATCTCCACCTTGCGGGTGGCGAGGTCCATCACCGGGTGGTTGCCGCCGTGGTGGCCGAAGAGGAGCTTGACGATCCGCCCACCCAGGGCGAGGCCGATGAGCTGGTGGCCGAGGCAGATCCCGAACAGGGGCTTCTGCCCGATCAGGCAACCGATCTCCGCCACCGCTCCGGTCACCGCCTCGGGATCGCCGGGGCCGTTGGAGAGGAAGACGCCGTCCGGGTCGTCCGCGAGCAGATCGCTGGCCCGAGCCCGGGCCGGGTAGATCCGCACCGCGCAGCCCGCCTGGACCAGCAGCCGCAGGATGTTGCGTTTCACCCCGTAGTCGTAGGCGGCCACCCGGAAACGGGGGGCAGGCGCCGCCTGAAATCCGGTGCCCAACCCCCACGCCCCCTCGGTCCATGGGTAGGGCTCCGGGGCGGTCACCTCGACGGCGAGATCCCGGCCCTCGATCGGGGGCAGGGCGCGAGCCTTGGCCACCAGGGCATCGGGGTCGGCGCAGGTGGTGGAGATCATCCCCATCGGACAGCCGCGGTCGCGGATGTGGCGGGTGAGGCGACGGGTGTCGATCCCCTCGATGGCGACCACCCCGTGCTCCACCAGATAGTCGTGTAGGGAGAGCGTTGCCCGCCAGTTGGACGGCAGCCGGGCCGCCTCGCGCACGATGAAACCGGACAGCCACGGCCGCCACGACTCCACGTCCTCCGGGTTGACCCCGTAGTTGCCGATCAACGGGTAGGTCATGCACACCATCTGGCCGCGATAGGAGGGGTCGGTGAGCACCTCCTGGTAGCCGGTCATGGCGGTGTTGAACACCACCTCGCCGCCGGCCTCGCCGATGGCGCCGAGGGAGCGGCCCACAAACACTGTGCCGTCCGCCAGGGCGAGCCAGGCGGCCGGGCGGTCGCGGCCCGGCGCGCGCAACGAGGGAACGGTTTCGGTCTCCATGGGGCGGCGCGATGCTAGCGAGGATTCGCCCGGATGTCAGGGGGCGCAAAGCATCGATTCGCCCCGCAGGGGCGTCCTATGTGGCCCCCTCCCGCTGGGAGGGGGCCGGGGGGAGGGCGTGTGGAATCCGCAGACCGTGTCGGGGACACCACAACACCCGATACTCACTCCCACCGCCCCCACCCCGTCCCTCCCCCGGCGGGGGAGGGGGCTTATGTCGGCCGGGTTCCGCCCTCCGTACTTATTCTCACACCGGGGCGGACCGGCACGCCGGTCGACCGATGGGCTCCTACGGCACAGGAATGCCCCGCTTCGCCGCTTCGTCGTAGGCCTCGCGGCTGCGGCGCAGGAGATCCTCCAGGGTGTGCCGATCCGCCGGGTTCGGCGGCGGGTGGTCTTCCGCGTAGAGGGCGAAGGCCGCGCCGCTCAGTTCCTGCAACTCGGCGCGATCGATCCCCTCGCTGTGGGTCTCCACCAAATGCTTGGCGCGGTTCTCCAACACGAAGCCGAGGGTGTAGTAGGCATTGGCGTAGTCCGGGCGTAGCTCGACGGTCTTGCGCAGGTATTCCTCCGCCCGGTCCCACTCCCCCGCTTCGTTGTACAGGCCGGCGGCGTAGTAGTAGCCGAAGGGGTAGCTCGGATCGGCGCGGATCGCCGCCTCGAAGCGCCGTAGGGCCGGTCCATTGCGGCCCACCTTGACCAGGGCCAACCCCTCGTTGGTCAGGTCGAAGGCCGACTTCTTCTCGCACCCCGCCGTCAGGACGACGCACACGGCAAGCAGCAGTGGGAAGAGGCGCACGGGTGGTCCGAAGGGCGTAACGTGACGTTTTTCAAAACTATCACACGGTCCGGCAAGGGGATATGATGGCTTGGTTGCCCCTATGCGGCGGCCTCTTTCCATCTCTTGGAGGCTTAAATGTTCGGCATCGGTCTGCCCGAGCTCCTGATCATCGCGGGCCTAGTCGTCCTCATCTTCGGCGCCAGGAAGCTGCCCCAGATCGGGGCCGGCCTCGGCCAGGGGATCCAGAACTTCCGCAAGGCGATGAGGGGCGAGGATGAGGAAGACAAGGACCTCCTCGAAGAGAAGAAACCCGGCGGCCAGGAGAAGTGACCCGCCGGTTCTGGTCTCTGCTGCTCCTCTTGGCGGCCGTCCCGGCCGGGGCGGCGGAAGTGGTCGAGGTCCATGTCGACCCGGGCAACGGCCGCCCGCCCCTCACCATCCACGCCGAGGTCGCGCGCGATCCCGCGACGCAGCGTCACGGTCTGATGGAGCGCCGTGCGCTGGCGCCGGACGCCGGGATGCTGTTCCTCATGCCGGAGGAGCGGGTGCAGCGGTTCTGGATGAAGGACTGCTACCTCCCCCTCGACATGATCTTCGCCGACCGCGCCGGCCACGTGGTCCACGTGGTCCACGTGGTCCACGATGCCCGGCCCTGCCCGGCCATGCGTACCGACTGCCCGACCTACTCGTCCGAGCGGCCCGCGGCCGTGGTCCTGGAGGTCCTCGCCGGCACGGCGGAGCGCCACCGCATCGCGCCGGGTAGCTGGCTGTGGTGGTAGGGGCACGGCATGCCGTGCCCCTACGGCGGCGCCGGGCGCGGCTCGTCGTACCGGTGGCAGCGGACGCGCTGGGGGCCGGGGAGGGTGTGGATGGCCGGGGCGCCGTCGTCACCGCGCCGGCTTGATGGCGGATTGCTGACCCACCCCCGGCAGCGTCCGCAGCCAGCGCGGTTTCTGGGGGATTAGCCCGGCATCCGTCTGCCAGGCCGCCATCTCCTCGCAAGCCCAGGTCCCGGCCTCGCTGGTCAGGGCGAAGTAGAGATCGAGGAGTCCGGCCATCTGCCCTGCCGCGGTCGGCTTCATGGTGCGGATTACCTCCTGGATGACCATGGCCCCCGAAGGCCGCAGGGCCCGAGCGATCCGGGTGGCCAGCGTGCGATTGGTGTCGGCGTCGAAGTGATGGACGATCTGGGACAGGAACACCAGGTCGTACGCCGCCGTCCCCAGGTCTTCGGTGAGCACGTTGCCGGCGCGAAGGGTCACGCGATCTCCCATCCCCTCGCGTGCCAGCAGCGGGGCCACGTGGTCGATTGCCGCGGGCAGCTCCAGGATCACTGCCCTGAGCCCGGGACGACGGCGGCAGATCGCGGTCGAATAGAGGCCGTGGGAGCCGCCGATGTCGAGCATGTCGCGTGCGCCCTTGGGGACCGGTGTCCGCCTTGCCACCTCCGCCGCCGACAGAGCCGCCCGCGAGCACATGCCCCGGTGGTAGAGCCCCAACACCTCGGGGGCGAGGTCCCGTCGATGGACATCCAGAGCCGTGCCGGTGCGGACGTAGTCCTCCAGGTGGCCGAGGATGTCCATCTCCACGAAGGTGAACAGGACGCTGTCGCGGAGGGAGCAGGGGCTCTCGGTACGCAGCCACTTGGCGGCCACCGGCGCGAGGCGGTAGCCGTCGCCAGTCATGCGCAGGAGGTCGGCGCTCACCAGGGATCGCAGGATCTTCCCTGTCGCTGCGGTATCGGTGTGGCAGCGGCGTGCGACCTCCTCGGCCGTGAGCGGGTCCCGATCGAGCGCATCGAAGATCCCCAACTGGGTGGCCGCCATGATCGTCCGCGCCAAGAGGAGACCGACGAGGGTGTTGGCCAGGGGTGTGGGCACCACCCCCAGGGCCAGGGCGATCCCCTCGCCGAGGTTCTCCGGAATCACTCCCATTCGCATGACCGCCACCTTCCACCAAGCTCCCCTGCTCGCCACGATGCAGCGGGCCCGCTCGTCATACAAGGCTCGCCTGCCAGCCCGCACATGGCGGTGCGGCCCCATCGTGTCCGGTAACCCATGTCCCAGTCGCCGCACGGACCCGCACTTCTCCGGCCGGGCGCCGCCGTGGTCCTGGAGTTCCCCGCCGGCACCGCCACCCAGCACAACATTGGCGCGGGCAGCCGGCTGCGGTGGTAGGGGGCACGGCATGCCGTGCCCAAGAGCCAATGACGCAGGAGGGTCGATTTCCCCTGACCCGGTGCGCCGAGGATGGCGAGGCGCGGCTCCGACTGAAGTCTCTCGCTGGCCGGATCGGGACGGCCACCACCCCCGCACACCACAGCGTCGAAGAGGTCGAGGGGGTCGCGGTACATGTCGGGGTCGGCGACTTAGCACTGCTCTGCCACCTCTCGAGCGAGATCGGCCCAGAGGGGGAGGCGACTGTCGGCGATCTCCCGCGGTGGGCAATGGGCGCACGCATGGCTGCACCGCGAGGACCGGAGGGCCAACACCGAAGGCCGCTCGCCCTTACCCAGTGCGAGCTGACCGGCCGCCTTTGGTGAAGGCGGGCGGCGAACCGCGGTCTTCTACCCCTGCTCCGCGTACAGGTGGCAGCAGACTCGCTGGTTGCCGGGCAGGGTGTAGTTGGCCGGGACCTCGGTGGCGCAGTGGGGCATGGCCTCCGGGCAGCGGGGGTGGAAGGGGCAGCCGGGGGGCGGGTCGATGGGGCTGGGCACCTCGCCCTTGAGCGGGACGTGGTCGGTCCGGCGCGCCGGATCGGGGATGGGCTCGGCGGCCAGCAGGGCGCGGGTGTAGGGGTGGGCCGGCTGGGCGAAGAGCTGCTTGGCGGCCGCCTCCTCGACGATGCGGCCGAGGTACATCACCACGACGCGGTCGCTGATGTGGCGCACCACCGACAGGTTGTGGGAGATGAACAGATAGGTGAGGTGGAACTGCTGGCGCAGGTCGATGAGCAGGTTGAGCACCTGGGCCTGGATGGAGACATCGAGGGCCGAGACCGGCTCGTCGGCAATAATCAGCCTAGGCTCGACGGCCAAGGCGCGAGCAACGCCGATGCGCTGGCGCTGGCCGCCGGAGAACTCGTGGGGGTAGCGGTCGAGGGCGGCCTGACTGAGTCCGACGATCTCCAACAGCTCCGCCACCCGGCTGCGCACCGCCGCCTTGGGCCGCAGGCGGTGGACGCGGATCGCCTCGCCCACCAGGTCGACCACGCGCATGCGCGGGTTCAGGGACGAGTAGGGGTCCTGAAAGACGTATTGCAGGTGGCGCCGGAAGCGCCGCAGGCGCTGCCCCTTGAGGCTGCGGAAGTCGACACCGTCGAAATGGATGGTGCCGGCGGTGGGCTCGATCAGGCGCAGGATGCAACGCCCGGCGGTCGACTTGCCGCAGCCGCTCTCTCCCACCATGCCGACGGTCTCACCCGCAGCGAGCCGTAGGTCGAGACCGTCCACCGCCCGCAGTCGCCGCCGTCCACGGCGCGGGCCGCGTACCTGGAACTCTTTGGTGAGGCCACGGACGTCGAGGAGCGATCCGTCGTCCCCCTTCCCGCTGGCGGCGGGAGGCGTCATTTGCCCTCGGCTTTGTCCAGCTGCTCGCGGGCGACTTTCGCCTCCGGCGAATCCGGGAAGCGCTGGATCACCTGCTTGAAGGCCAGCCGGGCGTCCGCCAGGTTCTCATTCCGATCGCCCTTCTCCGCGAGGGCCGCGAAGGCCATGCCGGTCTTGAGCAACGCGCCGGCCACCTTGTCCGAGGCGGGGAAGCGGATCAGCAGGTCATCGAACTTGAGGATGGCGCTCTCGTACTGCGCCTCGGCGTAGTACCCCTCGCCGATCCAGTAGTAGGCGTTGTCCGTCAGGTCGGTGTGGGGGTTCGCCTTGACGAAGCCCTCCATCGCCTGGATCCCGGCCTTGCGGTCGCCATCGCGGATGGCCTTCAGGGCCGCCTCGTACGCCTGCTGCACGTCGGGTGCGGCCGTGGCCCCGGAGGTCTCCGGCGACTTCGGTTTGACCTCGGGCTTGGGCGCCGGCGTGGGTGTCGGTTTGGGCTTTGCCGCTGGTTTGGGCTCAGGGCGCTGGGCGAGCTGCCCCATCCGTTGCTCGAGGGCGGCGAGGCGCTGGTCCGCCGCCGGACCCTGCGCGGCGCGCGCCTGCTGGAGTTGGCGGCTCACGTCCTGAACCGCAAGCTCCAGGGCCGCGACCCGTTCCTGGAGCTGTACGACCTGCTGCTGGCTGGTCGTGCCGCCGTGGACCGCCTCTTCGGACGCCGCCTGTACGCCGCGCATCTGCTTGTTGACCTCGCCGAGCTGCAGCTCGATTTCCACCATGCGGTCGGCGAGCCGCTGCTGGTTGCGCTGCTGCTGCGCCTCGATGTTGCGGATCTGGGCGGCGGTCTCGGGGCTCGCGACCTGACTGCGCAGGGTGCGGACCTGGTCCTGGAGCCCCTTGATGTCCTGGCGCATCCAGACCACCTCCTGGGGCGGCGTCAGAGCACACCCCAGGAGTAGGCCGAGGCCGGCGACGAGTGCCGGGCGGCGGAAGGAAATCAGCAAGAGTGATTGGCTGGCGCGAACCATTGTGCCAGCGGCCGCGGACCGCGTGAGGCGCCGTCCGATTAGCGGGTGACGAAGTGGCCGCGGCGGTTCTGGGCCCACGCCGCCTCGTCGTGACCCATCGCGAACGGCCGTTCTTCACCGTAGCTGATCGTGGAGAGCCGCGCCGGATCCACGCCCAGGGAGACCAGGTAGTCCTTCACGGCCCGTGCCCGACGATCGCCGAGGGCGAGGTTGTACTCGGCCGAGCCGCGCTCGTCACAGTGGCCCTCGATCTGGTAGCTGCCGCCCATGCTGCTCATCATGTTGGCGTTGTTTGCCAGGGTGACGCGCGCGGCGGAGGTCAGGTCGGAGGAGTCGAAGGCAAAGAACACGTCCTCGATGCCGGCGGCGCCGGCCGTCGCCGACGGCTCGCCTGGGGGACCGCCCAGGTCGCCGGCGCCCATCTCGGACCCGGCCATGCCGCCCTCGAGATCCGCCTCACCCATGCCGCCCGGGGTGACCGCGAAGAGCTCGCCCTCGTCCATCTTCGAGGAGACGTCCGGAGGCGTCGTGAGCTCGTCGTCGCGGATGTTCTTCTTGCAGCCGGTGAGGGCAAGGGCAACCACACCAGCAATGAGGAGCGTGGTGAGGGTACGGGGCTTCATCGTGTTCTTCTCCAAGGGGATCGAGGGAGGGATCCGTTATCCGCGACGTCTGCGCGGAAGCGGATGTAGGGTGGGTTCTCGGGGCAGAGACGCTAGCGATGGTCGTACACGACTTCAAGCGGTTTTTTCGCTGCCGCCCCGTGCCAGGCGACCCACCAGGCGCCCGATCAGCCCCTCGAATCCCCCACTTGACATCACCGAAACTACGTCTCCGGGACGGACCTCGGTGTCGAGGTGCGCAAGCAGATCGTCCAGGTCCGTGGCGGCGTAAGCGATGGTGCCGGCGGCGACGAGATCTGCGGCCAGCACCCGCGGCTCGATCAACTCCTCCGCGCTCAGGCGATGGCTACGCAGGATCGGCGGCAGGGCGACGCGGTCTGCATGTCCCAGGGCAGCCCGATAGTCGTCGTGAAAGATGCGGCGGATCGCCGAGTTGGAGCGGAACTCGAAGACCGCCCACAGCCGTCGCTCGGCGTAGCGGGTGCGCAGGGCGTCGAGGGTGGCCGCGACGGCCGTGGGGTGATGGGCGAAGTCGTCGATCACCGTCACACCGTCGACCTCCGCCACCATCTCCTGGCGACGGCGAACGCCGCCGAAGCACGCCAAACCATCGCGCAGGCCCACCGACTCGGCGCCCAACAGGCGGCACGTGGTGAGCGCGGCGACGGCATTGGTCAGGTTGTGGTGGCCACACATCGGCAGGTAGAAGGTACGCGGGCCATCGCCGTTCAGGGTGAGGTCGAATCGCTGCGCCTGCCCGTCCCACGCGGAGGTGGACGGGCGAACCTGCGCCGCCGCGCCGAGGCCATACCAGGTGACCGGGCAGGCAGGGGGATGGCGCCGGATGAGATCGCCCACCCCCGCGTCGTCCGCGCATGCCACCAGGTGACCGTCGGCCGGCAGCAGGGCGAGGAAGGTCGCGAAGCTGGCGCGGACCGCATCCAGGTCGCGGAAGATGTCCGCGTGGTCGAACTCGATGCTCGTGAGGATGGCCACGCGCGGCCGGTAGTGCAGGAACTTGGAGCCCTTGTCGAAGTACGCGGTGTCGTACTCATCACCCTCGATGACGAACGGCGCGCCGCCGCCCAGGTGGGCTGGGCCGGGCAGTCCGAGGGGAATGCCGCCGATCAGCCAGCCGGGATCGAGCCCGGCGTGGCGCAGCAGGTGGGTGACCATGGTGGTGGTCGTGGTCTTGCCGTGGGTGCCCGCCACCACTACCGGTAACCGCCCGGGAAGCACCCAGTGCTCCAGAGCGGCGGGGAAGGATGTGACTGCCAACCCCAGGGCCTCGGCGGCCACCGCCTCCGGGTTGTCGCGGGAGAGGGCGTTGCCGATCACGACCCAGTCCGGCCGGTCCGCCAGGTGCGCGGCGCGGTAGCCCTCCAGGATCGGGACGGCGCGCTCCGCGAGGAAGGTGCTCATCGGCGGGTACACATGGTTGTCGGACCCGCGCACCTGGATGCCCATGGTGCTCAGCAACGAGGCGAGAGCGCCCGTACCGGTCCCGCAGATGCCACTGACGTGGACCCGTGTGGTCGGGGAAATGGGTCGCATGTCCGTCGTCGGATCCATCATGGGCGTACCCGAAGAAAACTCATCATTCGTTATCTGTACCCTTCCGACAAGACGCAGATGACGAGAAACCGTTGCATTTCATCCACACCTTTACGATAGTGAAAAGTCACATTCCCGGGCAGAATTTCTTTTGCCCTTCCGCACCCCCTCCAACCGGCTCCTGCCGGTCCTCTGTCGGCTCCCCTCCATCCCCATGAATGGCTGTCTGACCAACGCCGCGCGCGCGCGATCGTTGGTGTGCGCAGCGATCATCGTATGCGTGATCGCCGCGCTCCTTGAGCCTGCGCCGGTGATGGCCGCGAGCGGCATCACCGACTACCAGGACAAGTTGCCGCAGCGTTTTCGCAAGGTACGCCGCAAAGCGACACGCTTTATCGTCATCCACTCGACCGAGTCCGGTCATTCGAGTGCCCTGCACACCATCTCGAAGGGAGGGCTGGCGAATTATGTGGTGGCGCGCGACGGCAAAATCTATCGCATGCTGCATCACCCGTATCGGGCCAACCACGCCGGGCTCTCCATGTGGGACGGGCTTACCAATCTGAGCAACTACTCGGTGGGGTTAGAGCTAGTCGGATACTCGGACAAACCGTTCACCGATGCCCAGTACCGGTCGTTACGCTGGCTGCTGGAGGAGCTTCAGCGTATCTACCGAATTCCGGACGAACGGGTGTTAGAGCACTATCGCGTTGCCTACGCGCCGGCGAACCCGTGGATCAAACGACCGCACCGCGGGCGCAAACGTGATCCCGGCGTGACCAACTTCAGCCGGCCGCTGGCCGGGCTGACCAACCCGGAGCCGCAGCACGATCCCGACGTGGCGGCCGGCAGGCTGCTCGCCGACCCGGAGGTGTTGGTGGCGCAAGCCGCCTGGAAACGCTCCGGGCAGCCGGCACAGGCGGCTGGCTCGCGTGTGGTGGCGATCGGCCCGTTGCAGAGCGCCTGGGAGGTGGCCGGGGCCCAATACAACCGCGCGACCACGGTCTACACCTTCCCCGATGGCACGCGGATGCGCGGCGACCAGGTGCGCAACTGGTCGCGGATTCCTTCTGGAACCCGGGTGAGCATCGGCCAGAGCTCACCGACCCAGACCCATGTGGTAACCGCGACGCGCACGCCGTGGCAGATCGCGCAGGATGACTACAACAGCGCGCGTACCCGCTACACCTTCCCGGACGGCCAGACTCTGCGCGGAGATCAGATCAAGGACTGGAGCCGTATCCCGCCGGGAACCAAGGTGGTGTTGGCGAGCTCCAACTCATAGCGCAGTCGACAGGCCGATCACGATGGCGTAGGCGGTGAGGAGACCGCCCGCCTCCCATCGGCTGAGGGTGTGGCCGGAACGAAGGGTTGGCCACAGGAGCCCGGTCAGGACCAGGAGCGCCGGCACCTGGATACGCAACAACTCCGGACTCATTGGGATCGGCGTGATAATGGCTACAGGGCCGAGGACGGCGAGGAGGTTGAACAGGTTACTGCCGACCACGTTGCCCACGGCGATGTCCGGCTCCTCGCGGAGTACCGCGACCACGCTTGTGGCCAGCTCGGGTAACGAAGTGCCGATCGCCACCAGGGTGAGGCCGATGATCAGCTCGGAGATGCCCAAACCGCGCGCGATGGCCACCGCCGACTCCACCAACAGGTACCCGCCGATCAGCAGCAGAAGGAGCCCGGCCGCGACGAGGAGCAAGTCGCGCCCCGCCTTGTTAGTCGCACCGAACTCGTGGGCGAACTCGGCGACCACCGGCGGCGGCTCCCTGCGGGCAGCGCGGATATTGAACGCGGTGAGGGCGCACAATATGGCCACCAAGACGCCCCCCTCCACGCGGTTGAACCGGCCGTCGTACGCCATGGCTGCGAACACCACGGTGCTGGCCATCAGCGCGGGTACCTCGATCCTGAGGAGGCGCAGCGAGACTGGTAGCGGACGGACCAAGCCCGCGACGCCGAGGATGATACCGATGTTGGCCAGGTTAGAGCCGACCACGTTACCTATGGCGATGTCCGGATTGCCGCGCCATGCGGCGCCGATGCTGACCACGAATTCCGGTGCCGACGTGCCGATCGCCACCACCGTCAGTCCCACGACGACGGGCGATACGCCCAGCGCGCGGGCGAGGCGGGCGCCGCCGCGAACCACCATCTCCGCCCCGGCGACGAGGCCGACGAAGCCGGCAGCGGCGAGGAGGAGAGTCAGCGACAGCACGGCGGTTCGGTCAAACGAAGGCGCGCAGCCTGCCGGGCGACGAGCGCCAGGTGCAAGAGGTCAGGTCGCGACGATCCCTGGTGAGAAACGCGGGCTAGTGGCGTGAGGACGTGCGGGTGCGATCGTCGCACATGCTGCGGTGAGATTGCAGGCGAGGTTTGAGCTATCCTGTGGTGAGGCGATAAAGTGAGGGAATTGGTGATCGGTCGATCCGTAGCGCACGCTGAGGGGTGGCGATCGGGGTAGGAAGATCACCTTACTAACGGCGGGTGGCACCAACCGCCGAGCAGCGCAGACAAGGGGCGTGGGAGGACTTGTCCTAATCGTCGGAACGAGGCACTCTTTGAAAATCAAAGTCCAGGACGTCGTGTCCACCATCGATTACCGACAGATGGAGAGCACGAGTCAGGAGGACGGTTTGGGTGCTCATCGGGGTGTGGGCACCAGGCGTTGGTGGCTGAGGACCAAGCCGCATGTAGCTCCGATGACCCGTTGGGTTTGGCTGCGTGCGTTGGATATGTAAGGGTAGTTCGCAACCTGTCCGGCCGCTTCCCGGTGGAACGAGTGGGTCGAGGGAACCGGTGACGGAGGCTCGGCGCAGGTCAACAGCATAGCTCGTAGCGTTTCGGCTCCCACGCCCACTCCCCGTACGATCTAACAAGAACACGGGTCGCGGCGCACGCCCGAGATCGATCGACAATTTCCTCCCCGTCGGGGGCTGCGATTGTCTCCGCTCAGCAGAAGGAGACCGACTCAAGTTGTCAGGAGAACTGTTTTGGATATCGAGAGAGAAGAGGATCAGGACGAGGGCTTGACTGCGGAGGCCATGGATCAGGGGACGGACACCAAGTCCGGGGAGGTTAAGTCCGGGGTCTTGGAGCTCACGCGCAAAGGGCGGGGTGTGTTGCGTCTACGCACCACCGGGTTCAAACGGTCGCAGCAAGACCCGGCGGTCTCCCATGGGGCGATCAGCCGGTTCAATCTGCGGCCCGGCAACTGGATCGAAGGGATCGTCGACCGTGGCAAGGGAGGAATCTGGCAGGTCAAGAAGGTCCTTGCGGTCAACGGCCTCACTCCGGAGGAGTGGTCACTGGTCCCCGAGTACAGCGATCGCGACGCCTTGACGCCCGATGACCGGTACGTGCTGGAGACCGGTCCCGAGGACTACTCGATGCGGGTGATCGATCTGATCTGCCCGATCGGCAAGGGAACGCGAGGTCTCATCGTCGCCACACCCCGTTCCGGGAAGACCGTCTTGTTGCAGCAGATGGCCCGGTCGATCGCCACCAATTACCCGCAGGCGCGGGTGATCGCGTTGCTGGTCGACGAGCGGCCGGAGGAGGTGACCGACTTCCGGCGTAAGCTCGGCGACGTCGCCGAGGTGTACGCCTCGGCCAATGATGGCGACATCGGCGACCACACGCGGATCTCCCAGCTTGCCATGGCCTATGCGCATCGCTGGCTCGAGGTGGGAGAGGATGTGGTGGTTCTGCTCGACTCCCTCACTCGCCTCGGGCGCGCCTTCAACGTCGGCACCAAGGGCTCTGGCCGTACCATGAGTGGCGGCATGGACGCACGCGGGATGGAGATCCCGCGCAAGATCTTCGGCTCCGCACGCAAGCTCGAGCCGAAGGGATCGCTGACGATCATGGCGACGTGCCTCATCGAGACCGGGTCGCGCATGGACGAGGTGATCTTCCACGAGTTCCGCGGCACGGGAAACATGGAGCTGATGCTCGATCGCCGCCTCTCGGACATGCGGGTCTACCCGGCGATCAACATCTCCATGAGCGGTACCCGCAACGAGGAACGGCTGTTCCCCGAAGATGTCCTGCGTGCCCACCACGCGATTCGCCGCCACCTCACCAAGATGCAGCCGGTGGAGGCAATGGAGTCGATGCTCAAGGCCCTGGAGGAGCACAAGAGCAACAAGACCTTGCTCGGCAAGATGCTGCTCGTCGCCAACGCCGAGTCGTAAGGGGAGCTGTCAGCTCTTAGCGCTCAGCTTCCAGCTTGTAGAGACGGCTTCGCCGGCCCTCCTCTGGCAGGCGAACCGCTAACCGCTAGGTCCGCGTGTCCTCGCGGCTGCGCAACACCAGGCGGATCGGCGTGTGGCGTAGGTCGAGCCCCTCGTGAAAGCGGTTGAGCAGGTAGCGGCGGTAGGAGAAGTGGATCTCCTCCGGCCGGTTGCAGAACAGGACGATGGTAGGCGGCGCGGTACCCGTTTGACTCGCGTAGAGCAGCCGCGGGCGCTTGCCCCGGACACGGCGCGGCGGGTGGGCGTCGAGCGCCGCCTGCAGCACCTTGTTGACCGTCGCGGTCTCCACCCGCCGGCGATACTCTTCCGCCACCGACCACACGGTTTCCAGGAGCCGAAAGACCCGCTGCTTGGTGACGGCGGAGATGGTGACGATCGGTGCATAATCGAGGAACTTCAACCGCCGCCGTACCTCCGCCACCGTCTCTGCGAAGGTCGTCGGGCCCTTCGCGATGCGATCCCACTTGTTGACCGCCACCACGCAGGCGCGCTGGTGCTCGTGGAGGTAGCCGGCGATTTTGGTTTCCTGCTCCCGGCACCCTACCTCGGCATCGACCATGAAGATGGAGACCTCCGCCTCCAGCATGGCGCGCAGGCTGCGCACCACCGAGTACCGTTCCACACCTTCACGGGTCTCCCGTTTGCGGCGCAGGCCCGCGGTGTCGATGATCCGCAGGCGCTTCCCGGACCAGTTGCAGTAAGCATCCACGGCATCGCGGGTGGTTCCGGGTACCGGGCTGACCACCATGCGCTCGTCGCTCAACAGGGTGTTCACCAGGCTCGACTTGCCGGCGTTGGGCCGTCCTACCACTGCGATCGATAGGTCGGCGGGCCGCTCGTCGCCGCCGCCGGGCGGCAACAACGCGCACGCCTCCGCCATCATCTTGCGCAGGCCATTGCCGTACAGCGCGGAGATCGGGAAGAGATGGGCGGCACCGAGCTCGGCAAAATCGCCGATCACCTGCGCCTCGTTCACCCCATCGACCTTGTTGACCGCGATGACGGTGGCGGCGTCGGCGCGGCGCAACAGATCGCAGATCTCGCGGTCCGCGGGGTGGACGCCGATGCGACCGTCCACGAGATGGATGACCAGGTCGGCGTCGGCGATCGCCGCCTTTACCTGCACGCCGATCTGGTGAATCAGGGCGTCGGTCTCGTTCAGCACCAGGCCCCCGGTGTCGACCAGCAGGAAGGGGCGGTCCTCCCATCGTGCCCGTGCCACATGGCGGTCGCGGGTCACGCCCGGCTGGTCCTCGACGATTGCCCGGCGCTCGCCGAGCAGGCGGTTGAACAGGGTCGACTTACCCACGTTCGGGCGGCCGACGATGACGACGATGGGTAGGGGCATGCGCTCGAACGGGAGGGGGCGCGGCGTGGCGCGGCAGGCCCTCGCCGGTTTGGCGAGACCGGGGAGGATAGGGGTCCGCCCCGCCGGGCGGCAACGGAACCCTTACGTCTAGCGTCGTTGACACCGATCGATAACGTGGATAACAGGAGCGGGCTGGTCAACTAGCCGGCTCACACGTCCCGCCGTCCTACCCGCCGTTTCTCCTTCCTTCAACCGCTGGGCACCTGCAGGGAGGTCTCCATGAACAGGATTGTCGCGCTGTACCTTCTGGTGTCGTTACAGGCCGCCATGCAGGCGTCCGCCACCACCACCATCTACTCGGTGTCGTATAGCGGCGAGACCGCCGGTATGGCCGGGGTCGCCAATGCCACCGAGGAGGACGCCCTCAGCCAGGCGATCAATCCCGCCAACCTGACCCGCATCGGCGACTGGCGGTTCGACGTCGGCGTCGGCTACCTCATCTCCCGGGTGACTTACGACGACGGCGGGGTCAACCCGGACCAGTTCGGCCACTTCGAGTACAACGAAGGCCACGACTTCATCGTCCCGGGTATCGCCTACGCCCAGCGGGTCGGCAAGGGGCCGTGGGTCCTCGGCCTGGCGGCCTACGGCAACGGCGGCGACGCCATCCTGTTTCGCGACCTCCGCTTCAACGACGTGAGCCCGTCGGACCTGGGCTCCGACGCCGGCTTCGGCGGCCCGGTGAGCAGCTTCATGACCCGTGCCAGTGATCCGGCCGGTGGCTTCGGTGGTCTCACCGAGGACAACGCGGCGCGGCGCGACAACTACGCCACGCTTCAGTCCGGCAAGGTGGCCGCCACGGCGGCCGTCGCGGTCACGCCGGATCTCTCCTTGGCGGTGTCGCCGGTGCTCGACATCGGCGTGCTGCGCTTCGCCACCTACGGCAACTTCAATACCGCTCGCAACCCGGCCACCGGCGCATTCGACGGGGACTACACCACCCAGGTGCGTGGCACGCCCTTCGCCGAGTTCGGCAACACCCAGGTGACCTTCGCCGACCTGTTTGCCGGCGACACCTTCCCGAAGATGTTGCTCGACGGTGGTGGTCAGAGCGGCGCCGACGGTGCCACGCGCATCGCGGGCCTGTTCCAGACCGTCGGCGGTGACCCGACCTTCGGCCCGGCCCTGGTGGGCGATGCCACGGCCATTCCCAACGCCGTGGAGGCGGCCCTGGGCAGTCTCTCGCCCGACTTCCAGGCCACCTTCGGGGACGCCGGCTTCGGCCTCACCGAGATGGCGGGCTACGCCCAGGGCGGCGGCCTCTCCGGGTTTGGCTACAACACCAAGATCGGTGTGCGCTGGCAGGTCAACGACTGGCTGGCAATCGGCGCCAATTACGCTTCCAAGGCCACGATCCACATGGACAGCGGCGTGACCCGCATCGACTTCTCCGACCAGATGCGCCAGGCCTTCAACATCGGATTCCGGTCGAGCGTCGCGCAGCAGCAGTTGTTCGGGAACATGGGCGGTGCCTTCGGCACCAACCTCGGCAACCTGGCCACGGCGTACAACACCCCCGGCGGCCTGCCGGACGTGGATGGCGATGCCGTAACCGTGCAGGACCCGGACGACCTCGGGGCGGCGGTCGGCAAGATGTTGGGCGCGTTCTCCGACCCGGCGGCGGTCGCGGGTGTGATCCCGGCCAATGACGTGACCGGCGCCGCCCCAGGCTCCGTGGACGCCGGCTTCGGCGACATCAACGCCCTGACCGCCGCCGCCGGCGGTCTGATCGATCAGTTCGCGTTCCTCCTCGACTTCCGCGACGGCGCGGCCGCTCAGCCGTTTGTGCCTGCCAACGTGGTGATCGATCCCACGACCAGTCAGCTCGCCCAGGTGCCGAACTTCGCGGCGGTGAGCGTCGACGATCAGGTCGCCTTCTTGGGTGCGGTCGGGATCCAGATCGATGCCGCCACCCTGGGGGCGATCCTGACCCCGGCGTCGTGGAGCGACCCCGCGTTCCGGGCGCAGATGGAGGCGGGGTTCGGCATCCCCGCGTCGCTCTCGGAGGCGGAGGCGTTTCGGGCGGCCTTCGGCGGACTCTCCCAGCAACTCGACGTCACCCAGTCGATGGATACCGAGGTTGAGCTGGAATTGCCGCAGCAGGCGGGTGTCGGCGTCGAGATCAAGGCGACGCCGAAGCTCACCCTCGGCATGGACTTCACCTGGATCGACTTCTCCGACACGTTCCAGAAGTTCTCGGCACGCATCGCGGGGTCGGGCGACGACACGGTGATCGAGAAGTTCCTTGGGCTGGACAATCCCGGCGACTCGTTCACCTTCGCTCAGGAGTTCAAGTGGGACGACCAGTACATCATCGCCATCGGCGCCGCCTACCAGGCGACCGATGCGCTGACCCTGCGTCTGGGCTACAACCACGCCAACAACGTGATCGACGCCCAGAGCTCGACGCCGCTCTTCCCCGCCTACGGGTTCGAGACGGTCGCCGCGGGCGCCACCTACGCCCTCAACGACCACTCACGGGTGAGCTTCGCGTGGGAGCACGCCTTCGAGGAAGGGCTCGCGACGCAGGGTGACTCACGGGTCGACAGCCAGTATGACCATGCCGACCTGAGCCACGACCAGGACACGATCTACCTGCAATACAGCCTGGTGTACTGAGAACCGCCGGGGATGAGGGTGCGGGGTGGGGTAAAGGTTGGCCACGGAGCGGCTATCGGATCTCTTGCCGTTTCCCATCCCTCCCCTCATCCCCCACCCCCCGATCCCAACCCCCCTTTTTCGTCCTCGCTCGGTGCCGCAGCGCGGCATGAAGACCGGTAAGGAATGCGGGCAAACCATGGGGGCAGCGCTGGTGGGCGGACGGGGACGCCCTTTTCCAGGTTGACCCCCTTGCTCAGGCTCCCCTACATTCTTTCGGCTTTCACCCGACGCCGATCTCCGGGTCGTCTGCGCCGTCACCATTTCTCGAGGAGGGTACTGTTATGCGCAAGGTCCTCAGTACATTGGTTGCCGTAGTCGTGGCCGTGGTTCTGGCCGTTGTCGCCGAGGCCGCGGGGTACGCGCCCTATAAACTGGTGGGCAAGGTCAGCGGCGCGGTACCCGACCTCGCGTCCCAGGTAGAGGCCGCGTTGGGCGCGGCCGGCTTCCAGGTGGTCGGCAGCTACAGCCCCGGCGACAAGCCCGACAATCAGATGGTGGTGATCTGCACCCACCCCAACGTGCTGCAGGCGATCGCCGCGGTGGGAGACAACACGGGGTTCGCGGCCGGCCTCCGCGTGGGCCTGTGGAAGAACGAGGCGGGGGAGGTGGAGATCTCCTACGAGAACCCGGAGTACATCCACCGCGCCTACTTCGGCAAGAAGCACATCGCCCAGCTCTCCGCCATGGTGACTAAGAAGCTGGCCGGCGCCCTGGCCACCGTGGCCGGCGGCGACCTGGATCAGGGCTTTGGCGGCGATCTCGATGAGGACAAGCTGGCCAAATACAACTACATGGTCGGCATGCAGAAGTTCGACGACCCGGTGGAGGCGGGCAAGTTCGGCTCCTTCCAGGAAGCGGTATCGACCATCGACGCGAATCTCGCCGCCGGCAAGGGCGGGTGCAAGCTCATCTACAAGATCGAGATCCCCGGTAAGAACGTCGTCGACTACGGCGTGGCCATGGATCACGAGGGCCACTACCTGGAGATCATCGGCGAACAACACATCGCCGCCCAACCGTATGGCCTGCTGGTGGTGGACAACGTGGCGTACACCCTCCACGGCCGGTATCGCATCGCCCTGCACTGGCCGGAGCTGACCATGGCGACCTTCACCAAGATCATGACCACCCCCGGTAACATCGCGAAGTCGATGAAGGATGTGTGCGAGAAGTAGCCGCTGTTCCATCGGTGGGTTACATTTCCGACCCCGGTTGCCGCGCGCAGCCGGGGTCGGTTTTTTCTAACTGCCTATCCCGTTAGCTCATCTCTTACGAACGGAGCCACACAGATGGAACACGAAGACACGAAAATTTGGCAAGCACGAAAGGCTCCTCGACAGCCTTTTCGTGTCTTCCTCGATTTCGTGCTTTCGTGTTCCCGTCTCCCCGACCCGTATTGGGAGTTCATGAGCTAGGGGGATAGGCAGTTTTTTCTATAAGGGGTTAGGGATTAGAGACTAGCCTTATGTCTGGCCCCAGCTACCGTGATGCAGGCGTGGACATCGACGCGGGAGAGCGCGTCGTCGCTCGGATTCGCGCGGCGGTAAGCCGCACCCACACGCCGCTCGTGCTGGGTGGGATCGGTGGATTCGGCGGGCTGTGTGCCGTGCCACCCGACCTGCGCGACCCGGTATTGGTGAGTGGCACCGACGGCGTCGGCACCAAGCTCATCGTCGCACGCATGGTAGGCCGCCATGACACCATCGGTCAGGACCTGGTCGCCATGTCGGTGAACGACGTCTTGGTGTGCGGTGCGCGGCCCCTCTTCTTTCTCGATTACTTCGCCTGCGGCCACCTCGACGAGGGCCAGGCGGTAACCGTGATCGAGGGGATCGCCGCGGCGTGCGCCGAGGCCGGGTGTGCGCTCCTCGGGGGGGAGACAGCCGAGATGCCGGGCTGTTACCCACCGGGCGAGTACGACCTCGCCGGTTTTGCCGTGGGCATCGTCGAGCGCGCCCGGATCCTCGATGGCAGCGCCGTGCGGGCCGGCGACGTGCTCGTCGGCCTGCCCTCGACCGGGCTCCACTCCAACGGCTACTCCCTGGCCCGCAAGGTCCTGTTCGATCGCCTCGGGCTGGCGGTGGGCGACCGGTTACCGGGGACCAACCACATCGTTGGCGACAGCCTGTTGACCCCCACCCGCCTCTACCCGGGTCCGGTCCTACCCCTCGTCGACCGTGGCTGGGTGCGGGCGATGGCCCACATCACCGGCGGCGGCCTGGTGGACAACCTCCCACGTGCCCTACCCGACGGCTGCGGCGCCCAGATTCACGCCGGCTCATGGCCCGAGCCGGCGGTGTTCCAGGTGCTGCGCGAGCATGGCCAGGTCCCCGAAGCGGAGATGCGCCGCACCTTCAACCTCGGCATCGGCATGGTCCTGATCGTCTCCCCGGACGAGGTCCCCCGCGTCGCGGCGGACCTCGCCGCCCGCAATGAGCCCTGCCACCGCATCGGCGAGGTGGTCGCCGGCGAGCGGCGGGTCACCTTCGTCTAACGTGCGTCGCACCGTCAGTCGTTCGGTCTCGACGGCGCGCAACCGCCGCATCTGGTCCGCGCCGAGCGCTCCCGAGACTCCAGCGGCCAACGCGTCCGAAACCTGTCCTTGCCTCGCACCTGCGTACCGGTGCGTCCCGTGGTGACAAATCCGGGCTAGCCGGTCGGCATTGCCGCAGCCATGCGAATCTTGCCGTGCTCGATCCTGGTGTGGCACCAGAGGCAATCCACCTGCTTCTCGGTGACATGTTTGTCGTGAATCAGCGCCACCTCCGAGTACCTCTCCACGCGGTCCACGTGGCACAGGAAGCACTTGTCC
>DASWHD010000220.1:0-12617 GCA_036393335.1 bacterium
TTAAATAATCCGTCGTTCCTCAGCGCTACTACTTCACGCTTTTGTCGAGTTACTCGTAAAAACCCGTTTGCGGACGCTATGAATGCGTCACAAAAGATATCCCCAATGACTCATTCAAGCGGCAACCGGACACCGTTGCTCCGCGAACTGGTATGCTTCGTCTGGTACGCAATTTGGAAGTAGTACAACAAACTCTTCACCGCCGTGGCGATATGCATATCCGCGATGGCGTATCAGACGTTCCAGTAGGCGCTGGACACCGGGCAGTATGGAGGTGTCGATCCGGACCTCCGTGTATTTTGTATTGAGCGATTTGAAGTTGTCGATGTCAACAAAGAGACAGGCGACCGGAACATCGTGGCTCTTACCTGCGTCGGTCCATTTGGAAAAATCCCGCGCCTCTTGGGTGGCAGCACAAAGGACTTGAAATTTCTGTTCGATTTCACGTACTTCGGTAGCGGCGCCATCTTGATTGAGTGGGATCTGGAACAACAGATGATTATGATAGACAGCGGGATATCTCTGCACGAGGGCCTCTTTGAAGAGCGGGATTATCTTTTTCGCACCCGTGAGAGACTCATATTCACGCAACAATTCGAAGCTGTTGCGTAGCGCATCGAGATCGACGACCCACTTACCACCTTGGAGAGCTAACCATGGCACCTCACCGATGCTGACAGCTTGTGCCAGAGCTTTGGCGATTTCATCCTTCGTTTGGTAGTGGTCAACCTCCTCGATGTGAATAAAGATCTCAACGGCGTCAGATGGCGCGGCCGGATCGGGTTCGCCATGCGACCACTCCACGGCAAAGTAGATGGGGGAAGGCTCGAAGGTGGGCGAGGGCTCGTCGTAGATCGCGGGGAGAAACTCGAGTTGAAACGGACGGAGTCGTGCATATAGCGTTGGCATTTTACCTCGATTGGGCTGATGTGCGCGGAATCCGGCGGCCCACTTTGATAGCGCTCACGTCGAACGATGCGATCGGGGTGAGACCCAGGTATCGGTGATTTCCACGAGCGCGATGCACTCCGGGCCGTCGTTGCGGGTGTTGTTGACGTAGCGGCTGACCGAGTGGCAGGCCATGGCCTCGGCAGGGTAGGGACGCAGGAGCCGCTGAACGGCCTCGGGATTCTGCACGCCGGGATCGAGCCAGAGTAACGGGGTCGTAACGGGGTCGGTCCTGCATACTTGCAAGTTTGCGTTCGGGGCGATGCGGTTCGACCGGTACTCTTTTCGGGCTGTCTGCGGGGGCCATGGCCTCCCCCGTGGGTCTGGCGGCGAACCTATTCTCCGGAGCGGAGGGCGTCAACGGTGGCGTTGGGGCGAGACGAACTGGGTCGGTCGAGGTTCTCTCGCGAAGCCGCGAAGGTCGCAGAGGGGAGTGGGGCACCGGAGGGTTCGGAGTGGCTCCCGAACCCGATTCACTCCGGGGGGCGGAGACGCAGGGGATGACCGCGGATTCAACGAGGCAGGCACCCTCTGCGCCCTCTGTGATCTCTGTGGCGAACAGATCTCTTTTTTGGGGCGATTGCCACAGAGGGCACAGAGATCCCAGAGAAAGGTCGTTGGCAGGTGCGAACCGAGGCAGGCTTCCCGGTTCCGTCAGCGCATCCCCCATCTGCCCATCCTCTTCTGTGTCCTCTGCGTAACGGGGTCGGTCCTGCATCCTTATGCTGGGGTCGGTCCTGCAAACTTGCAAGATTGCACCCGGCTGTAGGGAGACGGTGATCTCCGTCAGCGGCGTCACCGATCCGTGCCGGCTCGGGCCTTCCACGCCTGGGGGTCGCGGGCCGTGTGGAGCACGGCGAGGACGACGATCCGCTGGGGCTCGACGACGTAGAACACTCCGTATGGGAACCTCCTCGTCAGCGCCCGGCGAACGTCACCCTCGACCTCCTGACAGGCGACCGGTCTCTTCTCGATCGCCAGCAGAGCCGCGTCGAGCGCCTCCATGAAGCGGCGGCCCAGGCCCGTCTGACGCTCCTCGTACCAGAGGTAACCCTGGCGCACGTCCTCTTCGGCTGCGGGCCGGAGGATGAGCCCGCGACTCATCGATCGCCCAGGATACGCTTTCGCACCTCGGCCCAGGGTGACCCTGCCGTCGGGTCACGTCGATAGGCGGCGAGGCGCTCCCGGACAACATCGAGAACCTCCCCAGTCACCTCGACCGCCTCGGGAACCTCGGCGACGCTGTCCCAGATGTCACCCACGAGCTGGATCCGTTCGGCAACACTGAGGTCGAGAAGGTCGGCGGCCGTGACTCTCATGGGGCCAATCTACCACTCTCGATCTGGGCTCGCTACGCGCGGCCCCGGCGCTGCTCGCCCTCGCCACCTATCGCCGTGTCGGGGTCGGTGCCGGGGTCGGTCCTGCAAACTTGTGGCGGGGTCGTGGCGGGGTCGGTCCTTGGCGGGGTCGTGGCGGGGTCGGTCCTGCAAACTTGCAAGACGCTAACCAATCGACTCGGGCGAATCCCTACATCGCCCTTGCGTGACCAGCCCGAAGGGCTGGGGCATTCCTGTGAGGAAGCGTGCCACGAATGCCCACGGCGCCAGGACCGTGACCGTGGCAGACGACGCTGCCAGCAGGGTGCGATCCCCGGTGACCCGCACCGTGTCCGGCTGGGCGGCAAGGAGATCCCAGAGGTGTTGATCGCCGGGATCGGGAGACGAGTCAGACGCGCCGCCTGACTCGCGCACCCTGCCACCGGCGGTGATCTCCGTCAGCACGGGATCGATTTCGGGCTCATCCAGACCGTGCCTCTCCCGGATCCGCGGCCGCAACAACCCGTCGCGGTACTCGGCGAGCAGGGCGACGGAGAGCAGGAACAGGATCCGACCGGCGACCATGGCGTCCAGGATGCGGGCCGTGGGTGCGTCGCCATCGGCGGTGAGCAGCCCACGGACGACCACCGAGGTGTCGATCACCCACGGCGCGCTCATCGGGTGCGGGCGGCGCGGGTCTCGGAGAGCGCGACCTCCAGCGCCTCGGCCTCGCCCAGTCGGCTCGCCTGGCGCGCCCGGGCCACGAGCTGTGCGGCGCTCTCCCGGGTCTTGACCCCATAGAATTGCAGGCTCTTCTCGATGATCTGCCCGAGGGTCTCGCCCCGCCGCGCGGTGGCCTCCTTCAGCGCCCGGTGGGTTTCGTTAGAGAGGGTGATGGTGAGCCGAGCCATGGGATCTCCCGAGAGGGGCGTGGAGGCACCGCACCACCGACCCATCGTAACACCTGCATGACGGCTAACGCCCCGGTCGCACCCTCTCCCACGAGCCTCGCGGCCTTGGTGAGTTATGTGTCCTTCTAGGTTTGTCAGCCGTTAGCGATCGGCCTTCGGTCGTGGCGGCTTCGGGGACGGTGCGCCGCGCTGCGCTTGGCGCACCCTATGACTGTCCGTCGCTCGACGGCCCACACCCTCATGCCGCGATCTGCTCGAAGGAGAAGTGCGGGATGTCGGCGCGCTCGCTGGCGTGCTCGACGGTGATGGCAACGATCCGGCCGTCCCGGTCCACATCGAGGAGCGTGTTTTCGTCCAGGTCCCGCGTCTCGGCGACTTCGGCCACAGTGAACTCGATGAGCAGCGTATCCGTGTCCTGGAAATACTTGATCTTCATGGCCGATAGCTCCGGTCAAAGAATGCGTTATGGACGGTCTCACCATCCGAGAGGAGGACCACGCGCAGGTATCGACCACCCACCTCCACGATAGCTGCCCACCGTCGAATCCGACCATCCTCCTGAACCATCTCTTTTTCGGGCCGGTCGACAACTCGCTGGATCCATTCTAGCTGGATCGTGGCGCGGTCCGGCCGAGCCCACATCGCTTCGAAATACTTGGTGAACTTCACCTTACCTCCCACTTCATCATCCGCCGACGGGGGCCGGAAGGCGATGGTGCCCTGCTTGCTGCACCAAGGCCATCACGTCCTCCCTTCTCCGAATGTGAGTCCCGGGTTACACGCGCTGCTTGCCGGCGGGACATCCTCATCTTCTCGCTTGTCGCCATCGCTATCCGCACTGGCAATCGACCGACCACGAGACCCACGGCGATCCCGTTCTCGAAACCCTCGCGATGACCCTTGGTGAGCAGCGCGGCTTCGGGGGATCATGGCCCGCTGCGACTTCACCTTCAGAGGCCGTGTCTCACTATGACCGACCAACTCCTCCCCATCGGCCAGCGCATCCTGCTGCACCTCGCCTATCAGGGGACGGCGTATGCCGGGTGGCAGGTGCAGCCGGGGGAGGTTACGGTGCAGGCGGCGGTGGAGGCGGTCTTGTCGCGGCTCTGTGATCGGCCGGTGCGGGTCCATGGGGCGGGGCGGACGGATGCCGGGGTCCATGCCGAGGAGATGCCGGCGCACTTCGACCTGCCGCGGGCCTTCGCCGCCGAGGCCCTGCTGCGCGGGCTCAACGCCCTGCTGCCGGAGGACGTCGTGGTGCGGCGGCTGGCGGCGGTGGACCACGACTTCCACGCGCGGTTCGCGGCGGTGGGCAAGCTCTACTGCTACCGGATCCTCAACCGGCCGGAGCCGCCCCTTTTCCGGCGCCCCTTCGTCTATTGGGAGCGCGGACCCCTGGACCGGACCGCCATGGCCGCCGCCCTGGCGCAGGTGGTGGGGGAGCACGACTTCTCCAGCCTGTGCGCCGCCGACGCCGATGCCACCACCCGGGTGCGGCGGGTGGCGGCGGCGCAGTGGCGGGAGGTCGGTGACGAGCTGCAGCTCTGGATCGCCGGCGATGGCTTCCTCAAGCACATGGTGCGGACCCTGGCCGGCACCCTAGTGGAGATCGGGCGCGGCCGGTTGCACAGCTCGCGGATGGCCGCGATCCTCGCCGCTCGCGACCGGCGGCAGGCCGGTACCACCGCGCCGGCGCGCGGCCTCTGCCTGATGGGCGTGGCGTACCGGCAAACCGAAGTGGAGCAGTGGCGTGCAAATCTTGGTCACCAATGACGACGGCATCCACGCGCACGGGCTGTTCGCCCTGACGCAGGCGATGAAGCACCTCGGCGAGGTACACGTGGTGGCGCCCCTGGTGGAAAAGAGCGCCGTGGGCCACGCCCTCACCCTGGTCGACCCCCTGCGGGTGGAGAAGGTGTTCCACGACGGCGTGCTGTTCGGCTACGCGGTGCACGGCACCCCGGCGGACTGCGTGAAGCTGGCGGTCAACGTCCTGCTCAAGACGCGGCCGGACCTGGTGGTCTCGGGGATCAACCGTGGCGCCAATACCGGCCACAACATCATCTATTCCGGGACGGTGTCCGCCGCCACGGAGGGCGCGATCCTCGGCATCCCGTCGGTCGCCCTCTCTTTGGAGTGGAGCGAGGACCCCGACTTCCAACCCGCGGCGGAGATCGGGCTGGAGGTGGTCAGCAAGGTGGCCGAGCGCGGGCTGCCGGAGGGGGTGCTGCTCAACGTCAACGTCCCGGCCCTGCCGCGGGAGCAGATCCGCGGTATCCGCGTCACCCACCAGGGCAAGGGGCGGTTCGTCGAGTTCTTCGAAGAGCGTCTCGACCCGCGCGGCCGCGCCTACTACTGGCAGACCGGCGAGACCCACATCCCGGAATCGGCGGACGACGTGGACGACGCCGCCCTCGCCGACGGCTGCGTCTCCCTCACCCCGATCCACTACGACCTCACGGCGCGCCAGTTCCTGGCGGAACTGGCGACGTGGGGATGGTAGTTACCACCCGTAGGGCGGGGTTTATCCCCGCCCGGATCCCACGGCCTGGCGCAGCGGTCGGTCCCACCACGGGAGGGGGATAAACCCCTCCCCTACGTACGCATCGCTTCCAGGCGCTGGTCCAGCGGTGGATGGGAGTAGTGCAGGGCGACGTACAGCGGGTGGGGGGTGAGGTTGGCCAGGTGGTCGCGGGAGAGGCGTTTGAGGCCCGCGGCCAGGGGCCGCCAGTCGCCGGTGGCGGTCACCGCGAAGCGGTCGGCCTGGTACTCGTTGCGCCGGGATACGGCGTGCAGGAGCAACGATAGGACCATCTCCACCGGCGTATAGAGGAGGGTGAAGAATACCAGGCCGGCGTGGACCGAGAGCCGCTCCACGCCGAAGGCGGCGAACAGGCCGGGGCGCGTGAGACAGAGGGAGAGCAACGCGAACAGCAGGCCGGTGTGGGCGATGGACAGCACCGTGCCCTGCACGACGTGGCGCCGCTTGTAGTGGCCGATCTCGTGGGCGACCACCGCCACTACCTCGTCCACCGTATGGCCCTCCACCAGGGTGTCGAACAGGGCGATGCGCTTGTGGCGGCCGAGGCCGGTGAAGAAGGCGTTGGCCTTGGTCGAGCGGCGCGAGCCGTCGGTGACGTAGATCCCGCGCACCGGGAAGCCGACCCGCCGGGCGAGGGCGAGGATCGCCGCGCGCAGCTCGCCGTCTGCCAGGGGCGCGAAGCGCAGGAAGAGGGGCATGATCCAGGCCGGCGCCAGGTACTGCATGGCGAGGAGGAAGACGACGGTCACCAGCCAACCGTACCACCAGGCACCGGGGCCGAGGCGGTGGAACAGGAAGAGGACCAGGGCCAGCAGGGGCCCACCCAGGCCGACGGCAAGCAGCGCACCCTTCGCGTGGTCGAGCCAGAAGGTCCGGCGGCTGGTGCGGTTGAAGCCGAAGCGCTGCTCGATGCCGAAGGTCGCGTGGTAGCGGAACGGCAGGCCGACCAACGTGGCGGCGAGGGCGAGGAGGCCGATGTACACCAGGCCGGTCCACACCTCTCCGAGGCCAAGGGAGCGCACCCAGCGGTCGAGGTGGGCGAAGCCGCCGCTGACCCAGAAGGCGAGGAGCACGATCAGATCGAAGGTGGCCGCCAGGATCCCGAACCGGGTGCGGGCCCGGGTGTATTCCTGGGAACGGCGATAGGTGTCCGGTGGGTAGAGGTCGGCCAGGGGTGGCGGCACGGCGGCGCCCATGGCGCGCAAGTTGAGGAGATTCGCCACCCCATTGAGGGCGTAGTCGCACAGGAGGGCCGCGAGGACCACCGCGGCGAAGCCGTTGCAGGTCATGGGGCCGGGGGGCGGGGTGGGAGGCTCAGAGACGATCGCCGGAACAGCGCGCCACTTACGGTAAACCACGCTGAAATTGAATTATTACGAACGGTTATGAATATGCCAAATCCATATCTTTCAAGTTAGGTTGACGCTGCGACTGGCCGCGACTATAAACCAGTCACCTCCAGTACCCTCCGTTCTTCCCCTCCCCGTTCCGTTCCCTCCCTCGCGTCTCTCCCGGAGAGCTGCCATGCGCTTCAAGCGTCTGGAGATGACTGGCTTCAAGTCGTTCGCCGACCGGACCTTCATCGACTTTCAAGACGGCATCACCGCCATCGTCGGCCCCAACGGCTGCGGTAAGTCCAACATCTCCGACGCGATCCGCTGGGTCCTCGGCGAGCAATCGGCTCACTACCTGCGCGGCGACAACGCGATCGACTTCATCTTCAAGGGCTCCGGCGGGCGCAAGCCGACCGGCATGGCGGAGGTCACCCTGACCATCGACAACGCGGACCGCACGGTGCGCGGGCCGTTCGCCGATTTCGCCGAGATCCAGGTCACCCGCCGCATCCACCGGGACGGCGAGCGGGAATACTTCATCAACAAGATCCCGTGCCGGCTGAAGGACATCCGCGACCTGTTCATGGACACCGGCATGAGCGGCCGCGGCGTGGCGATTCTCCAGCAGGGCCACATCGACGCGATCCTCAACGCCAAGCCCGAGGAGCGCCGCGCCCTGTTCGATGAGGCGGCGGGGATCACCAGCTACAAGATCAAGAAGGAGGCCGCAAGCCGCAAGCTGGTGGCCACCGAGGAGAACCTGAGCCGGGTGCAGGACATCATCCAGGAGGTAGAGAAGCAGCTCCGCCGCCTCGAGCGCCAGGCCCGCGACGCCGAGCGTTACCGGCAACTACGCCACACCCTGCGCCTCTACGAGGCGCACATCGCCTGCGCCCGCCTGGAGGCGATCGCCGGCCGCAGCGGCGAGTTGGAGACCGCCGCGGCGGGCGAACGCCGTGCCCTCGAAGACCTGGAGACGGCGATCGCTCGTACCGAGGCGCAGGTCGAGGCGCGGCGCCTCCACGCCCAGGAGCAGCGCGAGCAGTCGGACCGGCTGCGCGAGCGCTGCGCCGGATTCCAGCAGGAGGCGGCGCGCATCGAGGGCGAGCTGCGCACCCAGGAGACGCGCCTGCACGGCATCGATCGCGAGCGCCAGGGGCTGGCCGCCGACCTCGGCCGCTGGACCGACCGGCTGCGCGCGCTGGCCGATCAGCGGGCGCGGCTCGACGTGGAGCTAGACGAGACGAGCCGCCAGCGCCAGGAGCTGGAGGCGTCGCTCGACGGCCTCCAGGCCACCCTGCGCGACCTGGTCGCCGAGCGCGAGGAACAGCGCCGCGCCCTGGCCGAGGCGCGGCGCCGCGTCGCCGAGCTGGGCCAGATGCGCAGCCGCAATCAGACCCGCCTGGAGTACGTGGAGCGCCAGCGCCACGACCTGGAAGAGCGCCAGCAGCGGCTGGCCGTCAACGAGGCGAGCCTGGCGGTGGAGGCCGACCAGCTCACGGCCCGCACCCAAGAGACCGACCAGGCGGTGCGCGCGGCACAGGAACGGGTCGCGGCCAACGGCGCCGCCCTGCAGACCGCCCGCGAACGCCTGCGGGCCGCACAGGAGACCGAGCAACGCACGGCGGAGGAGCGCGATCAGGTGCGTGCCAACCTCCAGCGCCTGGAGGCACGCCACGAGGCCCTGCGCGACCTCCTGCGGGAGGCGGGCGCGAGTCACGAGCAGACCGCCGCCTTGCCAGGCGAGGTGCAGCAATGGTGGCAGGAGGCCCGCACCGTCGCCCACGGCCTGCGGGTGCCGGCCGACCTCGAACCGCTGGTCGAAAGGCTCCTCGGGGAAGAGCTGTGGGCACGCCTCCTGGGAGACGACGGGCGCGCCGACGCCCTGACGGAATGGGCGGCAAGCCACCCGCTGCCGGCGACCCTGGCACTTCTGGCCGGCGCCGCGGCCAATGGCCACGGCCCGGCGATGGTCCCCGACGGCCGCGAGCGTCTCGTCGACCACATCGACTGCGAGGCCGAGCTGCGGCCGTGGCTGGAGGCACGTCTCGGGCGCGTGATCCTGGTCGAGCGGATCGACTGCGCACGGGACGCATGGCGTCACATGCCGGGCTGGAGCGTGGCGGCGCGGGACGGCCAGCTCCTGGAGGCCCACGGCCTGCTCCGCCTCGGCCAGGAACCCGCCGAGCTGGCGGGCACCCTGTCCCGCCATCGCGAGCAACGGGAGCTCGTCGCGACCCTGCCGGAGGTGCGCCGGCGGCTGGACGACCACCACCAGCGGCTGCACGCCGTGCGCACGGAGGTCGCCACCGGCGAGGCCACCGTCGCCGCGGCCCAGGAGGCCGACCAGCAGGCGCACCTGGCCCTCCAGGGCGCCCAGCACCGGCGTGCCGAGACCGACGGCGAGCGGGCGCGGCTGGAGAGCCGCCTGGCGGTCAATCGCGACGAGGCGACGGCCCTCGCGGTCAACCGCGCCAATCTCGACGCCGACGTGGAGCGGCTGCACGAGGAGCGCGCGCGCCTCGCCATGGAAGAGGCGGAGCGCGGCCAGGAGATCACCCGCCACGAGGGGCGGCTGGCGGAGCTGGAGGGACACCTCGAGGGACAGCAGCACCAGGTGGTGGAGGCCAAGGTGCGCTTCGGCCACCTCGACGGACACCTGCGGCAGATCGACCATCAGCGCCGCGAGACCGCGGACGAGGAGGAGCGGGGCGGCCGGGAACGCGCCGCCAAGTCGGGACGGGTCACCGATCTCGACCGGGAAGACGCGGCCATCCACGGGCAGCTCGGCGAGCTACGTGCGCAGCTCGCCGGGACGATCCAGGAAGGCGAGCATGCGCAACGCGAGCTGCAGGTCGCCCTCTCGACCTTCCAGGAAGCGGACGCCCAGGTCCAGGAACTGAACGCCGAGGCCCGCCGCCTGCGCACCGTCAAAGAAGAAGCGGTGGCCATGCTGCATCGCCTGGAGCAGGAGCTCGATGCCCTGCGCCACGAGGGCCACGAGATCCATGCCCTGTTCGAGGAGAAGCACCAGCGCACCCCGCAGGTGGCACGTCAGGAGGGCGGCGAGGCGGAACGGCCGCTGGCGGAGATGGAGCAGGAGATCCCCAACCTGGTGGCGAAACTGGAGCGCATCGGGCCGGTCAACCTGATGGCGATTGCCGAGAAGGCGGAACTCGACGCGCGCCTCACCTTCCTCCAGGGCCAGCGCGAGGACCTGCAGGCGGCGGTGGCCGACATCCGCGAGGCCATCCGGCGCATCAACAAGACCAGCAAGGAGCGGTTCGTCACCACCTTCGCCGCGATCGGCGCGCACTTCACCCAGCTCTTCGCCTCCCTGTTCGAGGGCGGTCACGCCGAGCTGCACCTGGTCGACCCGGACGACCCCCTCGAGTCCGGCATCGACATCATCGCCCAGCCGCCGGGCAAACGCTTACAGAACATCTCTCTGCTCTCCGGCGGGGAAAAGGCCCTGACCACCCTGGCGCTGATCTTCGCCACCTACCAGGTGAAACCGGCGCCCTTCTGCCTCCTGGACGAGGTCGATGCCCCCCTCGACGACGCCAACGTCGGCCGCTTCAACCGCCTGCTGCGCGCCATCGGCACCACTACCCAGTTCACTACCATCACCCACAACAAGACGACCATGGAGGCCGCCGACGCCCTGTACGGCATCACCATGGCGGAGCCGGGGATCAGCAGCCTGATCGCAGTGCACCTGGAAGATGAACGCGATGTGGAGACCCTCCAGGCGGTGGCCGTGGGGTAACCCGCGGGCACCGCTAATGGTCAGCCGACGCCAAACCCTCGCCTGGCGCGCGGCCAATCCAGGAAAGGCGGGATCTCCCGCCGCCGGCGCTCCCGGTGTGCTACACCCCTGCCCCGGATCTCATTGTGCGACGTCACCCGTCAACAGCGGCGACATTTTGTGACGCCCAGGTCATGGCAATTTTTTGTCGGCGACCGATAACCCCAAATAAAGCGATGGGTTTTTATGCTCAAAAAGAATCCAGCAGCGAATGGCACAGCCCTTGCTTATGAAACAATATCTACCTCGCCTTGACTCCATCCACTCGATGCACATGCAGCGCCATCTCGTCCCCCTCTTGTTGATCGGCTTCGCCACCGGCATCAGCCTGTTGGTCGGCTTCGTCCCCGGCCTCCAGCCCCCCTCCTGGCACAACCACCCGAACGCCGCGCACGAGCTCCAGCTCCCGGGGCTCGACTGGTTCGCTACGGATGCCGAGGCCGAGCCCCCAGCCGCTCGCCCCGCCGAGCAGTAACGGCCCGAGGCCAGCGCGGCACCCCGTCCCGCCAGCAGGCGGGTGCGGGAGTGGCAACCAGGCCGCCGCTCTCTCCCCAGAGTCCCGCGAGGGCTGCTTCGCGCCCGCAGTCGCCCTCATGCTGGCCAAGGCGTTACACCTGGCTGCGACTACCCCTGCCCGCCGATCCGGGCTAGCCTGCCCCGATGAGCACCGATGCCGAGCATAGCCGCCTCGTCGAACGGGTCCTGGGGTACCTGGAGGGCCGCCCCGAGTACCACACCATCCGCGCCCACCTCGGCGACCACCCCCAGCCCAACCCGGTGAACGGGGAGATGCCCGACATCACCGCCTTCCGCAAGCAGCAGTTCGTGATCTTCCGCGCCTTCACCGAGCCGGCCCTGCGCGGTCCCGAGTTCGAGAGCGAGAGCCGCGCCTTCGCCCGCTCCGCCTCCTTCGAGCACGTGCGCTACCACGTCATCGTCCCGGAGAAGTGCGGCGCGGAGGAGGGGCTGGAGGTCGCCCGCCAGCGGGTGAAGGAAATCGGGATCCACGTCGACAACATCTGGTTTGTGTAGCCCGTTCGCCATCCACCGTCCCCACAGGGAAAGCGGATTTCCCGCTGAACCGGCCACGCACCCGTCACCACCGAGGAGCTCATGCCACTGGCGGTGACCGATGAGCTTGCCATCCCGGATGAGGACCTGGTGTTTCGCGCCGTGTTCGGCGGCGGCCCGGGCGGCCAGCACGTCAACAAGGTGGCCACCAAGATGGAGTTGCGCTTCCACCTCGCCCAGTGCACCGCCGTACCCGACGAAGCGAAGGAGCGGTTCGCCCGCCGCTACCCCGGCGCCATCACCGCCGCGGGCGACGTGGTCCTCACCAGCGCCCGCTTCCGCAGCCAAGCGCGCAACCGCCGCGACGTGGAAGACCGCCTGGCGGCGATGATCCGCGCCACCTTGCAGCCGCCGCCGCCGCGCCACGCCACCCGCATCCCGACATCCGCAAAGCAGCGCCGCCTGGCCGAGAAGCGCCGCCGCGCCGCAACCAAGGTCCAACGCCAGCCGCCGGAATCCGACGGCGAGTGATTTCCCGATCGCTGGTCATCACCTCCGCGGCTACAGCTTTCCAGCCGTCTTGGCCACCTCGCTCGGCGCGAGGACAAGACGACCATCGCGGGGCAAGTCATGCTCGTCGCCTACCGGTTGGCATAAGGTTGGTAGTGGGCCGCCTGAAGGCGCGAGCGCCAGGTTCGCGCCACGGTCTCCCAGGGAGATGCGCCCTGTCATTGCGGAGGAAATGTG
>DASWHD010000221.1:0-2695 GCA_036393335.1 bacterium
GGGTGCACTCGGAGGGGGACCGACTGCCGGGTCTGATCGTCGACCGCTACGACGATGGCCTCGTGGCCCAGAGCCTCACCGCCGGGGTCGACGCCCTGTGGCCGTTGATTCTCCCGGCCCTGGTGGAGCAGGCCAGCCCCGCCTGGGTGGTGTTGCGCGCCGACTCCCCCTTCCGGTCCCTGGAAGGGCTGGAGAGCCGGGTGGAGGTGGTCCACGGCCGGCTGCCCGAGGCGCCCGTCGCACACGAGGCGGGGCTGGCGTACCGCTGCGATGCCCTCGCCGGGCAGAAGACCGGCTTCTTCCTCGACCAGCGGGAGAACCGCGCCCGTTGGCGTGGCCTCGCCGCCGGCCACGCCTGCCTCGACCTCTTCTGCCACACCGGCGGCTTCACCCTCGCCGTGGCGGCCGGTGGGGCGAGTGAGTCCCTCGGGGTGGACAGCTCGGAGCCGGCCCTGGCCCTGGCGCGGGAGAGTGCGGAGCGCAACGGCCTCGCCGCCATCTGCCGGTTCGAGCGTGCCGATGCCTTCGACTATCTGCGCGGCAGCGAGCGCCAGTGGCCGCGCGTCAACCTCGACCCGCCGGCCTTCATCAAGAGCCGTGCCAAGGTCAAGGAGGGGATCGCCGGCTACCAGCGGCTCAACGCCCTCGCCCTTTCCCGGGTTACCCCGGGCGGCCTGATGATGACCGCGTCGTGTTCCCACCACCTGTCGGACGACGAGTTCGTGAAGCTGGTCGCCCGGGCCGCCGCCGAGGTCAAGCGCCCGGTGCAGATCCTCGGCCGCTTCGGCGCCGCCCCCGACCACCCAACCCTCCCGGCCATCCCCGAGTCGGCCTACCTGAAATCCCTGCTCCTGCGCGTGGGGTGAAGGGGTCCTCCTCTGCCGCCCACCGGTAGGAGCCGAATCCCTTCGGCGATCCAGGCCCGCAGGGCCTGCCTGCCGCAGGCAGGCCGGCCGCCTGTCTGCTGCCGGGCAGACGCCACAGGCGCGGGTCGCCGGTACAACCGGCTCCTACCCGTGGCGCGGGCGGGAGAGGCGAGCCGTAGCGTGGGTGCAGGCAAGCCATCGGGTTAACCCGGTGAGGAGAGGGCGGGATTGCCCTACACTCGCGCGATGGACAGGGAGCTCTTTGCCCGGCGGCGGGCCGCGTTCATGGAGCGCATGGGGGAGGGGGTGGCGATCCTCCCGGCGGCGCCGGTACACCACCGCAACCGCGACGTGGAGTACCTCTACCGGCCGGAGTCGAACTTCTACTACCTCACCGGCTTCGACGAGCCGCAGGCGGTCTGCCTCCTGATCCCCGGACGCCCGGAGGGGCCGTTCATCCTGTTCGTCCGGCCGCGCGACGCGGAACGCGAGGTGTGGACCGGCCGGCGCGCCGGGGTCGACGGGGCGCGCGAGCTGTTCGGCGCCGACGAGGCCCACGTGGTGGAGGAGATCGACACGGTGCTGCCCACCTACCTGGAGAACGTGGAGCGGCTCTACTACACCTTCGGCAAGGACGGGCAGTTCGACGGCCGGGTGATCCGCTGGCTGAACGCGGTGCGCGCCAAGGTGCGCCAGGGGGTGCGGGCGCCGCGCATGATCGTCGACCTGGACGAGGTGCTCCACGAGATGCGTTTGGTGAAGGGGGGGGAGGAGATCACCGCCCTGGAGCGGGCCGCCGCGATCACCGCCGAGGCCCATCGCCGGGCCATGGCCGCCACCCGGCCGGGGCGCTTCGAGTACGAGATCCGCGCCGAGATCGAGTACGTCTTCCAGCGCAGCGGCGCCCACTCGCCGGGCTACCCGTCGATCGTCGCCTCCGGGCCCAACGCCTGCACCCTGCACTACGTGGCCAACGACCGGCAGATGGTTGCCGGCGACCTGCTCCTGGTGGATGCCGGGGCGGAGTACGGCTACTACACGGCGGACGTCACCCGCACCTGGCCGGTGAACGGCCGCTACAGCGGGCCGCAGCGGGAGTGTTACGAGCTGGTCCTCGCCGCCCAGGCGGCGGCGATCGCGCAGGTGGTGGCGGGCAACCGGTGGGACGCCCCCCACCAGGCGGCGGTGGAGGTCCTCACCCAGGGGATGCTCGACCTCGGACTGCTCTCCGGCTCCCTGAGCGAGGCGATCGAGAGCGAGGCGTACCAGCGCTTCTATATGCACCGCACCGGCCACTGGCTGGGGATGGACGTGCACGACGTGGGGGACTACAAGGACGGCGGCGAGTGGCGGCCCCTGGTCGAAGGCATGGTCCTCACGGTCGAGCCGGGCCTGTACATCGCGGCCGCAGACGACGTCGACGCGCGGTTTCACGCCATCGGCATTCGCATCGAAGACGATTGCCTGGTGCAGGCGGTGGGGCCACCGCGGATCCTGACCGCGGCGGTGCCGAAGACGGTGGCGGAGGTCGAGGCGGCGGTGGGCGGAGGGTAGCCCCGGGTGTGAGGCAATGCGCCGGCCAAACCACCTAGTTGGACGTTGCCCGGAGTACTACGCGGCCGTCCGTGAACGTGGCCGGCGGACGGATGGTCAGGGGCGGCGGAATCCGGCTTGACGTCAGGCAAAATCCGGGGCTAGCCTCCTCGGCTCCTCGCGGGGGGCCGGTGGCCAGGCCGCGCGGCCCCAGTTGGCACGAACATCGATCATTGGGGCGTCGACAAGCGGTAAGTCACAGGGTTTTGATCCCTGCATTCGTAGGTTCGAATCCT
>DASWHD010000222.1:0-5247 GCA_036393335.1 bacterium
ACGATGGTTCACGCGGATCCACCGCCTACATGCCGACGGTGAACTTGAAATAGTTCACGACGTCCACGGCATCCCAGTCACAGCCTGGGCCGGCATTGTAGGTACCGGTCACCAAGACCTCGTTCACGATGCCCTTGATCATGCCGACCGGGTCCGGCCCCAGGTAGCTCATCTCACCTTTCGCGGCGTTGAGCAGCGCGGCGATCGCCCATCGTTCGAACTCGCTGCCGCTAGTGAGGAGCACTTTTAACTTTTGACTTGACCCCGTCCCAAAGGTGTCGCTGAACTTGTCATTCGAATACGGCCAATTTGGAAATTCGTCGCTCCAATGGCCCGGCCCGCCGCCGTTGATCACGAAGCATTCCGACTCCGGCGTAGCATCCGATGCATTGCCGGAGCATCTCCCGGACGGCGCACAGATGTTGCCCCACGCCGGCTGGCTGCTCAGGGTGAGGATGACCGGAGCGGTGGCGGCGGCCTTCTTGAGGAATTGCCTGCGTCCCCGCGATGCGGGGTGAGCCTCGCCCTTGGCAAACGCGGGGGCACCCTGCGCCGGCTCTACGGGGGTGACGGGATCTCGGCTCGAAAGGTCTTGGTCTCTCATGGCACTGCCCTTCTCGGGTGAGCAAGCTGCCCAACGTTGTGGCGTCCGGTCACTCCACCTCGTATAGCACGTTTGGGGGTTTGGTACAGATCGACGATCGCTCGCCAGGAAAAGGCCAGCAATTCCAGTGCCATCCGGATCGTGGCTCAGGGCGGAGACGCTGGCCATCCCGCCGCGCCATTCACCGAGTCAATAGATTGAGGCGCTTATTCCGCTGTTGCGCCGAGACCGGCCGCCGCCGCGCGGTAATCCCACGCCGTGCGCGACTCATCTTGCGACGCGCCGACCGCGCCACCGTCGCAAAATGAAACAGTGCTTGCTCCGCCGGCCGGTCAGTAAAGTCAGTGGGTTGGCCGTTCGCGGACGGGGAGGCGTCGCTCTGGGGAGGCTCCCCGAGCCCCCCGCGACCAGACGGGCGGGGTACGGCCGGGAGGGGGCGCGGGGGCGGAGCGAGCGTCCCCGCTTGCTCCGCCCCGTGTCCGGCGATGCTGTTTGGAGCAGATCGCGGAACGCCTCCCGTGCCCGGCGCACCGGGTCGCGGGCGGGACACCCCCTACCCGGCGGCCCCGTTTTGTAAGGTTTTTGAACGCATTTTCTCCCGCTCGCCGGAAAATCCGTGGGCAAACGATGAAAAAACAATGTGTTCAAGCGAGCACGGAGCTGTAAAGTGCAGTTAACAGAGCGGCTGACTGGGCCTTCGGCAGATCCACACTACACCGCAGTCATCACGTCGGCCCATTCCCGTCTCGAATCCAGAGCTGAACAAAACCAACGGGTTGTCAGCGATGGCCGATGTGGTGTCAGCCGAATTGTCACCTGCGGTCCACGGCGCGCGGCGGGCCGCGGCGCGGGATGCAGCTCAGTGTACCGACGCGCCGTAGTGGTCTCGCGGTCGCTCCAGGACCGACTCGTTGTAGGCGCGGATTACGTCCTGGCGCTTGATCATCCCCACCACCTTGCGTGGATCTCTGCGCGTGACCACCGGCATCTGCTCGATGTCCTTCAGGCCGAACTGCTCCATCGCCCGATTGAGGGTGTCGTCGGGGAAGACGGTGATCACCTCACGGGTCATCAGCTCGCCCACCACCACCAGGCGGGCCAGTTCCTCTTCCAGGATGATGGTGCGGATGTCGTTGAGGGAGATGATGCCGCTCATCCTCTCTTCCTTGTCGAGGACCGGGAAGTAGACCCACGAGCTGGTACGGAACTTCTCCCCGAGGGCCTCCAGGTGGAGGGAGGCGGGCACGGTGGTGAAATCCTGCCGCATCACGTCCCGGACCAGGACCGCGTTCATCACGGTCATCTCGCGGCCCGCCTTCAGGGCCACGCCGCGGCGGGAGAGGTCCTCCGTGTCGATCGACTCGGGATAGAAGACCCGGGCGATCACCGATCCTATGGCGCTGGCAAAGAGCACCGGCAGGATGACCTCATGAGAATTGGTGATCTCGAACAGCAGAAACATCGCGGTGAGGGGCGCGTGGATCGCCGCGGATAGGAACGCCCCCATCCCCACCAGGGCATAGGCCCCCAACGGTGCCGAGAGGTCGGGGAAGAAGTGGTGGACGATCCCGCCGTAGGCACCGCCGATCATCACGCCGATGAACATCGACGGGCCGAATATCCCCCCGGCGCCGCCGGAGCCCAGGGTGATGGAGGTGGCGATCATCTTTAACAGGGGCAGGGCGAGCATCAGGAGCCACGGCAGCTCGCCGCGCATCGCCTCGCTGATGTGGTGATAGCCGGTGCCAAAGATCTGCGGAAAGCCGATGCCGATACAGCCCACCAGCAACGCCCCGAGGAGAGGCCGCACCAGGGGACTGATGCGCACCTCCTCGAAGAAGTCCCAGATGCCGTAGAACAGCTTGATGTAGACCACCGCCGAGGCCCCGACGAGAAGCCCGAGGCCGGCGTAGAAGATCAGCTCCCAGTAGCTCACCAGGAGGTACCGCGGCACTTCGAACATCAGGGCGTTGCCGAAGATCATGCGCGAGGTGACGGTCGCCACCCCGGCGGAGATCACCAGGGGCGTGAAGTGGTTGATCTCGAAATCGCCGAGCAGCACGATCTCGATGGCGAACAGCACGCCCGCGATCGGCGCGTTAAAGGCCGCTGCGATGCCGCCTGCCACCCCCGCCCCCACCAGAACGCGCATCTTGGTCCCGCCGATGCCCAGGGTCTGGCCGACGTTGGAGCCGATCGCGCCCCCGAGCTGGGCGATGGGCCCCTCCAAGCCGGCGGAGCCACCGCTGCCGATGGTGAGCGCCGGGGCGATCACCTTGAGAAAGATGTTCCGCGCGCGGATCACCCCGCCGCGCAAGTTGACGATCTCCAGGAAGCGCGGCAGACCGTAACCCCCCACGTCCCCGGGGAAGATCACCGCCAGGGGGATGAGCAGAGCGACGCCGACGATCGGCAGGAGGGGCAAGGCGAGGCGCCGCAGCCCCCCCGCATCGATCTGTAGGAAGGAGTACAAGGGTCCATAGAAGTACGCCTCCACCGTCTCCACACTGGTACGCAGCACCGCGAAGCCGAGGGCCGACAGCAGCCCGACCACGACGGCTATGAGGATGAGCTGGGTCTCGTCGGAGGGCCGGATGGTGCGCAGGCGGTCCCGCACCCGGCGGCTACGCTGTCCCCAGATGCGTGCCCAGGCCCGCACGCCGCTCACCTGATCCCCCCATGTTTCTCGGTCAGGGTACGTCGCGTGCACAATCGTGTCTGGGCGCGCCACCACGTGCGCCCGTGCGCACCCCCCACCGCCGGTCGCCCATCGGCAGCGGTGCGATTCGGTTGGAGCGAGGACATGGGGATGGTGCGGGTTACTCGACGGTGACCGACTTCGCCAGATTGCGCGGCTGGTCGACGTCGGTTCCGCGGCGCACGGCAATATAGTAGGCGAGGAGCTGCAATGGCACCGCCATCAAGATCGGTGTGAGGAACCGATTGGTGTGCGGCACGGCGATGGTGATGGTCCCCTCCGGGAGGCTCTTCTCCAGTCCCTCGTGGATGATGGCGATCGGTACGCCGTCACGCGCCCGCACCTCCTCGATGTTGGAGAGCATCTTCTCTTTCAGCTCATCGTCCGGCAGTAGACAGACCACCGGCACCTCCTCATCGATCAGGGCGATCGGGCCGTGCTTCATCTCGCCCGCGGGGTATCCCTCCGCGTGTATGTACGAGATCTCCTTGAGCTTCAGCGCCCCCTCCAGGGCCAGAGGGTAGTTGATGCCCCGGGCCAGGTAGAGGAAGTCGCGCCGGTCGAAGAATTGTCGCGCCAGGGCCTCGCACTCGCCCTCGCTGGCCAGGGCCCGTTCCACCTTGATGGGCAGCTCCACGAGGTCCTGGAGCAGCCGCGTGCGCTGCTCCTCCGGCAGGCGGTCGTTGATCTGCCCGAGCTGCAGGGCGAGGAGAAACAGCACCGTAAGCTGGGTGGTGAACGCCTTGGTGGAGGCCACGCCGATCTCCGGCCCGGCGTGGGTGTAGAGAGTGGCCTCCGCCTCGCGGGTCATGGTGGAGCCCACCACGTTGCAGATCGCCAGGGTCTGGGCGCCCTGCCGCTTCGCCTGACGCAGGGCGGCGAGGGTGTCGGCGGTCTCGCCGCTCTGGGAGATGGTCACCAGCAGGGTACGCGGGCCGATGATCGGGTCGCGGTAGCGGAACTCGGAAGCGATGTCCACCTCCACCCCGATGCCGGCGATGTTCTCGATCATGTACTTGCCCACCAGGGCCGCGTGCCACGAGGTGCCGCAGGCGACGATCACCACCCGCCGCACCGCGCGCAGGAAGTCGCGGTCCAACCCCAGGTCACCCAGCGCCGCCCGCTGCCCCACCTGGTTGATGCGCCCGATCAGGGTGTCGTTGATCGCCCGGGGCTGTTCGTGGATCTCCTTAAGCATGAAGTGCTTGTAGCCCGCCTTCTCCGCCATCACTGGGTTCCAGTCGATGTGGGTCGTATTTCGCTCCACGGGCTGGCCGGCGAGGTCGGTGATGTGGATGGCATCGGCGGTCAGCTCGGCCACGTCCCCGTCTTCCAGGAAGATCATGTCACGGGTGTGAGAGAGCATCGCCGGGGTGTCGGAGGCGAGGAACGACTCCCCCTCGCCGCGGGCGAGCACCAGGGGCGAGCCGTAGCGCGCGGCATACAGGGTATGCGGATGGTCGAGGCACAGGAGGGCCACGGCGTAGGCGCCGCGCACCTCGTGCAGGGCGGAGCGCAGGGCCTCGGCGCCGCTCTTCCCCCGGCGCCGGTGAGAGGCGATCAGGTGCGCGATCACCTCGGTATCGGTCTCCGATGTGAACACGAATCCCTCGGCCTGCAGGCGCTCGCGCAACTCGACGAAGTTCTCGATGATGCCGTTGTGCACCAAGGCCAGACCGTGGGAGATGTGTGGGTGGGCGTTGACCTCGGAGGGGCGGCCGTGGGTCGCCCAGCGAGTGTGGCCGATGCCGAGGGTGGCGGTGAATTTCTCCCGCGCCAGGTTTTCGATGAGCCGCGCGAGCTTCCCCTCGGCGCGGCGCACCGTGATCCCCGCGGGCTCCAGCAGGGCGACCCCCGCGGAGTCATAACCGCGGTACTCGAGACGCTCCAGACCGCCCAACAAGATCGGGAGGGCGGGTTGCTTGCCGATGTAACCGACGATGCC
>DASWHD010000223.1:0-4159 GCA_036393335.1 bacterium
GGGGGGCGGTGACCCATTCATCTCCCCACTTCCTGGCTTCCTGCATTCCTCAGAGGAGATTTGTGGGGAAGCGAGAACCCATCCGCGTCCATTTGCGTCCATACGCGGCCAGCCCGCATTCCTCACCGGGAATCGTTGCGAGCCCGTGCCACTGGCCGTAGATCCTGGCTGGCCCGCAAGTCCGAGCCCGCAGGCAGGCTTTCGGCCTGGCGAGGACTCGGACGAGGACACGACCAGGAGATGCGGACAGTTGCGCGGGCGTAGCAGATTCATGGTGAGGAATGCGGGCTAACCTTGCTCCAACACGAACGCCGCGCCCTGGCCGCCGCCGATGCACAGGGTGGCGAGACCGCGCTCCACGCCGCGGCGGCGCATCTCCTTGAGCAGGGTGATCACCAGCCGCGTGCCGGAGGAGCCCACCGGGTGGCCGAGGGCGACGGCACCGCCGTTGACGTTGAGCTTCGTCTCGTCGATCGCGCCGAGGGGCTCCTCGCCGGCGAAGTGCTGGGCGAAGTAATCGCGCGAGTCGCAGGCGCGCAGGCAGGCGAGGACCTGGGCGGCGAACGCCTCGTTGATCTCGATCAGCCCGAAGTCGGCCAGCTTCATCCCGACCTTTTTGAGCACCTTGCGCGTCGCGTACACCGGCCCGAGCCCCATGCGCGCCGGCTCGTTGCCGGCGAAGGCCCAGCCGACGATGCGGCCGAGGGGCCGATAGCCGCGTGCCTTCGCGTCGGACTCGTGCATCACGATCACTGCGGCGGCACCATCGGTGATCTGCGAGGCGTTGCCCGCAGTGATGGTGCCGTAGCGCCGGTCGAAGACCGGCTTGAGCTTCGCCAGGGCCGCCATCGACTGGCCGCGGCGCACGCCGTCGTCGTCGACCACCGCCGGGAACTCGGGTGGCGGATAGACCGGCACGATCTCCTCCGCCATGCGCCCGGCATCGATCGCCGCCTCGGTCTTGTTGTGCGACTCCATGGCGAAGCGGTCCTGCTCCTCGCGGGTAATTCCGAAGTCGCGCGCCAGCACCTCGGCGGTCTCGCCCATGTTGAGGCCGCACACCGGGTCGGTGAGTCCCATCTGCAGCCCGATCTGCGGCTTGAGATAGGCCGGCCGGAGCCGGGCGATGGCGCTCACCTTGTCCGCCGGCCGCTTGGCCCGCTGCAACCCCATCAGCCAGCGCTGGAGCCTCTTGCTGAACAGGAACGGGATGTTGCTCATCGACTCCACGCCGCCGGCCAGCACCACCTTGGCCTCGCCGAGGCGGATGAGCTGATCGGCCTGGGCGATCGACTCCATGCCCGAGGCGCAATTGCGGTGCACCGTGTGGGCCGGCACCTCCTGCGGGATCCCGGCGCGCAGGGCGATGACCCGCGACAGGTTGGTGGCGTCGCCGGGGTGGGCGACGTTGCCGAAGATCACCGCATCCAGCTCGGCCCCGTCCAGGTCCATGCGGGTGAGGATCTCGGCCGCCACGATCCGCCCCAGATCGTCGGCCGGCAGGTCATCGAAGGCGCCCCACGCCTTCGTGTATGGCGTACGCAACCCATCGACCACTACCACCGGATCCCTACCGTTCATCCGCTGCCTCCTTGCGAGCAGAGCGTCGCCCGGTCCAGTCGTCCCCAGACGGTATCAGGTTCGTCCCGCAACGGCATATCCGGCACGCGGCTTGAGCCGATTGGTGGAACCGCCTCCGGCGTTCCACCCTACGCCACTCCGAACCCCGCAGGGCGATCCGCCACAGGTCATCCGCCGACCTCCGCCAACAACCCCTCGCGCTGCTCCCCCGTCAACCAGCGCATCCCCTCCCGCGCCTGTTTCTGCCACGGCAGTGCCTTCCACGCCGCGCGCAAGTCGTGGGGACGCTCCTCGAGCAATACCTCGATCAACGAGGATGCCTGCCACACATCCTTCTGCCGCTTGCTCTCTTCGGTGGCGGAGCGGCGCGTCGCCACGATCAGCTTGTGCAACGCGAACCGCGCCGGCTGGGGGACGGTCACGAGCACTCCGAAGCGGGTGAGCAGTGCGCCCTGCACCGTGTCCGCGATCACATAGTCGAGAAACCGCAGCGCGTCCGCGTGTACGCCCATCCCCGCGAGGGCCACGGGCTCACCCTTGGCCTTGCCCTTGAGGGGCGTCAGAAAGTCCACCTTCACCGGCCGATCCTTGAGCATGAACGATACGGGGGGATGGCGTGGGTCGAGCGCCGGGATGTCGCGGAACCCCAGCTTCAGGAGTTGTTCACGCACCTTGGCCTGACTGGCCACCCGGACCCGCGCCTCCCGGCCGATGTCCACGTCCAGGGTATGGGTGAGACGGCGCTCCCACCGGATCCCCAACATGTTGCCGTGGATCGCAAAGGCGTGAGAGCCGATCAGCACGCCGCCCGCGCGGAAGACGCCGACGGCATCGAGGACCTCCAGGACGCTCCCCATCGGCCGTACCGGCACCGCTATCCCGCCGGCCAGCAGCATGGCGCAGAGCCGTTCCCGGTCGGCGAGGTGCGCCCGCCAGTCCGCCACCGGGGTCGCCCGGTTCCCCAGGTAAAGCTGCACCCGCTGCCCGGCAAACCGAATCTGGTGATACCAATACTCCTGCCCCTTGATCTGCTTGTGCACCACACTGCCGCACGACGGCACGCCGAGCGCCCCATCCGCACCCAGACGTTCGACGAGGTCCGCGTACAGGGTGGTCAGGGGGTAATCGATCCGTTCCACGGCGACGAAGATGGCGGTTATACGCCAGATTGTCAAAACGGCGTATAGCCGCCCCTATCTTCACCCACTCTCCCGGCGCCTCCCCGGTCGAACGGCGGAACCGCCTGCGGCGTTCCGCCCTGATATGGAGGGGGACGCCACGCGCCCCCCTCACCACCCGGCACAGGTCCGGGTGGCTTCACCCCCCGTGGATGGCGGGCTCGCGCCCGCCATCAGACCGTAGGTCGCGTCCCGCGACCTACGGTCCACGTCTCTCACCCGCCCCAGCCGACGCCGCTGAAGGGCTCGAGCACCACCCGGCGCCCCCGCCACTCCCGCCGATCCTTGGCAAACTCCACCTGGAGCCGGTAGAGGTCCACCCCCCTGCCGGCTTGCGCCAGCCAGCCCCGCGGATCATCGACGAGGTGGCCGAGATCCGGGAGCGGCTGCTCCCGCCGCACGATCAGAAGATGGATCTCTCCCCGTGCAGAGTCGCCCGCCGGATCCACCTCGATCGACGGCGGCGGAAAGACCACCCGGAACCGGCCGTAATACAAGAAGGCCGACAGCAGGACGCCGCGGACCGAGTCGCGGTCGTAGCCGCCGGGCTCCGCAACGAAATCTTCTGTCGCCAGCTCCGTGAGCCCGCGCACATCGTGTGCCTCCGCCAGGGTCGCCCCCGCGGTGATCAACGCGCGGATCGCCTCGGCGTCATCGCCCCGTGAGCAGGCCGCACACAGGATCGCCGTCACGAGGCAGGCCGTGCGCAGCAGGTTGCCGGCGCGATGTTTGGCCACGAGACGAGGGGATCCACAGATGAACGCGGATGCAACTCGGGATCCCGGCGAAACATGAAGCCGGTCATCTGCGGTCATCTGGGTTGATCTGTGGTTAACAAAGACGGTGTGTTCAGGCGAGCACGATGTCCCAGATCGCCCGCAGAGAGCCTGCCTCGCGGTCCGGGGTCGGCGGCTGGAGCGCGGCGGTGACCGCCGCCTGGTTCCCAACGGCTTGAAACAAGAAATCCGATTCGTTCAAGGGTTCGCCGGAAAAGTACATCTGCGTCACCAGGGACTCGCCGCCGCGGATCACCTGGAAGTGGATGTGCGGGGTGCGCGTCCACCCGCGCGACGCCGGGTAGGCGGCGGGCTTGACGGTCCGGAAGCGGTAGCGGCCCTGGGTGTCGGTGGTCTGCACGCCGAAGCCGGCGAAGCTCGGATCCAGCGACGCCGTGCCCGAATCCCAGGGATGGCGGTAGCGGCCGAAGGCATTGGCCTGCCAGATCTCCACCCGCGCCCCGGCCACCGGCTCGCCGTGCGGGTCCAGCACCCGGCCCATGAGATCCAGCACCTGCCCCTGGGCCTGCCCCGGCCGGCCCGCGACCGTGGTCAGATCCCCGTCCGCATCCAGGGGCCGCTCCTGCGGATAGAACGGCCCGGCCGTCTGCCGCGGCGTCCGCG
>DASWHD010000224.1:0-2510 GCA_036393335.1 bacterium
CGCGTGGAGATGGTCATCGACGCGGACGAACGGCGGACAATCCACGTGACGCCGCCGGGTCGGCCGCCGGCGTAGGGCGGAACGCCGCGGGCGGTTCCGCCATGCCCCGAGATTGCACGGTGGCGGATCGCCCTGCGGGCATCCGCCCCGATATGGAGGGGGACGCCACGCGCCCCCCTCGTCACCCGGCGCAGGTCCAGGTGGCTTCACCCCCCGTGGATGGCGGGCTGACGCCCGCCATCAGACCCTATGGAGCGTCCCGCTCCATAGGGTCTACGGTGCGGGCGTAGGGTGGAACGCCGCAGGAGGTTCCGCCCTCTGGCCTGTTGTCGAGGTCGATTGGCGCAGGGTGGCGCGGTAGAGTCCCGCCTCCTTTGCCGCTAACGCACCACGGAGCCCGCCTATGAAGGTCGCCTACATCTTCTCCACCCAAGGTCACACCGTCTCCTACAAGCTCGGCCAGATGATCCTGCCGCAGCTCGAGAAGGGCATCCACGGCGCCGAGGTCGTCGGGATGTTCTTCTTCGAGGACAATTGCTACGTGCTCGTGGAGGGCAACCCGATCGGCGAGCGCCTCGCCAAGGTGGCGGCGGAAAGCGGCATGCTGCTCATGGGGTGCGACCAGTGCTGCTACGAGCGGGACATCGCCGACAAGCTGGTGAACGGCGCCACCATCGGTTGCTTCCCCAACCTGTACGAGGCCCTGTCCGGCAGCCCGCCGGATCAGGTGATCACGTTGTAGGGGGCTAAGTCAGGGGGGCAGGGGATCGGGGGTCGGGAAGGACCGGCGTCTGGCACCGCCGAGCCTGCATCCTTGCCTTGGGTCGTGCCGGGGGCGTAGAGGTGCGTTCTCGCTAGATTCATGGGGAGAGGTGTGGGTCGTGGGTGACGCCATGGACATCGAGGGGATCCCCTTCCATCGGCTGATCGGCGTCCGCGCGCCTCGCCCGGGCGAGGCGGCGATGCTGGCCCTCGACGATGGGCCCGGGCTGCACAACCATCTGGGGACGATCCATGCCAGCGCCCAGTACGCCCTCGCCGAGGCGTGCAGCGGCGCGCTGTTGCTGGACCGCCTCGGCGACCTCGCGAGCACGGTGGTACCGGTGCTCCGCCGCGGCGAGGTGAAGTATCGCCACCCCGCCCGGGGCACCCTGTGCGCCAGCGCCGCCCTCGCGGCGGTTGACGAAGCGCGCGTGCGATCGGAGCTGGCGACGAAGGGTCGGTCGATGGTCCAGATCGCGGTGCAGGTGGTCGACCCGGCGCAGGCCGTCGTCCTCACCGCCGCACTCTACTGGTTTCTCCAGCGTGCGGAAGGTGGCGTGGCGCAGCGGTGATTCCGCTACCGCCCCGGAACCATGGCCGAATCCTGCAAGACACGCTGGCTGCGGCGCCGATTCAACCTCTTTCCGGCCTATCGCCGCACCGGCGGCCGGATCACCTACATCGCAGCCGATTTCCACGAGGTGCGGGTGAATCTCCCCCTCACCTGGCGCACGCGCAACTACGTGGGCACCCTGTTCGGCGGCTCCATGTACGGTGCCGTCGATCCCATCTACATGGTGATGCTCATCCAGCTCCTCGGTCCCAATTACACGGTCTGGGACCGGACCGCCACCATCCGCTTCAGACGTCCGGGCCGCACTACCCTCTACGCCACCTTCCGCATCGACGCGGCGGAGACCGACGCCATCCGCGTCGCCCTGCGCGACGCGCGCGCCATCGACCGGGTGTACCGGGTGGATCTGGTGGACGACCGCGGCGAGGTCCACGCCGCGGTGGAGAAGACCCTGTACATCGCCCGCAAGGACGCTACCGGACGCCGGGAAGAGAAATAGGCCCCTCCTGGCTTCCTGGGTTCCCGCGTTGTGCCGCCATGTGAATGGGTGAACGCGGGAAGCCAGGAATCCAGGAAGCCAGGAAAGGCAGGAAGAGGGGTTCCTTGCCTCCGAGCTTTCTGTCTTCCTTAGCGGCCGGCCTCGACTTTAGCCCGCATTTCTCACCACGGATCGTGGCGAGACCGTGCAAACCCCCGTAGATCCTGGCCGGCCCGCAAGTCCGAGCCCGCAGGCATACTTGCGGTATGTCGAGGACTCGGAAGAGGACCCGGCCAGGAGATGCAGGGGGTTGCGCGGTCGGAGCAGATTCATGGTGAGAAATGCGGGTTAGCCGTCGCGGGCCATTCATTGCCCGTGCCCGTGCTAAGCAGATGGAATAGGCAGGTCCCGCAACGAGGTGACGTGATCGTCGGGAGGCAACGATGCGGATTGGTCTGATCGGGGTGGGCAAGCACGGGCGGCGCTATGCCCACCACGTGCGTGCGGATGTCCCGGGCCTGACCCTCGCCGGCGTGGCACGGCGCGACGCGGCGCGGGTCGCGGAGGCGGCGCGGGAGCTGGGTTGCCGCGGGTTCGCCGGCTACCGGGAGCTGATCGCGGCGGACGCGGTCGAGGCGGTGATCGCGGTGGTGCCGCCGGTGCACCACGAGGAGATCGTCACCCTCGCGGCGCGCG
>DASWHD010000225.1:0-14254 GCA_036393335.1 bacterium
AGGGGCATGGGGTTGGGGATGGGAGGAAACCTTGCGTCTCACTTCACGGTATGCACCGCGAGCTGTACGCCCTCCTGCTTCTGGAGACAGTCGATCACCTCGAACAGGTTCCGGGCCTGCGGGTTCCCCTTGGGGCTGAACATACGCATGAGGCTCTTGGAGGACTTGTGGGTAAGACCGCCCAGCTCCTCGAACCCGATGGTGGCGTTGATGTAGTCCCGCAGAACCGCCTTGCCGGTCTCCACGTCACCGGAGAGGAGACATTGCACCCCCTCCTTGAGCAGGGCCTCACGAAAGAGGGGGTCCCGTTCCACGTTGGCCTGGATCGTCTCTCGGAAATCCCGTGTCAGTGCCATGGCTAACTCTCCTTCGACTTGCGCCTCTTGTACTCCTGCCACAGGGCGTGGGCGGCCTCGATGTCTTGTCGCTGGCGCTGCTTGGTGCCGCCGCCCAGCAGGATGACAACGGTCTCTCCATCCTTGCCGAAATAGATCCGGTAACCGGGACCGAAGTCGATCCGGGCCTCGAAGACGCCGCGCCCGACGCCCTTGGTATTGGACAAATTGCCGTGCTGCATTCGGATGACGGCGGTCGCCACCTTGGCCCTGGCCTGCGGGTGGAGGCGGTTGAACCAGTGGGCATAGGGGCTGCGGCCGGTCGGGTCGAGGTATTCTCGAATCGCTATCCTTGATAAGGTACCACATGCGTTACCATCTGTCTATCTCCTGGACGATAGGAGCAACGATTCCACTCGCCGAGCCCTTGCGGCTTCGCGCGTTTGCGGTACGTGGTGCACAGACGGATCAGGCGGCGAGGTAGAGCTGGGATTCGAGCTCGCGGAGCGCCCGCAGATACTGGGCCTTGCCGCCGAAGCGCTGGATGATCTCTACCGGGGTGCCGAAGCGATCGAAGGGCTGCACCCGCAGGATGTCCAGGGCCTCGATGCTCTCGATGCCCTCGTCCGCGTACTTGTCCAGCAGGGCGTCCAGCACCGCGCGGGCCTGGTCGCCGTAGCGGGTGAAGTAGTCACGCTTGCGCACCTGTGCGGCGCGCTCGCGACGGGTGAGAGGCGGCCGGCCAAAGGCGACGTGGCAGACGAGGTCGAAGGGGTCGTAGCCCCGGCCCACCTGGTTGGCGAGGGCGTCGAGCAGGACGCCCTGCTCCTCGAGCTCGTGGACGATCGCCCGCTTCTGGCCGGCGTCGCTCCAGTGGTGGAGGAAGTCATCGAGCGACGCGTAGCGGTCGGCGATCCGGTGGCGGGTGTAGTCCTTGAGGGATTCGGTGATGAGCTTGCCGTCCTTGCCGTAGTACTGGACCCGCTCGGCGACCACGTAGACCGGAACGTCGTCGACGACGTACTTCACGTGGCCCGGACCATCGGGTGGCCAATTGTCGATGATGATCGTGCCCCCGTTGTCCCCATCGCCCGGAGGGATCGTGTCGCCCCCATCGTCCGGCGGCACCGGCGGCTCATCCGGGCCGGGCTCGTAGATCTGCACCGGGTCGCCGTCGAAGGCGGGGTCGGCGAACAGCTCCGTCGCCTTCTTGAAGTCCATGATGGTGAAGAAGTACTTGCCGTAGTCCTCGTTGATGCGCGTGCCGCGGCCGATGATCTGCTTGAACTCGGTCATCGACTCGATGCGCTGGTCGAGGACGATCAGCTTGCACGTCTGGGCGTCGACGCCGGTGGCCATGAGCTTGGAGGTAGTGGCGATCACCGGGTAGCGGCTCTCCGGGTCGATGTAGTGGTCCAGCTCAGCCTTGCCCTCGGGGTTGTCGCCGGTGATGCGCATCACGTAGCGATGGTTGTCGGCGGCGAGGTCGGGGTTCTCGTTGACCAGGGCCTGGCGCATGCGCTCGGCGTGGTCGATGTCCTCGCAGAAGACGATGGTCTTGTCGAAACGGCCGGTGGCCTTGAGGAAGTCGCTCACCTTGCGGGCGACGAGCTGGGTGCGCTGTTCCAGGACCAGGTCGCGGTCGAAATCGCGCTGGTTGTAGATGCGGTCTTCGATGACCTCGCCGTGCTTGTCGACCTTGCCGCGCTCCGGCTGCCAGCCGGCGAGGTCCTTGTCGAAGTCGATGCGCACCACCTTGTACGGGGCGAGGAAGCCGTCCTCGATCCCCTGCTTGAGGAAGTAGGTGTAGACCGGCTCGCCGAAGTACTGGATGTTGGAGATGTCGCGGGTCTCCTTGGGGGTGGCGGTCATCCCGATCTGGGTGGCGGAGGAGAAGTAGTCGAGGATCTCCCGCCACGCCGACGCCTCGGCGGCGCTGCCGCGGTGACACTCGTCCACCACCACCAGGTCGAAGAAGTCCGGCGAGAACTGGCGGTAGATGTTGCGCTCTTCCTCCGTGCCGGAGACCGCCTGGTAGAGGGCGAGATATACCTCGTAGGACTTGTCCACCTGACGGTGGGTGATCTTGGTCATCGCCGACCCGAACGGCTTGAAGTCGTTGGTGCGGGTCTGGTCCACCAGGATGTTGCGATCGGCGAGGAAGAGGATCCGTTTCTTGGTCCCGGCCTTCCACAGCCGCCAGATGATCTGGAAGGCGGTGTAGGTCTTGCCCGTGCCGGTGGCCATCACCAGAAGGATGCGCTGCTGGCCGCGGGCAATGGCTTCGATGGTGCGGTTGATGGCGACGAGCTGGTAGTAGCGCGGTGCCTTGCCGCTGGCGTCGGAGTGGTAGTCCTGGGTGAAAACGCGTGTGGTGGTCTCATCGAACCCCTTCCACTCGCGATAGCGTTGCCAAAGAGTCTCTGGCGAAGGGAAGTGGCCGAGCGAGATCTCCTCCTCCGCCGGCTTGCGGGTGCCGGTGCGGTCGTGGGCGAGGAAGGCGTCGCCGTTGGAGCTGAAGACGAAGGGCACATCGAGCGCGTCCGCGTACCCGAGGGCCTGCTGCATGCCATCGCCGACCGTGTGGTTGTTGTCTTTCGCCTCGACGACGGCGAGGGGGATGTTGGGCTTGTAATAGAGGATATAGTCCGCCCGCTTCGCCTCCCCGCGACTGACCTGGCGCCCACGCACGATCACCCGCCCGACCGTGAAGCTCACCTCCTCACGGACCTGGGTGTGGATATCCCATCCCGCCGCCGCAATCGCGGGTGTGATGAACTTGGTGCAGATGTCTCGCTCGCTAAGGGATTTTTTGTCGAGCACTCCCACCCCGCTGGCATCGTCCGACACGACCGCCGGCTGACGTGGATATTGTCGCCTCTGGCGCTAGACGTGCCAACCTCCGCAACAATGCCGCCCCGGTGCAGGTTATGGTTGGATCCCAGTCGCCCGGGATGAGATCGCTACCAGCGTCAGCCACGGGTCTGGATTGCGTGCGGCAATGCAGCGCCGGTCTCCGTGGTAACGGCCGTCGGCCGCAACGTTCATGTATCGTGGAATCGAAGTCCTGGAGCCGCCCTCCCGCTTCGCCGAGCGATGTCAACGCCGCGCGCGGCGCCGCGCAGACTGGCTCACCGGGAGCGCGAAGAGGCGAACCAAGGAGTCTGCTAGAGTCGCGCGGCTCGTTTGCCGGCTGGCGGATCCCGGGGTCGCGCGGTCGATGTGTCCAAGGGAACATCACCAAGGCGGGATCCTTGCGAATGAATGGTGCGGGAGAGGACGAGCGCGGCATATGGGAGATCGCGTGGAATTCGTGCGGCTCGGGATCATGGGGTATCCCATCGCCGGGTGGCTGATCCTCGGCGTGGTCCGCTGCCTCGCGTGACCCGCCGTCTCGTGAGGTCATCGACGCCGGAGTGCCTCCGCCACGAGGCCCAGCATGCCGGTGAGCCCCCGGCTGCGGGCGATGGTCCACAGCTTGGAGGTCTGGGAGTAGAGGAAGGTGCAGGGGTGGGCGAGGTTCTTGTCCCAGGCGTGGTCGTACTCCCACACCTTGTGGCCGGTGGCGCCGAGGTCGCGGAGGATCTCCGCGCTGCGGCTCCGGTCGCGATCGAGGGAATAGACGTTGATGGCGCTGGGATCCCCCTTCCAGTACTTGGCGCCGGGGATCTCACCGCCGTCGATTTACGGCGCCAGGCGGCCGGCCAGCGACTCGATCCGCGCGAGGGTGTCAAAGACGATCCACTTACCGCCATGGCGAAACCAGTGGCGATCGGGGGCCCGGTCCCCCGCATCCGGTGACAGCCACGTCCAGACTGGGTCGCTCCTTCTGCGCATGAGACGAGTCTTCCTGGGGCGGACGATCCTCCCGTAAGCATAGTCACCGATCACCACCGGATGCGGCGCACCGTGGCGCAGCGAATGCCTTGGGTCGTCGAGGTCGCGAGACAGCCGATCTTCGACGCAGTCGAGGAGTTCGTCGCCGGTGATGTCCTCCGGGTCGGACGCCCAGTTCACCTCCGCAGGGGCAGCGGAGATGGTCTCGCGTGGTCCGTGCACAACGACGCCTGCGGCGACCGATCTCGCCGTTTCTCCTCGGCGCTGCGGACCCGGAGCCACTTGTGCCGGGCTGCCGGGAACCGTGTGGGATGCCGGCGCCTCGCTCGTGCGGCCCGGCTGCTCCAGGCCGCGGCCGGTGTGGCAGGGCGGCTATCCCACGGGGGCTCCATCAGCTTGCTTTCAGGAGGGTGGGGGGAAGGGTCTTGAGCCGCTGGGCGGCGCGATAGATGTCGACCGCTTCCTGGGCGTTGAGCCAGAACTCCGGCGTGGTCTTGAACGCCGCGCCCAGCTTCAAGGCCATCTCGGCCGTCACCGCCGAGCGCCCGTTCACGATCCGGTTGATGACCTTCACGTCGCACCCCAGGTGATCGGCAAGCTGTTTCTGGGTCAGCCCGAGGGGCACGAGAAACTCCTCCTTCAGAATCTCTCCTGGTGTGGTCGGTGTCCTACGCATCGCACGCGTCGCCATGATTTGCTCCTGCCTAGTGGTCATCGACGATGTCGACCTCTGCCGGTCCCAGGTCACCCCACCGGAAGACGACTCGCCATGGATCGTTGATGCGAATGCTATGGAGCCCCGCCAGATCTCCGACCAGCGCCTCCAGTCGGTTCCCGGGCGGAGAGCGAAGATCGGCAAGCTGCTGCGCGTAGTGGAGCATGTCGAGTTTTCGTCTGGCGATGCTCGCGACTCCCGCCCACCCGACGCGCTTCGCCACACGCCCGGTAACGAAGAACTCCTCAACCCTGGGGTTCGCAAAGCCTTGAATAGCCATGCCGGAAATGAGCATACTTACATGAGGTATACCTCACAATGGCGTCCTACCCCATACCGTGACCGGTCGATGGGCGGCTCCGCAGGCGTCGACAATGACCGTCGAGCCGTATCGTGGTGTGCGGCGTCGTGACCCGCCTCCACCACTTCCGCCTACGCCTCCCCCCAGAGGCAAGTACGGAGAAGGTCCTTCACAACGCGGTGTCGGCGATCTGCGGTTCCACCCGCTCATGGCCGACCCACCGGTGTGCGTAGACGAGGCACGCCTGGAGGTCTTCCCACTCCGGCCACGGGTAGCCCGCGAGGATGGTCTCCGGCGCATCCCCCGCCGCGAGCATGCCCAGCGCGTGCTCCACGGCCAGGCGCCGTCCCCGGATCACCGGCTTGCCGCCGAAGAACTTCGGGTTGACCGTGATGCGCGCCAGGAGTGTCGTCTCAGCGACCATTCGCGCCTCCGTGTTCGCTGGATCTCACCCGATTGCCCAGATCGATGCCTGTTCACCGTCCGCCGCTGGCGCCTACCGAACAGGGCCTTCACAGCCGAGAAATTCGCACAGCGCGGCCTGGAAGCCGGACCAATCGTCGGGCGACAGGCGTCCCAGGGTGCGGAGGATGAGGGCGCGGGAGAGGGTGACGAACTTCATGCGCACCAGCGACAGTTTCGGGAGGCCGGCGGCCTGCCACTCCTCCACCCGGTAGTCGCCCTCGCGCGGCGGCGTGGTGAGGCGACTGGTGACGAAGGCGATGGTGAGGTCGCCCGAGCGGTTCGAGCTGGCCGGGGAGACCACGAGGGCCGGTCGTTTCATGGAGCGGCTCTGATCGGTGAAGGGAAACGGTACCAGGACGAGATCGCCCGGGGTCGGCTCAGAGGTCGTCGTAGACGGCATCGTCGGGATTGTCCCACTCCGCGAAGGCCCCCTCGGCGAGGGCCAACCACGCCCGATCCTCCGAGCGGGCCTTGCGGATCAACACCTCTCCCTCGCCGTGGATCTCGAATACGAGTCGATCCCCCCGCTCCACGCCCAGCCGTTCCCGCACCTCCCGGGGCAGGGTGAGCTGGTACTTGCTCGTGATGGTTGCGCTGGTCGCCATCCGACGAAGGCTCCTTTCTCCTTACGCCTTACTCCAACCTACCACCAGATCCCGTGACCAACAAGACGGCCTCGCTTCGCGGATGGGTGCGGCTGTGCCGGGGCCTGCGTTGTTGCATCATGGCCTCTCCGCTGAAAGCTCACGGAGAAGCCTTCCCTGGAGAGTGATCGGCCGCGGCCATTGCATCGCGCTCCCCGTGACCAGTCCTCTCCGCGGCTTGGCGGCTTTGCGAGAGACCCAAGGCGGGTATGCTGTGCGCTAGCTTCTGGAGACCGCAGATGAGTCGAGTCGAATCCTTTAACGCCCGGGTGCGCGCCGTGTTCGACGAGGAGCTGGCGGCATTTCGTGCGTCGATCGACTAGGGCGGCGCATGGGAGGGCGCGTGGCATTCGTGGGGCTCGGGGTCATGGGGTATCCGATGGCCGGCTGGCTGCGTCGCACCGGGCACGAGGTCACGGTATTCAATCGCACCGCGGCCAAGGCGCGGGTGTGGGCCGAGGAGCACGGGGGAAGCGTCGCCGCCACACCGGCCGAGGCGTCGGCCAACGCCACCTCGTCTTCCCCTGTGTCGGCGATGATCCCGACGTGCGGGCGGTGGTGCTAGGGCCGGGTGGGGTCCTGTCCGCCATGCGCCCCGGCTCCGTATTCGTGGACCATACGACCGCCTCCGCCGATCTCGCGCGGCAGATCGCCGCCGCGGGCGGCGAGCGCGGGGTCGCCTGTAAGCCCCATCATGGCCAGTCTCACCATCCGCAATCTCGCTGACGACATCAAGGCCGGGTTACGCCTGCGCGCGGCCAGTCACGGCTGGTCCATGGAGGAAGAGGCGCGGCAGATCCTCAAGCAGGCGGTGCAGGCGCGAGCGACCGAGACCGGCCTGGGTAGCCTGATCCATCGTCGCTTTGCCGCGATCGGGGGGGCCGATCTGCCACACCCGGAGCGGCATCCCGTCCGCCCGCCGCCCGACCTCTCGGATACGGGCGAGGCATGATCCTGCTGGATACCAATGTCCTCTCCGAGCTGATGAAGGCCCGGCCGGCGACCCAGGTGCTGGCCTGGCTGGATCGGCAACCGCACGGCGACCTCTACACCAGCGCGATCACCCGGGCCGAGATCGAGCTGGGGATCGCCCTGCTACCCCAGGGCAGGCAGCGGGATGGACTGGCCAGGGCGGCACGACGATGTTCGAGGAGGACTTCGCCGGCGCCGTACTGGCGTTCGACAACGAAGCTGCAGTGCACTATGCCAGGCTAGTGGTGCATCGCACCCGCATCGGCCGCCCGATCTCCACCGAAGATGCGCAGATCGCCGCCATCGCCTTGCGTCACGGCCTCACCCTGGCAACCCGGAACCGCACGGACTTTCACGACATCGCCGACCTCGCCCTGGTCGATCCCTGGCAGACCTAGCCCGCATTTCTCACCCCGAATCTGCTGCGACCGCACAACCGCCCTGCCTGCCGGCATGCAGGGCGCATCTCCTGGCCCACCTCGTCCGCGGTAGGAGCCGGTTGTACCGGCGACCCGCGCCGCCAGGCGCGGCCGGCCTGCCTGCGGCAGGCAGGCCCTGCGGGCCGGAATCGCCGAAGGGATTCGGCTCCTACCGCGGGCCGGCCAGGATCTACGGCCATTGGCACGGGCTCGCGACGACTCCTGGTGAGCAATGCGGGCCAGGGCCTCGAAGCCGTGCCGCACCGCCCCCTTGATCCCGGAACCGGCGAAGCAGGGATGGCCCGTGTGGCGCTCCCGCTGGATGGGGTTGTCGATGACCCTCACCGCGCTGCCCGAGCCCAGGTGTACGGGGCTCGCCGCATAGAGGAAGACAATCGCCCTCTTTTCGAACATGTGTTAGTCTCCTTGTTGATCAAGTTTCGGGTCTACTTTTGGACTATGAGCACCGCGAACATCCATGAGGTGAAGGCACACCTCTCCCAGTACCTAGCCCGGGTCGAGGCGGGAGAGACGGTCACCATCTGCCGCCGCAACGAGCCGATCGCCGAACTCCGGCCGGTGGCGCCGCCATCCACGGAGCCCCGCCCCATCGGCCTGGCCAGGGGCGTGGGCCACGTGCCCCCATCCTTCTTCGAGCCGCTGGACGAGGAGCTGGTGGATCTCTTCGAAGGGCGCGCTCCGTGAGGCTGCTGCTCGATAGCTGCGCCTTCCTGTGGATGATCTGGGACGAGCCGGAGATCAGCGCGCGGGCGCGCGCGCTCATCGCAGATCCGCGCAACGAGGTCTATCTGAGCGCCATCTCCCTGTGGGAGATCCTGGTGAAGCACCAGGCGGGGAGGCTGGAGCTGCACCAGCCCGTGGAGCCGGCGCGGTTCTACGCGGAGCAGCGGGAGGCCCACCGCATCTCGCCGTTGCCCCTGGAAGAGGAGGCGGTGGCGCAGCTCATGAAGCTCCCGAATCTGCACCGCGATCCCTTCGATCGCATGCTGATCTGCCAGGCGATCGCCCATGGCCTGGCGGTGCTCACCCCCGACGCAGCCATCCAGCGCTATCCGGTCCATACCGTCTGGTAGACCGTAGGTCGCGGGACGCGACCTACGGTCTGATGGCGGGCGACCGCCCGCCATCCACGGGGAGGGAAACCACCCGGACCTGTGCCGGGTGGCGAGGGGGGCGCGTGGCGTCCCCCTCCAGATCAGGGCGGCACTCACGACCATCGGCCGAGGCTCAGGCGGTTAACCCCTTCCGACCGGCGGTGGCCCTCGACCGGAGGGTGCCCTGCGGCTGGGCTCCGGGGCTACAACGGCGGCGAGTCCGTCGAGCTGCTCCTGAGTGATGCCATCCGCCTCGCACCCCTGCGCGAGGCCCGCTCACAGCCCTTCGTTCGCCTCCGCCACACCCACGAGCTCGAGGAGCACCTGCCACATGCTCCCCGAGGTCCCGAGGACCACCAGTCGGTCCGGCTTCGTCACCTTGCGCAGCGCCGCGCCGAAGAAGCTCGCGGGCACATCGCGGCCGCCGGGAAAGCGGTAGGTCGTCTCCTCGTAGCTGCCCCGTGTCCCGCGCACCCGACCGAGAAAGGAGAGCTGGAGTTGGAGGGGTGAGGTAGGGGGCATTCTGGGTGACCAAGGCAGACTCACGCCCCGCCACGCAGGGCCTGGATGCGGGCGCGGCGCTGTTCTGGCTTCTGCTTCTTTCCCCAGCCGATGTAGCCGTAGATCGCATCGGCGAGGGTGGCGAGCTGCTCTCGTGCCGGTTTCGGCCACCCATCCGCTTGGTTGAAGAGCTGTCCGACGCGATTCGCCAAACGACCGCCCGGCTCCCTGATCTCGTTCTTCTTGTCCTCCTCGAACCAGCCGCGCAGCTCCCGGAGGTCACGCTCCTCTTGGGTAAGCGCTGCCAGCTCCGCCTCTTGCTTCCGCTTCTCGGCCGCCGCCTCGGCGCCCTGTTCCGCGACGGCGTCCCTTGCCATCTGCCCGTAGCCCACGGCGGTCTTGGCGCCGAAGCCGAGCCAGTCGAAGGCGTGGGTGAAGGCGGCCTCCACGAGGTCACGCCAGGCGGTAGTGAGGCGGTCCGACAGGAAAGTCGGCTCGCACAGGGCAACGTGGAAGCGGAAACGGCTGTCCGGCGGGACGGTGAGGAAGTAGTTGGGGATGGGAGACTCGGCGTCGTGGGGCGGGGTCCCGTTCTGGTAGTAGCCGCCGTGGTGGGGGTTGAGGATGTCGATCTCCAGTTTCCCGTCCGGCGGCTCGATGATTGCGTCCCAGAAGGCGAGGGCGCCCTTGAGGTGGAGGTTATTCGTCCCCAGTTTCTTTCCCCCGACCTCCTCTTGCCGATCCCACGCCGCCCCCTCAACCCAGTCGAGATACGCCGTGCGGCGCTCCTCCCCGAGGTCACGCAGAGTGTCGGGCGTACCGTGCGCCGGACCCGTGAGGTAGGAGGCCGCCGTCTCCAGCCCGAACAGGCGCCAGACCGCCAGCATGTCCCAGCCGCGCCGGTCACCCCAGAGGCCGAGGGCGAGCTCCTCGGCGGCGCTGCGCACCACCCCCTTGATGGAGGAGCCCGGTAGGTAGGGCAGCCCGTACGGGTTGAGGAAGGCGAAGCCGTTCTCCAGGGGGTGCTCCATGCCGATGCCGGTCATGAAGGGGGAGGAGGACTGCGCGTGGAGGGTGATGGCGTTCTCCCCGAGAGCGCCGGCGGTCGCCTGCTGGCGGGCGATCAGCTCCTTGGTGAGGCGGCGTACATCGTCCGAGTAACGGCAGACCTCGGCGAGGGCGCGCAGCTTGGCCTCGTCACCTGCGCGATCCCACCCCTCGGCTCGCCACATGGCGAAGTAGAGGCCGAAGCGGTGGCCGGGCGGGGCGGTCTGAAACTCTTGGTCGATGTAGCGTGGCACAGCGGCGCTCGCCATGGCGGGACTCCTGAGCCTCCGAGATACCGGTGAGAGGCCGTATGACCTACGCGAAGATCAGCCGGCGGCCCTTGGGCTGCGGGATCGGATCGCCGTGCTCCTTGGCCGTGTCGAGCCACAGGGCCATCGCCTCCTTGGCATTGGCCAAGGCCTCTTCGTGGCTGTCACCGTGGGCCATGCAGCCGGGCAGCTCCGGCACCTCGGCGATGAAGGCGTCGTCGTCGCGGCTCCAGTAAAGAATGATCTCGTAACGATCCATGACCTGTTCGTGTTTGCCCATCGCTCACTCCTTATGCGCCGCGGCGAGCTGGCGGATCCAGCGCAGGAGTGCCAGGGACTCGTCGGTGGCACGGCGGTAGAGGCCGGAGGGGGAGTTGTAGAGAGACTCCATTACCCTCCGGTAATCCGCCGCGTTCTCTGCCGCGAAGCGGCGGTCGCCGCCGAGGGGTTCTCCGCCAAACCGGCGACCGAGCCACTGGCAGATATGGTCGAGGAGGGCCGTGTGGTGACCCTTACCCTTGTCCTGCAAGAAGGCGAGGGTCTGCATCAGGCCGTTGTTCATGATCAGGGCCGGGGCCGATTTGGCGAGGTTGATGTAGTCGCCAAGCTCTTTCTCAAGCTTGGACACGCACTGCCACGCGTAGGCGGCGCGCTGCTGATCGAGGGTCGGACGGGGATTACTGGTCATGACTCTCGCCTCCCGCGAAGTGGAGCGCCACCAGGCCACGGCCGGTGGTGGCGTCGCCCCCGACCTGGAGGAAGGCGTCGCGGAGCCCCTCCACCCTTCCCTCCCCGTCGACCTTCCAGCCGCCCACGGCCTTGGCGAGGACCTCCTCGGCGCTCATCAGGCCGTTGCCGTTCGCCCCCTTCTTCCGCCGCTCCACCGTCGCCATCACCAGGGAGAGGAGGAGGGACTCTGGCGGCAGGTTCTCGGTGTAGAACAGGCCGCCATCGTCCGCCGTGCCCGAGACGTCGTCGATGCGCACGTGGGGCTCCACCACCGTGGCGTTGCGCACGAAGTGGTTGAAGTCCTCGTCCGGGAGGAGGACGAGGTCACTCTTCAGCTTGTCGCGGAAGTAGTTGTACTCCGGAGCGGCCGGCAGGGCATGCTCGGCGAGCCACTCGGCGACCGCACGAAGTCCCTCATCGACCTGGGCCTGGTAGTCGAACGCCTCCAGGAGGAGCTTGCCGTTGTCCAAGGTGGCATCCGACGCCGCGCGGGCAGTGTTGTCCCCGACGGACAGCTCGGACCACGCCGCCACCCCGGCGGCGGCCAGGCCACGCCGGGCGCGGGCGAGCGCCGTGGCAGAGGTCGCGTAGACGAAGCTCCGCTTGAGGCAGCGCACCGGGAAGCAGACGAGCTGGGCGTCACCGAAGTTGAGGGCGCCGGCGTGGTCGTCGGCGTTACCACTGTCGGGGCCGAAGATGCGGTGGAGCATGGAGCCGGCGCCGTTCCGCCGCTGCGCCTCCGGGAGCTGGCTCCACACGTGGTGGCGGATCGCCCCCTTGAGACCGGAGCCGGCCATCATGGGATGGCCCGTATGGCGCTCCCGCTGGATCGGGTTGTCGATGATCCCCAGGGCCGTGCCCGCCCCCATGTGGACGGGGCTGAGGCAATAGATGAAGAGGGGGCGTTTTGCCTGGAACATGGTCTCTCTCCCGTGCCGACATTCAACGAAGCGGCGATACCCGCAACCGTCCCGCAGCGGCCGTGGCAAGCCGCTGATCATTGGTCCAGATCTCCTCGCAGCCGCCGGTGATGGCGCAGCTATCGAGATCGACCCGAGGCATCCGCTTACTCCCAGCTCGCACGCTCGGAGGCGAGGTAGCGATCGATCTCCTCTGTGCTCCGTGGACTCTCGGGCTCCTGGAGTCTGTCGAGAAACTCGTCGAGGCCACCGTTTTTTGTTCGCCCCCCTTCCGGGAGTAAGACGATCACCTCGGCTGGCCCTATGACCACATCCTCCGGGAGGTGCAGGTGGAGGGTGTGGTCGGGTTCCACGTTTCCGGTCAGTTTGATGGCACGCATGGCGGATCCTCTATTCCTGGGGCTCGCGGCCCCACGCCCCTAACCATACATTGTTGAATCCCTCGGCCCGGCGCTGAGGGTCGGGTCCGTCGATGAGCGGCCACAGCCCTTCGACAAGGAGTCGCCGCAGGCCAGCGATGTCGCCCGCCAGCTCATCGAGCCAGTAGACCGCGCCCACCGGGACGATCCGTTGCGCCGCCTTCGGCCGATTCGTCGCGAGATCCCACCCCGAAACCACCTCGTGGCGGCTGACGGCCGCCGCCACCACCCGCGCCGTCACCCCTTCCGGGCCGCGCCACGTCCCGTCTTCCTGCATCCCGGGCAGCCGCCATCCGTGGGGGAAGAGGCCGGGGGTGGTGAGGCCGATGCGGCAGCGTCCCTCTGCCTCGATCCTCTCCGGCGGATCGAGCTGATCGACGGTGCACGGCGCCACGCCCGCCCCGCGGCCGTCGCCCCCGAGGCGAACGAGACCGTCCGCCGGCAGGCACCCCTCCGCACCCGCCACGGCGACGACAAAGCCCACCCCGTCGCGGAGGGCCACGGCGTCGGTGGTGTAGATCTGCCCCTCGGCCGCGGTGCGGGCGGCCGCATCGAGGGCGATGCCGAGGCGGGGGTCCGTCTCCCAGAGGTCGGTCGCGCGGCACACGTGGCGCGGCTCCAGCGGCTCACCTGCCAGGTAACGACCCCACCCCTCCCCCGTGAGCCAGCAACCCGCCACCGGCTTCTTGTGCGCCGCGATGCGCAGGAGCGGCAGGCGGTCGAGGGGGTAGCTCGTGGCGATGCCCGCCGGGAGCTGGCCCGTTTCTACCGGGGCGAGGTAGCAGAGCGCGGCAACCCCCTGGCTCCCGTCGGGCAGGGCCACCAGGTCGGCAGGCAGGGGACGAAGCGGCTCCACGGTGGAGCCCTTGCCCGTGCGGCCGAGGGTGAAGTCCGCCACCCGGAAGGTGCCGGGCGCGACCGGCGTGCCGAGGACTGATCCGAGCCTGCCGGCGGGGGCCGCACCGCCCGCGAATGCGGCGAGGTCGGTGCCCCCGCCGTCCACCAGCATGCGCGAGCGCAGCGCGCCCGCGGCCATGGAGGGCCACGGCGGCATGAGGGCCTCGCCGTGGTCGCCCGGGCCGCCAAAGAGACGGTTGCCGCGCAGGTAGAGGACGTCGAGGGGACGGAGGAAACAGTGCTCAACCATGGCCTACCTCCCCCTTCGCCGGGTCGTCCGCCTGCCGCGCGCGGCCACGGCGGGCGAGGAACTCGGCGACACCGAGGAAGGCCTCGATCAACGCAGCGGGCTCCTCGGCCTGGTGTCGCGAGAAGGCGGCGAGCCGCCCGGCCAGATCCCCCGCCTGCTCCTGCGCTGCCCCCTGGGCCTGGCGGCGGAACTGGTACGCCAGCGACTTCTCGATGAGCACTTCGTATGGCTGCCTCTGACTCTCCTGCTCCATGTGTGCACGGGTCGGGAGCTGGTGGATCCAGTCGTAGACGTGGTAGGCGGTGCGGCGTGACACGTCGGGGCGGGCGAGGTGGTCACGCAGGGCGAGGAGGAGGCCGGCGGGGGTCGCGGCGAGAGAGGCGGCGTTCGCCAGCCCCCAGGGCACAGTGAGGGGGATC
>DASWHD010000226.1:0-8240 GCA_036393335.1 bacterium
CGCGCGCCGCGAGGGTGACGATCTCCTCGTGGTGCACCGGCGGCACCACCGCGATCACCGCCTCGACCGCGTCCGCCGCGATCAGCTCCCGGTAGCCGGCGAACCCGCGGCAACCCAGCTCCCGCGCCGCCTCCGCGACCCACGCCGCGTCGCGCCGTGCCACGCCGGCGAGGGTCAGGCCCGGGACATCCGCACGCACGTGGTGGGCATAGCGCCGCCCGTGCTTGCCCACCCCGATCAGACCGATGCGCATCGTTGCCTCCCGACGATCACGTCACCCCGTTGCGGGACCTGCCTATTCCATCTGCTTAGCACGGGCACGGGCAATGAATGGCCCGCGACGGCTAACCCACATTTCTCACCATGAATCTGCTCCGACCGCGCAACCCCCTGCATCTCCTGGCCGGGTCCTCTTCCGAGTCCTCGACATACCGCAAGTATGCCTGCGGGCTCGGACTTGCGGGCCGGCCAGGGTCTACGCGCGTTTGCACGGTCTCGCCACGATCCCTGGTGAGAGATGCGGGCTAAGACCCCATGACCGATCCCGCTCAGGCCACCCACGTGGCCACGGAGGCCTCCGCCACTATCTACTGGCTCGCCACCGCCATCTTCGTCCTCGCGTACGCGGTGATCGTGTCGGAGAAGGTGCACAAGACCAAAGTGGCCCTGCTGGGGGCGGCGTTGATGATCTGCCTGCCCATCCTTACCCAGCACGAGGCCTTTCACTCGGAGCACTTCGGCATCGACTACAACGTCATCTTCCTGCTCATCTCGATGATGATCATCATCAACATCATGGCCAGGAGCGGGGTCTTCGAGTGGGTGGCGATCCGCTCGGCGAAGGTGGCGCAGGGCCGGCCGTTTACCCTCATGGCGACCTTCGCCGTGTTGACGGCAATCGCCTCGGCCCTGCTGGACAACGTCACCACCGTCCTGCTGTTGGCGCCGGTCACTCTCTTGATCGCCGACGAGCTGGACGTCGATCCGGTCCCCTTCCTGATCGTCGAGGCCCTCGCCTCCAACATCGGCGGCACCGCCACCCTGATCGGCGATCCCCCCAACATGATGATCGCCTCCAAGGCCAAGTATGGCTTCATGGATTTCATCATCCACCTGACGCCGGTGGTGGTGATCATCATGATCGCCTTCGTGGTGGTGATCAAAATCCTCTTTGGCCGCAAGCTGAAGGTCTCGGAGGAGAAACGCCTGCGGGTCATGGCGATGGACGAGTCGCGCCTCATCAGGAACCCGGTCCTGATGAAGAAGTCCCTTGTCGTGATGGGGCTCACCATCATCGGTTTCACCCTGCACGGGGCGCTGCATCTGGAGCCGGCCACCATTGCCTTCACCGGTGCCGCGGTCCTGCTGCTGATTTCCGGCGAGCATCCCCACCACATCCTTGCCGAAGTGGAGTGGACCACCATCTTCTTTTTCATGGGGCTGTTCATCATCGTCGGCGGGCTCGTCAAGGTGGGCATGATCCGCGATCTCTCCCAGTTCGTCATCGACGTCACCAAGCCGACCGACCAGTCGCTCATGACGACGACCATGGTCATGCTGTGGTTCTCTGCCATCGCCTCGACGATCGTCGACAACATCCCGTTCGTCGCGGCGATCAATCCCCTGGTGCTGGACCTGGCCAACACTATCTTCCATCACGGTGGAGCTGACCCGGCGGCACTGCCCGTCGCCACCCTCCACCATCCGGTGCTGGAGCCCCTCTGGTGGTCCCTGGCCTTGGGCGCCAGCCTCGGCGGCAACGGTACCCTGATCGGAGCCTCCGCCAACGTGATCATCGTGGGAATGGCGGAGCGGGCGGGCCGGCGGATCTCCTTCATGAAGTTCATGGCCTACGGCGTGCCGGTCATGGTGATGACCCTGATCCTCTCCAGCCTCTACGTCTGGCTGCGGTACTACTAAGCCACACTTTTGACAACGGTGGACAAACCACGCGCCGTACCGAAAAATCGTCCCCCCTGTCATTTTTGCTACACAGTGGAGGTCCCCTAAATGCTGGTGAGATATGCGATGGTGGAAGAACCGCTGCAGGTGAGCCCGAAGACCGGCCTACGGGAGATGTTGGATCTTCTCCTACAAAGCAACCAGGACACCGTCGCCGTCGTCGAGGCGGATGGCCGCCTAGTCGGCGTGGTCGGAGCCCACGACGTCCTGCGCATGATCGTCCCACTCTACGTGGACATGGATGAGGCCCTGGCCGCTCTGATCCACGACGGCTATTTCGAAGAACGGTTCGCCAGCCTGAAGGGGGTGACCGCCGCCGACATCGTGAACACCCAGGTGGACACCGTCGCCCCTAACAACACCCTGATCCAGGCGGCGACCCTCTTCTTGACCCACCACCGCCATGCCCTGCCGGTGGTCGAGGGCGGGAAGCACGTGGGCATGATCACCCGCCGGAGCCTGTTCAAGAGGGTCTCCGAAAAGCTCTCGTCCAACAGCGGCTGACCGGTCCCGCTGTTGCCCCCCCCACCTCCTGCCCGAGGCGCCGGAACGCGCCGCAAGGACCTGTCATGACCGATCCCGCTCAGGCTACCCACGCGGCCACGGAGGCCTCCGCCACCATCTACTGGCTCGCCACCGCCATCTTCGTCCTCGCGTACGCGGTGATCGTGTCGGAGAAGGTGCACAAGACCAAGGTGGCCCTGGTGGGGGCGGCGTTGATGATCTGCCTGCCCATCCTTACCCAGCACGAGGCCTTTCACTCGGAGCACTTCGGCATCGACTACAACGTCATCTTCCTGCTCATCTCGATGATGATCATCATCAACATCATGACCAAGAGCGGGGTCTTCGAGTGGGTGGCGATCCGCTCGGCGAAGGTGGCGCAGGGCCGGCCGTTCACCATCATGGCGATCTTCGCGGTATTCACGGCGCTCGCCTCGGCCCTGCTGGACAACGTCACCACCGTCCTGCTGTTGGCGCCGGTCACCCTCTTGATCGCCGACGAGCTGGACGTCGACCCGGTCCCCTTCCTGATCGTCGAGGCCCTCGCCTCCAACATCGGCGGCACCGCCACCCTGATCGGCGACCCGCCGAACATCATGATCGCCTCCAAGGCGAAGTACTCCTTCATGGACTTCATCGTCCATCTCACCCCGGTGGTGGTGATCATCATGGTCGCCTTCGTGGTGGTGATCAAAATCCTCTTTGGCCGCAGGCTGAAGGTCTCGGAGGAGAAACGCCAGCGGGTCATGGCGATGGACGAGGCGACTCTCATCAAGGACCCGGTGCTGATGAAGAAGTCCCTGTTCGTCATGGGCTGCACCGTCGCCGGCTTCACCCTCCACGGCGTGCTGCACCTGGAGCCGGCGACCATCGCCCTCACCGGCGCGGCGGTCCTGCTGCTGATCTCCGGCGAGCATCCCCACCACATCCTCGCCGAAGTGGAGTGGACCACCATCTTCTTTTTTATGGGGCTGTTCATCATCGTCGGCGGGGTGGTGAAGGTCGGCCTGATCACGGACCTGTCGCAGGTGGTGATCGACGTCACCCACCCCACTCAGGAGTCGATGTTCACCACGACCTTCGTGATGCTGTGGTTCTCCGCCATCGCCTCGGCGATCGTCGACAACATCCCGTTCGTCGCCACCATGAATCCCCTGGTGCTCGACATGGCGAACACGATCTTCCACGAGGGCGCCCATAACCCCGCGGCCCTCACCGCCGCCACCCTGCATCACGACGTCCTGGAGCCGGTGTGGTGGGCCCTGGCCCTGGGCGCCTGCCTGGGCGGCAACGGCTCACCGATCGGCGCCTCCGCCAATGTGATCGTCGTCGGTATGGCGGAGAAGGCGGGCAAGCCGATCTCCTTCGGGAAGTTCATGGCCTATGGCTTCCCGATCATGATCATGACCCTGATCATCTCCCACCTTTACATCTACCTGCGGTATTACGTGCTCCACTGGTACTAGGCGGCACCTCTCCCGAGGCGCTTGCTGCGCCTGCGCAACTGCCCTGCCTGCTGGCAGGCAGGCCGCATCTCCTGGCCCACCTCGTCCGAGTCCGCGCCAGGGGTAGGAGCGGTTGCACCGGCGATCCGCGCACCAGGCCCTGCGGGCCTGGGTCGCCGACCTGCCTGTCCGGTAGGCAGGAGGGATTCGGCTCCTACCGCGGGCCAGCCAGGATCTACCGCCATTGGCACCGGCTCGCTACGATCCGTGGTGAGAAATGCGGGCTAACGAGGGGTGGATTCGCCTGCGGCTCGGCCTCCCCGGCGGCCGTGAGGTCCGCCCGTTGCCGCGCCAGGCGCGCCGACGTCACGGCCGGATCACCCGGTCGATCTCGATGTTCAGCTTCTTGATCCGGTGCCACAGGCTGCGCTCGCTGATGCCGAGACGGTGCGCCGCCTGTACCTGAACCCCTTCGCTGGCAATCAGGGCATCGATGATGGCCTGGCGCTCGTGCTCTTGCAGCCAGGCGTCGAGGTCGGCATCACCACGGCTGGACGGGGAGAGCGACGCGGCGTTGCCCTGCATCACCCTGGCCGGCAAATCGTCGACCGTGATCACGCGGCCCTGGCAGGAGAGCAGGGAACGCTCCACCGCGTTGCGCAGCTCGCGCACGTTCCCCGGCCACGGGTAGCCATTCAGCGCGGCGATCGCCTCGTCGGTGAAGTCCGCCACCGGTTTGCCGATCTCCGCCCCCAGCTCACGCATGAAGGTCCGCGCCAGCAGCGGGATGTCCTCGCGCCGATCACGCAGCGGCGGTACGTTGACGCGGTACACGTCGAGGCGATAGAGCAAATCCTCGCGAAACCCCCCTGCCGCCACCAGCTCCCACAGGTCGTGGTGGGTGGCGGCCATGAAACGCACGTCGGCGTGACGCACCATGTCGCTGCCCACCGGTGAGAACTCGCGCTCCTGGAGCACGCGCAGCAGCTTGCCCTGCAAGGCCAGGTCGAGGTCGCCGATCTCGTCCAGAAACAGGCTCCCCCCCTTGGCCTGCTCCAGACGGCCCATGCGGTTCTGGGTGGCGCCGGTGAAGGCGCCCTTGACGTAGCCGAACAGCTCGCTCTCCATCAGATCCTGGGGGATGGCGACGCAGTTCAAGGTGACCATCGGCCACAGAGCCCGCGGCCCGAGCTCGTGGAGGGTGCGCGCCACCAGCTCCTTGCCGGTGCCGCTCTCGCCGGTGATGAGGAGGTTGGTCTTGTACGGCGCGATGCGGGTGATCTCCTCGCGCAGGGCCTGCATCACTGGGCTGTCACCGAGCAGGCGCCGGTGCGGCACGGCGCTGGCGACCACCGCGTGGAGCTGCTCATTCTCGCTCAGGACGTCGCGCAGCTTGAGGGCGTTGTGCACCACGATCTGCAGCTCTTCCGGCTCGAACGGCTTGGTCAGATAGTCGCAGGCGCCGGCCTGGATGCTCTGGACCGCGGAGCGGATCGACCCGTAGGCGGTGACCACCACCACCGGCACGTCGGGGCGCTCGCGGCGACACTCGACGATGAATCGATCGCCACCCATGCCCGGCATGCGCAGGTCGGTGATCACCACATCCAGGTCAGGGTTCGCCAGGTGCGGGAGACCCTCCTCGCCGCTGGCGGCGCTTACCACCTGGTAGCCTGCGTCCCCCAGGACCATGGACATGATCGCCGCCATGTTCTGCTCGTCCTCGACCACGAGGATGGTTCGCTTCATGACTTACTCCCGCGGGCAATGGGAAAGAGCATGCCGAGACATGCGCCACTGCCCTTGGCGGGTAGCACTTCGAGCCGCCCGCCGCATGCCTCCACCAGGGTATTGGCGATGGTCAGGCCGAGGCCGGTGCCGCCGGGCTTGCTGGTGTAGAAGGGCTCGAAGAGCCGCGGCAACAGGTCCGCGGAGATGCCGGGCCCGCTGTCCTCGAGGGCGATCACGACGCGCCCATCACGCAGCTCGGTGCTCACTAGGAGCCGCATCGGGCGGCCCTCCATCGCCTGCAGGGCGTTGGTCACGAGATTCATCCAGGCCTGCCTGAGGAGCTCCGGATCGGCGCTGATCATGGCCGTGCCGTGCCCCAAGGTGTGCCGGACCTCCACGTCGTCGCGCCCGGCGAGGGCCACCCGCAGGGTTGCCTCCAGCGGCGCCTCGGGATTCATGATGGCAAACTCCGGCTGGCGATGGCGAGCGAGCTGCTGGAAGTCCTTGAGGAGGTGGTTGAGACGCAGGCTCTCCTCGCGGATCATGCGCATCAGGTCGGCCTGCTTTTCCGGCGGCTGGTCCGGCCGCGACAGCATCGCGCTGGCGGTGTTGATCACCCCGATGGGATTGCGAATCTCATGGGCCAGAGATAGGGAGAGCTCCCCCAGTGCCGTGAGCTTGTCCTTTTGAAATTCGCGTCGCTGGGCGTCCCGGGCCGCACGCAGACTGGCCGCCATGGCGTTGAAGGCGCGGGCGAGGTCACCCAGCTCGTCGCGGCTGGTGATCGGCACCTGGGTACGGAAGTCCTGCGCCGCGACGTGCATCACGCCGCTTTGCAGGTACTCGATCGGTCGCACCACCATCCGGCTCAGGATCAATCCGACCACGGCGCCGATCACCACACCGAGCAGCACGATGGGTACCGACAGCACCAGTCGGTTGGTCAGCAGCGACGCCAGCTCGGGGCTCTCCAGGCCGCTGAAGAAGACCGCCTCGACATGGCCGGTGCTGTCCACGATCGGGGTGTACAGCCCGCGGTAACTGCCCTCCTCGCTCTCCCGGTTGTAGTAGGGCTGGCGGTCCTGGAGCTGGGCGTAGGCGCCGGGGGGAAGGCGCACTCGGAGCGGCGGGGCATCGACCCGGAAGGCCCGAGCATAATCTTCCCCTTCGGGATAGAAGAGACGGGTCCGCAGGCCGCTCGCCTGCCCGAGACGGCGCAGGAACTCCTGATCGAGTAGGCTGCCCAGGACCAGGTAGTTCCGCGGGGTCCCCGCGCGCGGGAGGGGCAGGATCGCCACCGCGGCGAGCAGGGTGTCCTCGTCGTGCGCCGTCTGCAAAATTGCCTCGGTCTGACCCGGCGCCCAGGAGGTCATCATCTGGAGCGCCACGTTTGAGTAGACCAGCCGGCGCCGGTCGTCGTAGAGCTGGATCAGGTTGATCCCGAGCTGCTCCACCAGGGGCCTGAGCTGGGCCGGGATGGTGAGGGAGGTCAACCCCTCGGCCTGGAGGTCGTAACCGAGGTGGTGGGCGAGGAGGTCGCCCACCACCATGGCATCGCGCTGGAGGGTTTGGAGGGAGGCCTCGTTGACCTGCGCCGCCTCGCGGATCCACCTCTCGAGGAGGAGCTCGAAGTGGTTCGTCACCCAGGCGGCGGAGATCCCGCCGGCGATGAGCATGGGGACCACCACGATGACCAGGATTACCGCGATCACCTTGCGCTGGATCCGGCCCAGCCGTGGACGCCCCGCCATGAGCTTCATGATTTGTTGGAAGCTACGAATCGCGTAGGCCGAGGGTGCCGAATCCAGCGCCGGTGCCTTGCGAACTCCTTGTTTTTCATAAAGAGCAAGTCAGATTCTCGACCTGGCCCGAAAGTTGCTGAGTTAGGGAAGGTAGCAACTCCCGCGCCCGCCTTCGACCGAGGTCGGAGCGGTGAGATGCAGTCGATACATCACCTTACCGAAGGGTGGAAAAATTGAACAACATCGATCTCGACGCGACCTCGCTCGTCAGTATCGACCCGATCGCCGTACGCCTGCACCGGCCCGTGGAACGCCAGGTGTGTGAGCGGTCAAAGCCGCACGATGCACGTGATCTCGACCCCGCCGCTCTGCTCCTGCTCGATCCCCTGGCCGTGCGCCACCGGCAGCCCCGCGAACGCCAAGAGCGGCGTCGGCCGGAGGTTTCCTGGCTCCCCAGCTACGCCGCAAACGCCCTTCCAGGGTCGGTCCTCCTCGTGCCGGTCCTCGCCGTCATGGTTGTGCTCCTGAGCCGCGTGCTCTAGACCCAGGGAAAAACGGTAACATCGAGGCCATCACAGCCTCGGCTCCGCACCCTCCGGAGGTGTTGGAGCCGAGGCTATTTTGTTAGCGCACACTCCTCACCGTAGCTCTGCAGCGCCCGCGCCGCGTGCGTGGCAACCCAAGAGGACCGGCGCACCGCAGGTGGGATCGCGATGCTAGCCCCAACACTGTTTAATTAGAGACGATGCGGGGTCGTGGCCGTTGATACAGGGTCGGTCCGGGTGGGGAGCGTTTGCAGGGGAAGGAGCTCATTTTGCGTTTGACCGCCCGTGGATTGCACCGGCCGCGGCTGGAG
>DASWHD010000227.1:0-2032 GCA_036393335.1 bacterium
GTGTGAACGTGGGGCAGCATCTCATCGGTGGCGATGTGCAGGAAGGTGCCGGCGGAGAGGGCCACCATCGCCCCCACGGTGACGGCGGAGATGCCCCTCGCGAGAAAGACCGCCACCGCGGCGCCGGCCGGGATGATGGCCGCAAAACCGAGGACCAGTCCGGCCACCTGCAGGCGGCTGTACCTGCCGTGGGAGAGGAGGGTCCCGAGGGAGAATGCGGCCGGGGCCTTGTGGGCGAGGATGGCGATGAAGATCACCGGCATCAGCCCCGGCACCTGGGCGCTGGAGCCCAGGGCGAGCCCCTCCACGAGGTTGTGGAAGGAGAGCCCGAAGAACGACACCAGGCCGAGGCGGTGGTAGTCGCAGTCGCCATGCTCGCAGCCGCCGCCGAGGAGGAAGTTCTCCGCGACGTACAGGAGGAGAAAACCGGCAAGGAGATAGATGCCGACGCGTGGTCCCACGAGCTCGGCCGCCTCGGGAATCATGTGGAGAAATGCCGCACCGAAGAAGATGCCGGCGGCGAGGCTCACCACCAGGCGCAGTTGCTCGCCGTGCCAATGGACCCAGAGCGGCGCCAGGCCCGCCACGAGGGCGACCAGGAAGATGACCAGCGCATGGAGCTGGAGGGCAGAAGACATCGTGTGACGACCCGCGGATGCGGCCATGGACAGGGTCAGGCGGCGGCGCAATATATCCCTCCGCGCGGCCACCGCCACCCCCGTACTGCCCAGTGGGGCGTCCGGTAGGTAGACTGGCCTATGGTCACGTTCTTCGCCGCCGTCATCACCCTCACGGTCCTGATCTTCGTCCACGAGCTGGGCCACTTCCTGGTGGCCAAGGGAGTGGGGGTCCGGGTGGAGCGGTTCTCCATCGGATTCGGTCCGGCCCTCGTCCAGCGCCGCTGGGGCGACACCGAGTACCGTCTCGCCGCGATCCCCTTTGGGGGATACGTGAAGATGTTCGGCGAAACCCCTGATGTCAAAGTTCCGGAAGAGGACCGTCCCCGGTCTCTCACCCACCAGCCACTGTGGGCGCGGATGGCCGTGGTCGCCGCGGGACCCGCGGTGAACATCGTCTTCCCGGTCGTGCTCTTCACGGGCCTATTCATGGCCGGCATGCCGGTGCTGCGGCCGCTGGTGGGCGAGGTCGAACCGGGTTCGGCGGCGGCCCAGGCGGGGATCGAGGTGGGAGACGAGATCGTGTCGGTGGCCGGTCACCCGGTCGCGGGGTGGGAGGAGGTGGCGACCAGCCTCCTCGACGCCCCCGCCCCGATGGTGGCGATGACCGTGCGCCGGGGTGATGGCGAGGTCCTGGTCGAGGTGGGACGCGACGTGGAGCAGGGCAAGGACGCCCTGGGCGATCCACAGCCCGTGGTGCACCTGGGGGCCCGCCCGGCCCTGCCGGCGGTGGTCGGCTCGATCCAGCCGGACATGCCGGCCGCGGCCGCCGGCCTCGTCGCGGGCGACCGCATCGTCGCCATCGACGGCACGCCAATCCAGAGCTGGCGGGACATGTCGCTGATCATCCGTAGCCGTCCGGGCGAGCGGTTGCAGCTCGAGATCGAGCGTGGCGATGCCATGTTCGCGACCACCATCGTCCCGGCTGCGGTGGACAACGACAACGACGACGCCACCGAGGGCAAACCGGCGCAGATCGGCCGCATCGGCATCGGCTCCGCGGATTTCCCGCGCGAGTACTACACCATGCGCCGCCTCGGGCCGGTCGCCGCGGTCTCGTCCGCCGTGGAGCGCACGGTGGACCTCACCGGCCTGGTCGTCCGGGGGATGGTGAAGCTCTTCCAGCGCGAGATCCCGGCGGAGACCATCGGCGGGCCGATCATGATCGTCCAGGCGGCAGGCGAGCAGGCGAAGCGCGGCGTGGCGGACCTGATCTTCTTCATGGCGGTGATCAGCATCAACCTGGGGCTCCTCAACCTGCTTCCCATCCCGATCCTCGACGGCGGTCACCTATTGATCTACGCCATCGAGGGGATCACCGGCCGGCGCTCCAACCAGCGCGTCCTGGAGGTCGC
>DASWHD010000228.1:0-10880 GCA_036393335.1 bacterium
GAGGGCGCGGGGGAGGAGGGTGACCCGGTCCTTGTGGCCTTTGCCTTCCCGGACCAGGATCTGGTGGGCACCGAAGTCGACGTCTTTCACGCGCAGCCGGCAGCACTCCAGGAGGCGCAGGCCGGCGCCGTAGAGCAGGGTCGCCATGAGGCGCGGGGTGCCGTCGAGCAGAGCGAGGACCTGCGCCACCTCCTCGCGGGTAAGGACCACGGGGAGGCGCTGTGGCTTCTTGGCGCGGACCACGTCTTCGAGCCAGCCGAGCTCGACGCGCAGCACCTCGCGGTAGAGGAAGAGCAGGGCGTTGAGGGCCTGGTTCTGGGTCGAGGCGCTGACGTTGCCTTGCACGGCGAGGGCGGAGAGGAAGTCGGCCACCTCCTTTTCGCCCATCTCCCGCGGGTGGCGCTTGTGGTGGAAGAGGATGTAGCGCCGGATCCAGTGGCGGTACGCCTCCTCGGTGCGGCGGCTCAGGTGGCGGACGCGCAGGGCGTCGCACACCTGGTCGAGGAGCTTCGGGCCGTTGCCAGCCGTGGGCTCGGCGACGAACCACGGGATGCCGCGGTGATCCCCGATCCGTCCCAACGGGTATGTGGCGTCCACTCCACCCCTCCTGGCTCAGCTTTGATCCAACGCAGGCGACGCGAGGGGCCTTGTCAAAGCGTGGGCGGAGATCTGAAACGCGATGAGCCAGCGAGGGTTTTGTTTGGGGCTGGTGGGGAGGCCCCCCTCACCCTGGCCCTCTCCCGGGGGGAGGGGACGTGGTGCCGGGCGGATTCGATAGCCTCTGTGGCTCTGTGTCTTCTTGCCTCTGCGTTGGGCGGTTCACGGCGGGCAGAGCCCGCCCTACTAGCCCTGCGTTGAGCTTTGCCGCTGGAGCCGCGGTGGAGGCCCCAGGGCGGGCGGAGACCGCCCTACCTCTGCTTTGAGACTTTATGCTGGAGCCGGCGCGCCCTCACCCTGGGCTTCTTCCGGAGGGAGAGGGGACGTGTTGGCCGGGCGGGTCGGCTTCGCTTTGCGCGGCGGCGGCCAGGTGGGTGCCGGGGAGGGGTGGGGGTAGGGTGAACCAGGCGCGCAGGTCGAAGGCGCGGTAGGGTTGGCGGGCGGCCTTCGCCGCGTGGCGGGCGGCATCGCGGGTATTCGTCGCGACCGTGGCGTTGGCCACGTGCAGGCGCGGGTAGGCGTAGATCACGCTGTGCAGATTGGAGGAGGGGGCGATCGCCAGGGCGATTTCCTTGGCGCGGTCCACCGTGACGCCCGCCGGCGAGGCGCGGAGCAAGTCCGCCTGCCGCACGTAGCGTACCGCGTACCCCGAGCCGCGGGGCGGCTCCAGGCCGGGGCGGGCCGGGTCGCCGTCCAGGGCGAGCTGCGCATCGCGAATCTCCTCGTCCAGGGCGAGGCTGGAGCGCAGCACCACGCCGGTCACGGTATGGGCGAATGGCCCGACTTCCCCCTTCGTCTCGCGGGGGTCCCCGGGCCGGAAGACCGAGACCTGCGCCCGATTGCTCTCCACCGCCGCCGCGCGATCCTCCCGGGCGGCCGCCACGACGAAGTTGAACCCGAGGGTGCGGCGGCGCTCGGCCAGGATGGCGACCGCCCGGTCCAGCTCCGTCGCTTCCTGGAGCACCCGGCGCAGGCGCACCACCATCGGCTCCCCGGCCATGGAGCGGGCGGCGCTGCGCGCGGTGATCTCGGCGATGCTGACGCCGGCGCGGTTGATCCCCGACACCGCGCCCAAAAATCCCGACCAGCCGATGTTGACGAACGGCTCGCCGCGCGACGGCTCCACCACCGTGAGCTGGGCGACGCGCTGGATGCCGCTCTCCACGGCCCAGTCCAGGTTGCGCAGGTGGATGAGGGGGCCGCGGGTCATGGGCGAGGTGGCGGCGAAGCTCGCGCAGCTCGCCTCGGTGAGGGTGGGGATCGCGTGGACGCGGCACACGGTGCGGTAGTCGATCCCGGCCCCGTCCGCCAGCCCCAGCATCTCCTCCTTGAACCAGCGAGGGACGAAGGGCGCGCCCCGCCACCAGATGAAGTCGAGGAGCGGCCCCGCGAGCCACGCCGGCAGGCCGAGGTCCGACTGAACCTTGGCGGCGACGTGGCCGAGGATCGCGCGGTAGCCGGCTCGCACCCGCTCCCCCACCAGCCGGCCCTGTTGCCAGCCGCGCAGGTAGGGATCGCCGCTCACCCGCACCACCGCGAGGGCATCGCCGTAGGGATAGGTGAGGCGGGTCGGGTCCACGGCGGCGGGAGTGGCCGCCGGCCGCGGCGGCGGTACCAGGACCCGCCACTCCACGGCGGCGGCAAGGCCCACGACCGTCACCGCCAGTCCCGTTGCTACCCATTTTGCGAAACGCCACCACATGTCACACATCCTGCCACAACGCGGAAGGGCCGCGCGGCCGCTCCCTTCATACACTGTAGCGGCAGGACCGGACTGCGGTCAGCGGCGCGAGGGTCCGGGGCGCACCGCGCAATCTTCCGGGAAAGGGTAGGAGCCGGTTGCACCGGCGACCCGCGCCGACGGCGCGGCAGGCCCGTCGGGCCTGGATCGCCGAAGGGATTGGCTCCTACCGGTTGCGCTCGCGCAGGGCGCGCTCGATCTCCCGCGCCGCGTCCTGGGCCTTCATATCCTCGCGCCGGTCGTGGAGCTTCTTGCCCCGCCCCAAGGCCACCTCCGCCTTGATGTGCGGCCCCTTGGCGTACAGGCGGGTGGCGATCAGGGTGAGCCCCTGGCGCTGGACCTTGCCGATCAGGCGGGCGATCTCGCGCTTGTGCAAGAGCAGCTTGCGTGGCCGTAGCGGGTCGTGGTTGTGGATGTTGCCGTGGGACCAGGGGGAGATGTGCAGCTCGTGAAGCCACAGCTCGCCGTTCTCGACCCGGGCGTAGCAGTCGCCCATGTTCGCGCGGCCCGCGCGCACCGACTTCACCTCGGTGCCGCGCAAGACGATCCCCGCCTCCACCGTCTCCATGATCTCGTAGAGGCGATGGGCCTGCTTGTTGGTCGCGAAGACCTTGGGCGGTGCGGGCTTACCGGCCATTGGTTTTCACCACAGAGATGGGATGAGGAGGCCGCTCGCCTTTCGAGCTAAGGCGTAGCCTTGCTCATCTGTTCAACGGGCTCGAAGCCCAACGAGAAGGAGCGCGGCCATGACGCAGGCTACCACGCAGACGATTGGGATGGATGTGAGCGATAAGAAGAGCCGGATTTGTGTGCTGTCCGCCTCGGGCGAGATCGTGGACGAGCGGTGGATCGATACCACGCAGCACGGGGTGCGGCGCTTTTTTGCCCAGCAGCCCCCCTCGCGGGTGGTGTTCGAGGCGGGGCCCCACGCTCTGTGGATGACGTGGCGGCTGGCGGAGCTGGGCCACGAGGTGCTCGTGGCGAACCCGCGCAACCTTGGGCTGATTTATGCGTCGCGCAAGAAGAGTGACCCGCAAGACGCCCGCCGCTTGGCCCAGCTCGGCCGGGTCGACCCGGACCGGCTCTCGCCGGTGACCCTGCGCGGCCGGGATACCCAGTGGCACCTGGCGCAGATCCGCAGCCGGGCGATGCTGGTGGAGGCGCGGACCAAGCGGGTCAACCACGTGCGCGGGCGGGTGAAGACCCTGGGCCACCGGGTGCGCTCGTGTGATGCCGACCCGTTTGCTGCGGCGGCGATGGACTCGTTGCCGCCGGAGCTGGTGACCGTGGTAATGCCGGTGCTGAAGGCGATCGTCGAGCTCACCGAGCAGCTCGACGCGCTGGACCGGGCGATCGAGGCGATCGCCGCCACCCGCTACGCCGAGACGGTGCGGCGGCTCACCCAGGTCCACGGGGTGGGGGCGCTCACGGCACTGACCTTCCTGCTCACCCTGGATGATCCTTCCCGCTTTCCCCACAGCCGCCGGGTGGGGGCCTACCTCGGCCTGGTGCCGCGGCTGGATCCATCGGGCGAGGTGAACCGCCAGCTCGGCATCACCCACGCGGGCGAGACCGACCTGCGCACCCTCTTGGTGGGCTGTGCCCATACGATCGTCCGGCAAGGGAGTCCGGACACCGACCTGAAGCGCTACGGCCTGCGGGTGATGGAGCGCGGCGGCAAGAACGCCAAGAAGCGCGCCGTCGTGGCGGTGGCCCGCAAGTTGGCGGTGGTGCTGCACCGGCTGTGGGTCAGCGGCGAGGCCATGTCCCCGTGGGCTACGGCCAGGTGCACACCCAGGCCGCCTGAGATGCGGTGAAGTCCCGTTCCGACCTCCCCTCGAACCCCGAGCCCCACAAGACCCGCCTTCGGTCCAAGACCGTGTCTCCCTCCTTCTCAAACGCCCCGTCCGGGGGACGGCGATCCGTGCCTTGGAGCGCACGGCCGGCATCTTGCCGTGCCCTGCGACTTCGCCGCAGAGATCGCCGCCCCCGCGCGGGTCGGACCCCAACGTGCAGCGAGTCACCCATGGGCCCGGTGCCCGACTCGAACTGCGGATGGAAGCCTGGTGGAAGGAGTGCCGAGACGCTGGACCGAACCCTGGGGACCGTGCCGCGGCCGCCGGCGACCGTGGACGGCCCGTGGACGGCGGCGCCGCCCACCGTCCGCCCACCGCCGCCTGGGACAAGTCCTACGGCCTTGCCCCCCGCCGCTGGGACAACCGCTGCGCGGTTGCCCACACGGCCCCCAGGGCCGCGATGGAGGAGGGGTTCTTTCGTCCCTGTGGCCACGACTCGCCGCGCTGTCGCGCCGCTCGTCACGACGACCGGCATCCCCCCACCCGCCATCCCAGCGTTGACCACGAGCGGCCTCCTCATGGAAGGCACGGAGGGCGCAGCGAGACCCCTGTTCTGCTGGTTCCCCGGAACGATCGGCGCGGATCGCCCTGGTCGATCAAACACCCCACACGCCACTGGAACACGAAAACACGAAAGGGGGAAAACACGAAACACGCGCCATGAATTCTTTCGTGTCTTCAGGTTTTCGTGCTTTCGTGTTCCCCCATTCAGGGGACAGCCCCTCCCGCCGGATCTTCTGGCAATCCGTCCCTTCGCCGAACCTCTGTGTCTCTGTGGCGAGAGGGCGTGCTCGTCACGCCGCTTCGGCGGCGAAGCCGGCCGCGGCGAGGGCGGCGCGGATCTCGGTCAAGTCATACCCCTTATGGTCGCACTTGAGGAAGACCGTGCTCTCCCCCGGGTAGGCGACTACCTCGCGCACGCCGCGCACCGCCCTCAGGCAGAGCTCGACCGCCTCGACTTGCTGCCGGTCCTCCACCCCGGCCACCGGCACCATCACGCTTGCCAGGTACTGGAGGCGCGGCATGGTGAGGGCCACGAGGAGCCACACCCCCATCACGGCGATCAGGCCGACGAACAAGGTGGTCAGGCCATGGCTGTAGAGCAGGCCGGCGACGCCGCCGCCGAGGCCGGCACCGGCGAACTCCGCCATGTTGTAGACGCCGATGCTGGTGCCGCGCAGGCCGGCATGGGCGGTCTTCGAGACCAGGGAGGGGAGGCTCGCCTCGAGGACGTTGAAGCCGACGAAGAACAGCAGCAACCCCACCACCACCGGCGCCAGACCGCCGCCGCTGATGGCGATCACCGCGATGCCGGCCGCCGTGATGGCGATGGCGGCGATGAAGATCTCGCGCAGGCGGCGCTTGACCTCGCCGAGGACGATCGCCGGCACCATCAAGACCAGGGAGGCGAGGATCACCGGGCCGTACACCTTCCACTGCTGGTGCTGCGGCAAGTGCTCCGCGAGCATCAGGGGGACGGCGAAGAACAGGGCGGTGAGCACCAGGTGCAGGGCGAAGATGCCGAAGTCGAGGCGCAGCAGCTCCGGGTCGGTGACCACCGTGGCCACGTCGCCGAGGGTGAGTTGGGCGTCGCGGTGGTGGACGATCACCTCCGGGTCTGGGACGACCACGAACAGGAAGCCGATCGAGAACAGGGCGAGGCCACCGATCAGCCAGAAGATCCCGTCCACCCCGAGCCAGCCCGCCAGGGCCGGCCCCGCGATCACCGAGAAGGCGAAGGTCATGCCGATGGTGCCGCCGATCATGCCCATGGCGCGGGTGCGGTTCTCCTCGGCGGTGAGGTCGGCGACCAGGGCGATGATCACGCTGGCCACGGCCCCCGCCCCTTGCAGGAGCCGGCCGATGATCATCCAGCCGATGGTGGTGGCGGAGGCGGCCACCGCCGACCCGATGGCGAAGATCAGCAGGCCGAAGGCGATCACCGGCTTGCGGCCGAAGCGGTCCGAGGCCATGCCGTACGGCACCTGCAACAGGGTCTGGGTGATGCCGTACGCCCCCAGGGCGAGGCCGACGCTCTTGGCATCGGCCCCCTTCAGGGTGAGCCCGTAGACGGTGAACACCGGCAGGATCAGAAACAGCCCCAGCATGCGCAGGCCGAAGATCCCGGCGAGCGAGGTGGCGGCGCGTCGTTCTCGGGGGGTGAGGCCGGACGACGCCGGCCCGGCAGGCTTGTAACGGCTCATCTGATCAATCCATTCGCCCCGCAGGGGCGTCCTATGGGCTCCCCTCGGGAGGGGGACGGGGGGAGGGCGTAGGAAATCAGCGGTTCGGTCGGTGATATGGCAAGCCGGGGGCGAAAACCATGCGCCCCCACCCCGGCCCTCCCCCGGAGGGGGAGGGGTGCATCGTGGGCGGCGAGGAACGAACGATCGAAGACGGCTAGGATGCGGCCCTGGAACAGGGTGGGCGGATAAAAACGAGAATGACTATACGCCGCATCCATCTCTTACGCCGCATCCATCTCTGGAGTAGGACGCAGGTGGGATCCTACCGCCCGCGGGGGTGGCAGCGCTCCACGAGCTGGCGCAGGTGGCCGCGGGTGAGGTGGGTGTAGATCTGGGTGGTGGAGATGTCGGCGTGGCCGAGCATCTGCTGCACCAGGCGCAGGTCGGCGCCGCCCTCCAGCAGGTGGCTGGCGAAGGAGTGGCGCAGGGTGTGGGGAGAGACGGGCCGGGCGATCCCGGCGGCGCGCGCGTAACGGGCGACGAGGCGGCCCACCGTCTGGCGGCTCAGGCCGCGGCCGCGGGCGGTGACGAACAGGACCGGCGTGACCCGGCCCTTGAGCAGGTGCGGCCGCACCTCCTGGCGGTAGCGCTCCAGCCAGTCGAGGGCCGGCGCCGAGGCCGGCACCAGGCGCACCTTGCCCCCTTTGCCGCGCGGGCGGACGAAGCCCCCCTCCCAGCTCACCTCCTCCTCCCGCAGGGCCACCAGCTCGCTGACCCGCAGGCCGGAGCCGTACAGGACTTCGAGCAGGGCCCGGTCGCGTAGCCCGGTGGGACGGGCCACGGGTGGTTGATCCAGGAGGCGACCCATCTCCTCGACCGTCAACACCTTGGGCAGGCCGCGGCCGAGCCGGGGCGCCGCGATGCGCTCGCTGGGATCGGCCGCCACGATGTCCTCCCGCACCAGGTAACGAAACCAGCCGCGCACCGCCGACAGGTGGCGGCGGATCGAGCGGGGACCCAGTCCGTCCCGGCTCAGGCGATCCATGTGGCCGCGCAGCTCCGCGACCCCGGCCGTCTGCCACGGGCAGCCAGCCGCGCGCAGGTGATCCAGCCACAGGGCCAGGTCGCGCCGGTAGGCGAGCACCGTGTTCGCCGCCAGGCCGCGCTCCACCGAGAGGTAGTGGAGGTAGTCGTCCAGTGCCGCCGCGTCGTTCATCATCGCCCCCGCCGATTGCCCAGAAGAGGAACACGAAGACACGAAAGCTGGAAAGCACGAAGGTTCTTCCCCAGCATTTTTCGTGTCTTCCCTATTTCGTGCTTTTGTGTCCCCTCGTTTTGTCGGTGTGTCACTCGGTGAGCAGGCGGGCCTGCTTGGGGGTGGCGGAGCCGACGCGGGTGTTGGAGGGGTCGGTGACGATCACCAGGGGCCGGTTGTAGTAGCGCCGCCGGTACTGCTCGCTGTGCTGCAACATCTCCTCAAACGCCACGGCGGCCTCGCTGAGCAGGGAGAGGCGTTGCTGCTCCGGCAGGAAGTGCCACGACGACTCCACCACCAGGTCGAGCTCCGCCTCGCGGTAATGGTCCAGCACCACCTCGTTCACCGCCCCCCAGCGGATCACCCCCGGGTAGTTGGCCCGGAGGCGCGCCAAGAGCGGTCCCGCCGGGTCGGGCTCCAGGAGGCGGACGACCTCGCGCGCGACCCACGCCGTGGTCTCGTCCGGGAGGCTGACCTCGTACCAGTCACCGGCCCGGCGCACCACCGGCAGCTCCGCGCCCCGCTCCAGACGGCCGGCACGGGGTGCCCGGATGGTCGGCTGTGTGCGGAGGTTGGCGTAGCTGTGCATCGGGACCACCCGGTGGCCCGCCGCCAGGGGGACCGCCGCCTCCTTCACCAGGCGCTGAAAGATCCACACCCGCTCGCCGCCGGGAGCGGCGATCTCGTACCACGGGTCCTGGTGGCTGAGGACGCGAAACATGTCCCCCTGCCGGGCGCTGCCGGCCAGCTCGTAGCGGGTGCCGGGACCGGTGCGGAGGTTCGCCTCGGGCCTGACCACCTGCACGTACTCCACGGTCTCGGCGCCGGCCCCGGCGACGGCGGCCAGCAACAGGGCGGCGGCGATCACGAGCCGCGTCATACCCGTTCGGCCGAGACCACCAGGTCCTCGGCGCGCAGCGCCTCCAGGACGCGGGTGAGGTGATCGAGGCTCTGCACCTCGAGCTCGAAATGGACGGAGCCGTAGCGTGGCGCGATGCTGAGGGTGCGGCTCTTCAAGATGTTGGCGTTCGCCTCCGCGATCTGGGTGCAGACGGTGGCCAGGGCCCCTTGGCGGTTGTGCATCTCCACCAACACGCCTACCCGCCCGCCGATCGTGGTCCCCGGTTGCCAGCGTATGGGGATGGTCTGCTGTTCATCGAGGGAGCGGCGCACCGCATGGTGGCAGGTGGTGCGGTGGACGATCACTCCGTCCCGGCTGCTGGCGAAGCCGACCGCATCGTCGCCCGCCATCGGCCGGCAGCAGTTGGCCAGGTGGTAGAGGTGCGCGTTGTCGAGGGCCAGGACCAGCTCCCCCTGGGGCTGGCGCTCGTCGGAGTCCTGCGGCCCGATGGCCCCCAGGAGACGGGCAGGGTCGACCTTGCCGGAGCCGATCTGGATGAGGAAGGCGTCGATGTCGGCGAAGCCGAGGCGTGCGGCGGCGGCGACCACGTCGTCGCGTTTGGCCAGATCGGCGTCGGGCGGCAGGCGCAGGGCATGGGTCAGGCGGGTGCGGCCGATGGCGAGAATGCGTTCGCGCTTGCGGCTGCTCAGGCCGCTGCGCAGGGCGTGGCGGGCGCGGGGGGTCTGGACGTGCTTGAGCCACGCGCCGCCGGGTTCGATGGCCGGATCGGTCAAGATGTCCACCAGGTCGCCGTCCCGCAGGTGGTACTCGCGCCCCACCCGGTGGCCGTTGACCCGCCCGCCCGCACAACGCCAGCCGAGGTCGGTGTGGATGGCGAAGGCGAAGTCGAGGACCGTCGCTCCGCGCGGCAGCTCCAGCACCTCGCCGCGCGGCGTCACCGGGTGGACCTTGTCGGTGGTGAGCGATCCCCGGACCAGCTTCAGGAAATCCTCCGAGCAGAGCATCGCCTGCTGGCACTCTTGCAGCTCCTGGAGCCACCGCATACGGCGCGCGTAGTCGGCCGGCGCCTCGTTCGCACCGCGCTTGTAGGTCCACTGATGGGTGATGCCGCGTTCGGCGATGGCGTGCATCTCTTCGGAGAGGATGCGCGCGCGCACCGTACAGCCGCCCCGGCCGCGCATGCGGGTGTGCAGGGCACGATACTGATTGGAGCGGGGGCTGGCGATGTAGTCCTTGAACCGTCCCGGAATCGGGCCGCGCAGGCCGTGCAGCAAGCCAAGGAGCGGATAGCAGTCTGCATCCCGCGGTGTGATCACGGTGAAGCGCAGGATGTGGGCCACCCGTTCGATGGGGTCGCCGAGGTGGCGGTGGATGCGATGGACCTCGTGCGGCCGACAGCAGCCGATGATCGCCCGGGTGCCGGGAAACCGTCCTCCGATCCGCTCCAGGAACTCGTCCCGCAACACCTCCCCGCGGTGCTGCACCCGCTCACGGGCGTAGTCGAAGATGGCGACGATCTCGTCATAGTCTTGGGGGTTGAGGACCGCGAAGCACCGGTCCTGGAGCTCCGGGTAGATCATCCCCAGGCCGAGGCCCACCGCGATGGGCACGAAGATGTCCCGGGTCTCGGCGGCGATGCGCACCTTCTTGTGCTGGGAGAGGACCTCGATGGTGCGCATGTTGTGGGTGCGGTCGGCGATCTTGATCAGGGCGACACGGATGTCGCGCACCATCGCCTCGACCGTCTTGCATAGGTTGGTGGCGGTGCGGTGGGTGCGCGAGGCGTGGCCGAGGCTGGCGACCTTGGTGACCCCGTCGACGAGCTGCGCCACCTCCTCGCCAAACAGGCCCTGGATCTCCGCCAGCGGCGTGCCCGTGTCCTCGACCGTGTCATGAAGCAGCGCGGCGCACAGGGTCGGGATGTCGAGGCGCAGGTCGAGGAGGATCTCCACCACCGCCACCGGGTGGGAGAAGTACGGCTCGCCGGAACGCCGCACCTGCCCCTCGTGCGCCTCCTCCGCGAAGCGGTAGGCGCGCTCCAGCAGCCCCAGATCGGCTTGGGGGTTATAGGTCAGCACCCGCTCGGCGATCGCGTCGCAGGCGAGGATCGCGTGGGTGGTAGCGGTGGTCACGAACAAGGGAAGGTGTCACGAACAGAAAAAGCCGACGGTGAACACAGGATAATCCACCGTCGCCTGTTGGGAAGAGTTTGTGTTGCACCCGAAATCATCACCGGCCGGCTAATGGACTGACGCGGGAAGCCAGGAAACCAGGAGGAAAACGCCTCTACTGGCTCTCTTCCTGGCTTCCTGGCATCCCGCGT
>DASWHD010000229.1:0-5595 GCA_036393335.1 bacterium
GGCGATCTGCCACATGGGGTCGCCGATAGAATCGGCTCCTACCGCGGGCCGGCCAGGATCTACGGCCATTTGCGCGGTCTCGCGACGATCCGTGGTGAGAAATGCGGGTTAGACTCGTCGAGTCGGGCGAGGATCTTGCCCGAAGAACCCTTGTGACGGAATCGTGCCTGCGTTATTGCACTTTGGCTGCGCACGACGCCCGGGGGGTGCCCCCTGACTACGCTCGTGAGGTCGTAGCCCAATCTTCTTTCCGGGCTTTTCTCCACAAGCCTGGGGGTCGCGATTTCGGCTGTCCGGGCCGGACAGCCGTGGGCGGCGCCTCAGCCCGGCAGCGCCGCGACGTCCACCGAGACCGTGAGGCTGTGGCCGGGGTCGCTGCCGAAGATGACGCCCTTGAGCGGCGTGACGTCCGAGAAGTCGCGGCCCCAGGCGGTCGTCATGTGCCGGCCTTGCGGCATCTGGTTGTTGGTGGGATCGAAGTCGAGCCAACCGGTCTCGGGCAGGAAGACCGAGAACCAAGCGTGGGAGGCGTCGGCGCCCTGGAGCTTGGCCGCGCCGGGCGGCGGCACGGTTTCGAGGTAGCCACTCACGTAGCGCGCGGCGAGCCCCATGGCTCGCAGGCAGCCGATGGCCAGATGGGCGAAGTCCTGGCACACGCCGCGCCGGTTGGCGAATACCTCGGCCAGGGGCGTGGTGACCGAGGTGAAGCCGGGGGCGAAGGTGAAGTCGTGATGCACGCGCGACATGAGGTCCAGCACCGCGTCGAGCAGCGGCCGGCCGGGGGGAAAGGCGGGCGCCACATAACCGGCGAGATCCGGGGTGGCGGCCACCAACGGCGAGTCCAGGACGAACTGGCGATTCTCAATCAGCTCGGGCTCGGTCGCGCCGGCGAGTCGTGCGCGCACCTCGTCCCAGGGCATCTGATAATCGATCACCTCCTGCTCGCTCCCGCCATTCATCAGGATCTCGCTCACGGCGGTCACCGTGAGCCGCTGATGCGGTTGTTGGATGGAGAAGTAGGTCACCGGATTGCCGAAGAAATCGCGATACTCGACCCGCTCCAGGGGCAGGGGATCGATCTCCAGGTGATGGCTGAGGCACTGTTGCCCCGCGACCTCGCGCGGCTTCAGGTACGCCAGGTTGTGGCACTGGCTGACCGTCCCGCCGTAGAAATAGGACGTCTTGTGAAGGACCCGGTAGATCATGCGGATTCGGTCCCGGTGTCGAGGAGCTGGTACGGGCCCTCGACATGGCTGAAGTAGGTATCCGTCAGCGCCGCCGAGGCATCACTGACGGACTGATAGAGACGGGCGAGCAGCGCCTCGAGGTGCGGTCGCAGGTTGCCCCCGGTCTCCGCCAGGCCCCGCGCGTCCGCGAGGCGCAGCAGCCCCGAGGCCTCGATCACCCGGCGCATCTCGGTGGTGAGCGGGCGTTCATTCTGCCCCGGCAGCTCACCGACCAGTTGCTCCAGCTCCTTGACCTGGAAGATCAGGGAGCGGGGATTCGTCTCGTCGAGCAGCAGCAGGTCCAGGGCGGTCTCGATCTGTGGCTGGGCGTAGTAGCGACGCCGGTACAGGGTGAAGCTCTCCGCCGCCAAGAGCGTCGATTCCGTGAGCAGGGCCTCGACCCGCGGGTCCGTTTCCGGCACCAGCAACGAACGGACGAGGGTCGCCAGCAGCAGGGCGCGTTCGATGCGCCGGCCGAGACGGAAATAGCCCCAGCCGAGCTCGCCGCTCATGCTCTCACCGGTCGCGCCGGCGATCGCCATGAGCGCGGTCATGATCCGGTCCAGCGTCTCCTGCATGGATTGCAGATCCGGTGCCGTCCACTGCCCGAGGGCCATGAGCTCGTCGCCGATGTCGTTCAGCACCCGCCGGGTATCGGCCGAGACCAGGTTGTGTACGGCAGAGGCCGCCTTGAGGAACGTACCCAGATTGCCCGCCAGGGTCCCGGGCCGCTGCGCATTCTGGACGACATCCAGGATCTCGGAGATCGGATACCCCAGTCGGTCGCCGCCGCCCTCGCCCACGAAACCCGGATAAGTAAAGGTGAGGTGGGTCAGCCCCTTGAGCAGCAGTTCCAGGCACGCCTGGCACACCGGATCCGCGAACTGGAGGGTCTCGTTGTAGCGGACATTGATGTTGCGGATCAGGCGGATGGTCGTCTCCGCGCGTGCCGCATAGCGGGCGAGCCAGAACAGATTCTCCGCCGCGCGGCTGGGCAGGCCTTCCTTATTCTCCGCGGCGTAGGTCACCGCCGGCGATCGTGGCCACAGGCCCTCGGTCTTCTCGGGTTCGGAGGCGAGCACCCAGGTGTCCTTGCTGATCGCACCGGCCTGGTTGGACACGATCCACTCTTCGGTGTCTGCGCCGACCCGCGTCAACCCGCCGGGCATGACGACGTAGGTGTCCTGCCGGGCGACGAGGAAGGCGCGGATGACGGCCGGGCGCGGCTCCAAGCCCGACTCCCGCCAAGTCGGGACGGAGGACGGCTCGACCCGTTCCTGGCCCACGTAGAGGTGGGGATGGACGCGGATGCGATCGCGCCATAGATCCAGGTCCGCCGCAGTCAGCCGATCCCCCCACACGGGCAGCACACCCGCCACGCGGTTGACGTGGCGCAGCACCAGCTTGTGGAGGTGGGCCAGCACATAGTCCCGCTCGGCCTGCTGACCACACCACCAGGTCGCCACCGAGGGCAGGCGCAGCCCGTGGCCGAAGAAGTGTTTCGCCAGCTTGGGCAGGAAGGCCATCAGCCCCGGGCTCTCCAGGATCCCCGATCCCAGCGGGTTGGCCACCGCCACGCGACCCTGGCGGATCGCGTGCAGCAGCCCCGCAACCCCGAGGCGGGAGTCCGGGCGCAGCTCCAGGGGATCGCAGAAATCACCATCGACGCGGCGCAGGATGACATCCACCGGCTCCCGCCCGCTCACCGATTTGAGCCACACGCGGCCATCCGTGACCATGAGGTCCGCGCCCTCCACGAGGGTGTAGCCCAGGTAGTTGGCGAGAGCTTGGTGCTCGAAATAGGTCTCGTTGAACGGTCCAGGCGTGAGAATCACCACCCGGGGATCGTCGCGGCCATCGGGCGCCAGGGCGCGGAGCGACTCGCGCATGAGGCGGAAGAAGGTCGACAACCGGTGGGGATGCGAATCGCGAAACAGGCTGGGCATCAGCCGCGACATCACGGTGCGGTTCTCCAGGGCGTAGCCCGCTCCGGACGGCACCTGGGTGCGGTTGCCGATCACCCAGATCCGGCCGTCGGGCCCACGCGCCAGATCCACGGCGTAGAGCGTGAGGCGCGGGGCGGGGACGCCGTCGGTGACGGCGCAGGCACGCAGGAAACCCTGATGCCCGTAGACCAGCTCCGGTGGCAGCAGTCCCTTCCTGAGCAGGTGGCGGGGCCCGTAGAGGTCCCCGAGGATGAGGTTCAGGAGCTCCGCGCGCTGCGCCAGACCGGCCTCGATGCCGGCCCATTCCCGGCTGCCGATCAGCAGCGGGACGGGATCTAGGACCCACGGCCGGTGCAGGCCGTCGGCAGCCCCGTACACGTTGTAGGTCGCACCGTCGCCGCGCAGCATCCGGGCCGTGTCGCGCTGCCGCTGGAGCATCACCTCCGGTCCCATGGCCTCCAGGGAGTCGATCAGGTAGCGCCAGTGCTTGCGCACCTCGCCCTCGGGCGTGCACATCTCGTCGTAGGCGCCGGGCGGCGGCCGATACGCGGGACGATTGCGGAGGCTTCTGGCGGTGGTCATGGCTTACGCGCGCGTGGCGGGGTGGGGCCGTGAGGCACAAACGTTCATCGTCTGGGTGATGCCCACCGGTGAATACGAAAAGGCTCTTTTCACCTTAGCTGTGGGTCATCTCGTGACCGATCGCCGGGCCGTTGGGACGCAACCACAGATGGACCCAGATCGTGCTTGGCGTGTCTTCCGATGTCTTCGCGAGCGGCCTGGCGATGTCTTCGCGAGCGGCCTGGAAACGGAGGGGTCCGGCCGGAGGGCGACCCTGGGGCCACCGCGAGCTCCTGTCCGCTGCCTTTCCTAGAACGATTGCCGAGGTCTCACCACGGTGAACCGTCCGAGCCATCCCGGTGATGGAATTCGGACCGGTGATCTGCGTTCATCTGTGTCCATCTGGGGTTCCAATCCCTCTTGCGGCAGAGGCAAGCTGGTCAGTCACAACCGTGGCGGTACCGGAGGTCCAGGGTGTAGGGATACTCCGGGCTGGGCTCCTCGGCGGGCGGGGACATGGGACCGGTCGGATGGCCGTCGCTCGAGAAGCGACCCAGCGTCGCGATCTCCGGGGGCGGCTCGATCGGCCCGGGGGTGTGGCCGTAGCCCCAGAAGCGGCTGATCCGGCGGGTCTCGGCCACGTAGGCGTTGACCGGGAACTCTTCGTAGTGCCGGCCGCCGGGATGCGCCACATGGTAGGTACAGCCGCCGATGGCACGCCCGCTCCAGGTGTCGATGATGTCGAACACCAGCGGTGAGTGGACCCCGATGGTGGGATGCAACGCCGAGGGCGGCTGCCACGCCCGGTAGCGCACGCCGGCCACGTACTCCCCGTGGGTGCCCGTATTGTGCAGCGGCACCCTGCGCCCGTTGCAGGCCACGAGGTGCCGCGCATCCGTCAGCCCCGTCACCTTGACCTGGAGTCGCTCCACCGATGAATCCACGTACCGTGCCGTACCGAGACTCCGCACCTCCTCGCCCAGCACGTGCCAGGGTTCCAGGGCGGCCCTGACCTCCAGGCGGATGTCCCGCACCGTCACCGAGCCGTAGTGGGGGAAGCGGAACTCCTGGAACGGGGCCAGCCACTCCGCCTGGAAGGGGTATCCCGCCCGCTGCAGGTCGCAGACCACGTCGTGCATATCGGCCCACACATAGTGCGGCAACATGAAGCGGTCATGCAGCTCGGTGCCCCAGCGCACCAGCCGGTGGCGGTAGGGTTGTCGCCAGAACCACGTGATCAGGGTGCGCAGCAGGAGCATCTGCACCAGGCTCATGCGGGCATGGGGGGGCATCTCGAAGGCGCGGAACTCCACCAGCCCGAGGCGGCCACTCGGGGAGTCTGGGGAGAAGAGCTTGTCGATGCAGAACTCGGCGCGATGGGTGTTGCCCGTCACATCCACCAGCAGGTTGCGCAGCACGCGGTCCACCAACCACGGCTCCGGCACCTCGCCCTCGGGGATCTGCTGGAAGGCGATCTCCAGCTCATAGAGGATCTCGTCCCGGGCCTCGTCCACCCGCGGTGCCTGGCTCGTGGGGCCGATGAACATCCCGGAGAAGAGATAGGACAGCCCGGGATGATGCTGCCAGTAGGTGAGCAGGCTGCGCAGCAGGTCCGGCCGGCGCAGCATGGGGCTGTCGGCCGGGGTGGCGCCGCCGATGGTGACGTGGTTGCCGCCGCTGGTGCCGGTGTGATGGCCGTCGAGCATGAACTTCTCCGTGCCCAGGCGGGCCGCGCGCGCATCGGCATAGAGTGCCTGGGTCCGCGCGACCATCTCCCCCCAGTCATGGGCCGGGTGGATGTTCACCTCGATGACGCCCGGATCGGGCGTGACGGCCAGCTTGCAGACGCGCCAGTCCCGCGG